>NZ_JBHSFY010000002.1:0-383712 GCF_042654045.1 Flavobacterium chungangensis
AGGAAAAAATAAAATGAGTGTTTTAAATGCCGTGAGAAACAAAATAATCCATCGAGTTTTTGCGGTAATAAAAAACCAAACCTTTTATGAAAAAGATTTGGTTTTATCATAGAAATCAGGATGACAAAAAATGAGAAAAAAATCATTTTAATCCTTTAATCTGTGGCAAAAAAAACTTTGCGACTCTGCGACTTTGCGAGAACTATCTCTCCGTAGAGCAAAAAACTTAGAATTAAATATGTCTACGCAAAATAACTGCGCAGTAGCATTTAACCTTTGTACTATCAAAAAAGAAAGAAAAATGAAAACACAAATAAACGGTACAGATATATTAGAATTAGGATTTCCAGAAGGAAAAATAATTGGAATTGCCTTAAAAATAAACAGCAAAAGAAACGGATTCACAAGAGACGAAATGATTACCAATTTCAAAAACGTCTTAGAAACTCCGGAGAATTATATAGACGATAAAATCTTCAGCAAACTGGCTGTTGCTTTGATCGAAAAATCGAATGAAAAACCAGAAGATTTTATTGCTTTAAATGAAAATCCGAATGCGTATTCGGCTTACGGATTGGATCATATCGAAGACGGAGCCAGAAAGCAAATGGAAGTTGCCATGAAACTGCCTGTTACGGTTGCGGGCGCTTTAATGCCAGACGCGCACCAAGGTTACGGATTACCAATTGGCGGAGTTTTGGCGACAAAAAATGCCATTATTCCGTATGGTGTTGGAGTTGATATTGGGTGTAGAATGGCGTTGTCGGTTTATGATATTCCAGAAGATTTTTACTTTGAAAACGAAGCTAAATTCAAAAGAGAATTAATTGCGAATTCTATTTTTGGAGCAGGTCACGGGTTTCACGGTCAGTACAAATCAGATCATGCGGTTTTAGAGAACGAAACGTTCAATATGAATCCGTTTGTGAAGAATTTGAAAGATAAAGCCTGGTCGCAATTAGGATCTTCAGGTGGTGGAAATCACTTTGTGGAATTCGGAATCATGGAATTTGCAAAAGACGATGCGGTTTTGAATATCCCAAAAGGAAAATACGTCGCTTTGTTAACGCATTCTGGTTCACGCGGAATGGGAGCAACCATTGCAGGACATTATACTAAAATAGCCAAAGACGAATGTAAACTTCCAGAAGTGGCAAAAAACTTAGCGTATTTAGATATGAATTCACAATTAGGACAAGAATATTGGCTGGCGATGAATTTGGCGGGAGATTACGCTTCGGCTTGTCACGAGATTATCCATAACAAAATGGAACGTGCTCTAGGTGCAACGATTTTAGCCAAAGTCGAAAACCACCATAATTTCGCCTGGAAAGAAATCTGGAACGGCGAAGAAGTGATCGTACATAGAAAAGGAGCAACCCCAGCCGGAAAAGGCGTTATGGGAATCATTCCGGGAAGTATGACCGCACCGGGATTTTTGGTGAGAGGAAAAGGCGAGGAGAACGCCATTAATTCGGCTTCGCATGGAGCAGGAAGACAAATGAGCAGAACCCAAGCCATAAAAAACATCACACAATCCGAAATGAAATCGATCCTGAAAGATCATGGCGTTACGCTTATCGGAGCAGGTTTGGACGAAGCCCCAATGGCGTATAAAGATATCAATCAGGTTATGGAAGCGCAACAGGATTTAGTGGACGTTGTGGCGAAGTTTACTCCGAAATTGGTGAGAATGGCAGATGATGGGAGCCGTGAGGACTAGTGGTCAGTGATCAGTTTTTTAGTGTTCAGTCGTGGTCGCAGTTTCAGTGTAGAGGTGTGTTTTTAGTGATCAGTCTCGGTCTCGGTTTTCAGTGTAGAGGCGCACAGCAGTGCGTCTAACGCCCAGTTTGTCATCCTGAGGAACGAAGGATCACACAAGAAACTCTACAAAGATTGGCGATTCTCTTTGAGGAATATTGGATGTGATCCTTCGTTCCTCAGGATGACAAACTTCGTGGTTAAAGATTTTTTCACGCAGATTTAAAAAGATTTAAGCAGATGCTCGCAGATTATTAAAAAAATCATTTTAAATCAGCTAGAATCTGGAAAATCTGCGTGAAACAAAAACTTTGCGACTTTGCGAGATTAAAAAGAAAAACTTAGCATCTTAGTATCTTAGTATCTCAGAACCTTAGCAACTTAAAACAATAATAACCGACACAAAGAATAAAAAAACTTTGTGTCTTAGTGCCTTCGTGGCAAAAAACAAAAAAATGAAAACATATATAGATATCGGAATTAATTTAACCAACAAACAATTCCAAAACGACATAGACGATGTCGTACAAGACGCGCTCGACGCCGATGTATCGCAAATGATACTCACAGGCACCAGCGTACGAAATAGCGAAGAATCTGCGAAGATTGCGAGGCAATATCCGGGCGTGTTGTACGCTACGGCGGGCATACATCCGCATGATGCGAAGAGTTTTGATGCGCAGAGTATTTCGAAACTCAGGAAATTATTAGAACTGAAACACGTAGTTTCTGTTGGCGAATGCGGACTCGATTTTGATCGTGACTTTTCGCCCCGAAACAAACAGGAAGAATGTTACAAAGCCCAATTAGAATTGGCGATCGAAGTACAGAAACCTTTGTTTTTGCACGAAAGAAGTGCTTTTAATTCGTTTATGAATATTACCAAAGACTATTTACCGCAATTGCCAAAAGCCGTTGTACATTGTTTTACGGGAACGTTGCAAGAAGCCAAAACCTATCTCGATAACGGATTTTATCTGGGTTTTACGGGAGCTATTTCAGATGCCAAGCGTTTCAGCCATTTAAAAGAAGTCATTCAGTACGTACCGCTCGACCGAATGATGATTGAAACCGATGCGCCGTTTATGCTTCCTAAAAATGTCCCGAACAGCCTCTTGAAGAAATACCACGAACGCCGTTGCGAACCCGCTTTTCTGCCGTATGTTGCCGGAACAATTGCACAGTTTAAAGGAATTACTTTAGGTAAAGTTGCGGAGGAAACGACTCGAAATTCTAAAAGCTTTTTTGGGATTTAGATTTTAATTATAAAGACTATTTGTTGGCTTTTAAATCAGGGGTTTGTACTTGGTTTGAAGGCTTTTTGTTTGTATATATTTGAGGGGTAGTAATAGTTTAATAATTATTATGATTATGGAAAACCGTAAAATATCTTGTCAAATTTTAGGCATTTTTGAAAATTAATGTTATTTAAACGAAATTAACACGATAGAGTTTTGCAAATAAAAAATAGATTGATAAAATATTATTTAATCAGAAAAATTTTAGTTATTTGTCAGGTGAAAAGCAGATGGATTTTAGCTGAATTTGTTTTTCGATTTAAAAAGTACTTATGAAAAAAGAGCATCTTTATTTTAAAAATCCTCAAGAGGGCGTCGTTATTTTCAAACAAAAATCTCGATATAATCCAAATTCTACTGAAATTGAAGAAGAGAATCTCGAGATAGAAAAAGATTATACGCCAAAAACAGAAGATTTTATAAGATCGTTAAACAGTTTTAATAAGAAAAGAAAAGATAGAGCAATAAGAAAAACAATTGCTATGCCTGAGGTAATTGAATTAATTACAATCACCTTCCATGATATTTTTGATTCATCTAAATTTGAAAATATTTATAGGTCAGTTTTCGGACTTGATATAATTGCTTATTTTGATTGGAATACAAAAGCTATTTTTGCTATTTCTAATTATGAGAGATTTAACAATTTTGTAAAGCAATTAGAAATTTTCATAAACACAGAAGATCATAATAATCCTGAATACGATCTAAACGTAAAATTCATTAAAGATTTCGACTTTTTGTCTAGAGATTTAATAATTGATTGCAAAACTTTTAAAAATCATTTGATAATAAGTTTGATTGATTCATTGGAGCTTGACTCAATTAAAAATAAGATAGAAAATAGACTGATTAATTATCTTGAAAAAAATCGTATTGAATTCAAGAACAATGTGGAATTAAATGTTATCGAGATAATTAACGTTGATGAGAATACAGTTATAGAAATAGTTGATAATTTTGATGTTATACAATCTGTTAATTCCTATAGCTCAGGTTTTGTTAGACCTAATATTTATAATTTAGCGGATAAATCATATGGTTTTGAAATTATAAATAGTGATGCTAATTTGCCAATTATTGGCATTATAGATACAGGAATTGAAAACAAATCTCCATTAAATTCTATAATCATTAATGATGCTTCATTTAACCTTACAAGTACATCGTCATTTATTGATAATGTTGATCATGGTACGGCTGTTGCAACAATCGCTGCATTAGGAGATAAATTATATCCAAATCATGTTGGGAATTTTGAAGCTGATGCAAAGCTTTTAAGCATTAAAACATTAGATAATAACTCCGGTCAAATATTTGAAAGTGAAGTTGTGGAATTAATCAGAAGAGCAAAATTAGAATATAATGTTCAAATTTTTACTCTTACAATTGGATATGATGCTTGTAAAAAGCATAATGAATGCATGTCTAGCTATGCATTTGCATTAGATAAATTATCGCATGAGTTAAATATACTCATTTTTATTTCAATTTCAAATGTTAGAGATTCTCAACATTTTTTAGATGCGACTACTAATAAATCTCTATTTCCCTTACATTTTATGTCTGAGAATACCAATCTCTGTAGTCCGGCAGAAAGTATGAATAATTTGACAGTTGGAGCTTATGCATCAAATTTAGAAGAAAATGAATATGAGAGAATAACTCCTTTGGGTTTAGTTCCTGCTATTTATAGTAGAACGTTTCATATAAATTGGGATTTGAAAATTTTTAAAGATATAAAAGGGAACTTAAATCATAAAAGAACAAATAAACTATTATTTAAACCTGATGTAATTTCTCATGGAGGTGATTATGATAATTGGTTAGATATTAATAAAACTGGTTTAAAAGTTTTAACGATAGAAAGAGGGACTTTTTTCAGTAAAGAAATAGGCACAAGTTATTCATCTCCTTTTGTAGCCAATTTAGCAGCTAGAATACTTAAAAAATATCCTGAGCTATCAAAGAATATGCAAACAATAAAAGCATTGATAATTAATTCTTCTGAAACTGATGAAATAAATTCTGAAATAGAAACTATAAAAAACTCAATTATTGGAAATGGTTTCCCTAATGAGGAATTTGCAATAAATTCTTCAAGAGATAGAATAACATTTATTTTGGAAGATGAGATCGTACCAGAAACAATTAAAAGTTTTTCTCTAAAATTACCTGCTTATTTATTGGATTTGATGAATTCTCAATCAATATTAGAATTTACTTCAACTTTATGTTTTAGCTTTTTACCTTTAAATAAAAGCCAATTTACCTATTGTCCAATACATATTGCATTTGGTTTCTTTGATAATATACCATTGGAAGATTATAAAAAAGATATAAATGGTAGGATATTAACAAACCCAAACGGATTCCCTGCTCAATCTTTAGGTATTAACTATAATAAGATGGAAAACATCAAACTAAAGAATTCTTGGTCACAGGATTATTATTATAAACCTAAAGTATTAAGTAATTCACAAAAGGTTAAATTTAAACTAACTCTTAAATTTCTTAAAAAGAATATTGACAAAGATGGAAATATAAAGGTTAAAATTGCAATAAACTCTAAGTTACATAAACTTTTAGATTCAATTGACAAAGAAAAATTGCTTAAGGCACCAGTGAAATTTTCATTGGTTACAACAATAGAAGAGCTTCCGTACAAAAATAAAACTTCAAATAGATTATATGAAGAAATGCAACTTATTAATTCTTTAAATGTAATTAGTGATTTAGATCTTGAAGCAGAAAATTATTAAATATTCATAGATTTCTTTTCTGTCTCAATTAAATTTTCCCAAATAGAAGTATTAATTTTTGCATTCAATGTTAGTTCTGGGTTTTCTATTGCAAATAGGCTTCTTTTAATTGCAGTAACTAAAGTTTTTTGAATGCTGAAGTAAGAAAGTCCAATCGATTTTTTTATTAGAGTATTTGCCTTTGTTTTGTTGTCAAAAGTAAAATTACCATTTTTTAGAGTTAAGGAAATTAGTTCTTTTATTTCTTTTTCTGTTGGTAAATTAAATCCAATAGAAAAGTCAAATCTTCTTAATAAGGCATCATCAAGCATTTCTTTTTGATTAGTTGCAGCAATGACAATACTACTTTGAGGTAAATAATCAAACAATTGTAGAATTGTATTTACTACTCTTTTCATTTCTCCATGATCTTGACTATAATCTCTAATTTTTCCTAAAGAATCAAATTCATCAATAAAAATTATACAATCTTCAGAAGCTGCTTTTCGAAATATTTTTGAAAGATTCTTACTAGTTTCACCAAGTTTAGATGATACAATTGCTCCAAGATTAACAACTACCATCATTTTTTTAAGTTCTCCAGCCACGACGTATGAAGCTAAAGTTTTTCCACAGCCTGATGGACCGTGTAATAATAACTTATTAGCAATAGGCAAACCAAATTTTTTTAAGACATCTGATTTATGGTGCTCCTCTATGAAATGATTTAAATTTTCGCTAACATTATTATCTGCAATAATGTTTTCAAGTTTGTAGTCAGAGGTAAGTTTTTCTAAAATGAGATCGCCAGTTTCACGATCTTCGATTCTATTAAAGTATGATTCAGTACCTACTTTTGTAAGAGTACTGATTTTTTGTTCACGAATAGATTCTTTTAATATAGATTGTAATTGAATAGCAAAATTTACTTTCTTGCTTTTTTTTGAATAATCAATAAATTCGTTCAAAGCAGACAATAATTTCTCCTGATCATTTTCAAGACCATATTTAGCAATATCTTTTATGTAATCAGATTGACTCATCTCGCGCAAAAGTAATGATTTTTTTATGTTTTTCTGAAATTTGTTTTATTCTGAAAATTATATATTCAACTTAAATTTTATTTCCATTTCAATAATTTTTACTGCTAGGTTACAAAAAACAATTACACCGCAAATTAATATCTATCTTTGTTTTCAATATAAATTTAGCATTATAATTCAAAAAAACAAATAAAAGTAAGTTTTTTCTTTCTTTTTAAAATAAAAATATATCTTTGTAAAGTCAAAATACTATACAAGGAGTAATCCGAAACTTAAATTTTAAGTTAACATAACGAGCCCTCATTCACGTTGCTGGAGCTAGTGATAGCCCTAATTCCACTCCTTGTAGTGTTTTGACACAACCGAAGATGAGGGCTTCGTGCGTTTAAATATTTTCGAAAATGTCAAAAGAAAATCAAAAACCAACACATCGTGATGTAGTGCCATCCGTAATTAATTTCCTTTCAGACGAATTGTTTGAGGGAGATTACAAAGAACAGCCCCTGTATTTGCAGGAAATCTTCGAGCTATTAATGCATACAGAGTTTGGCGACGATATCAATTTAAGGCAAAAAATACTGAGCTGCTTAAGAACCAGCCGTAATCTGGCAGAAACGTTATCGCCATTTTCAGAGAAGCAGATTCAGAAGGCTTGTGTAAGCAATCGTAAATTATCCGAATAAAAACCCAAACCCTGCCAATACCAATTGGCAGGGTATTTTTTTACAATCAAATAGTACTTTTAATTCCTAGATTTTTTAACATTAAAAAGACATTATTTTAAGGACAAATCACTCTAAAATTCTTACATTACCCTTTTAAAATAAAAGCCGATAAAGATGAATATAAGCATCTCAGTTAAACAATTAGGAAAAAAACATCCGTTACTTCAGGAAAAAAGTATCGCTCTGGATATAGAAAATCCTGTTATTACTACACAAAAACTCATAGAATCGATTGTTGACCATCAGGTACAATTGTTCCGTTCTTCATCCTTTGAGTTTGAAGACGAAGACAAAATCCATCTTCCCAAAGAAAATTATTTACCCATTCTTACCGATACCGGAAAAGTAGGTTTTGGCGCGCTGTACAATCACAATCAAGTAGATTTGGCCAAAGCGCAGGAAAATGCCATTGTAGCTTTTGAAGACGGTTTGTACGCTGTTTTCTACGGCGACGATCAGCTGGAAACTTTAAGCGAGGAAATAGATTTATCTCAAAACAAATCCATCACTTTTATTAGGCTTACGTTTTTGGCGGGAAGCTATTGGTAATTGTTAGTTGTGAGATGTTAGATGTTAGATGTGAAACGTAAAACGTAAAATTTAAAATGTGAGAATTAAAATGTTAGTCGTGAGCTGTTAAATGTGAAAGTTAGACTTAGGCTTTTACAAAAAATATTTCACAATTTACATTTCACTTTTCACAAAAAAATAAAAATTATGACAATTGAAGATTTATTAAAAAGTAAAGTAATTGAAAATCCAATTAAGAGATTTAAAAAAGAATTGGAAGAAATTGTAAACAGTAATTTGCTTTCTAAATTACTTTCTGGAAAAAAACTGAAAAAAGAAGTGGCGGAGTTTGGTCTAGAACTCTTGAAACTTCAGGACAATTATTACAGCAATTATATTTCGCTTGGTTCTAAAGAAGCCGAAAAGTTTGCCGCTTTGGTAAAAGAGAATATCTGGGAAGATAAAAACTATTACGATTTACTGCTTTACTTTTTTGGTGAAGAAAATGCCGCATACGTAAAAGAAGCTTGGAACAGATTGCCTCAAAAAATGTATCAGAACGGGTATACGCGAAGAGCTTTTAGAGCACCAAATCATAAAAGTTATCTGTTGGTTAATCAGATTAATTTTCTGCGTTCTTTGCTAAATGGACCTTACAAATACAATTATCAGGACAGCACCACTTTTTATTATAATTTGAGTATTGAAGATGAAATTCGTTACGATACCGAAATTTCAAATACCATTACTAAATTCATGGTTTGGTCTGCTGCATTAGATTCTGGTAAAGAAGGACTTTTTCAATTATTTGAAGACATTATTTTCAATAAAGACACACACGGAAAAGTGTCTAGAAATATCATCAAAGCACTTTTAAATAGCGAAAAACAGCAGCATTGGGAGTTGGTAGAAAAACTACTTCTTGCGGCGCAACGTCAGGAAGGTTTACGCCAGACGATTTTGGAAGCTTTAGACGAAACGAGTATCGGCGCTTTGCAATATATGATCAAAGTACTTATTGATAATAAACTGACTCGTTTTTCATCGGTTGTAAGAGCGATTGACACGTGGACAGGTTTGGGCTGGGATTCTGAAAAAGAAACTACGGTTCGTAATATTATTGAGTTGGCTTCGGGTTATTTTTCAAAACCAGAAATGATTGCGACTGGCATAAAAAGCAAAAATAATAACGAAGTCTATATGGCGCTTTGGGTTCAAGGTGTTTTGGATGTCGAGAAAACAGTTCCGTATCTGCATGAATTATTAGAAAACGGTTCGGTCGAAAAGAAATCGCTGGCATTGAAGTTTGCTGGAGAAACCAACGATCCTTATATCGAAATGCCTCTTTATTTTAAAGCTTTAGAAGATGAGAATTTGCAGGTTTTGGCATTTGCAGTTCCGAGAATGAATGCTTTGTTGGAAGCCAATACAAAATCGAAGTTTTATATCGAAAATGCAGATTATCCGAACTTCTTTGATAAAGTTTACAATCTTGCACAAAGCATTATTGAGAAAGAAAAAACTTTTGAAGGAAAAGTATTTTCGTGGTTAAATGTAAAGTTCGAAAGAGATACGCTTTATGCCGCAGCAATTAATTTGGTGGGCGATAATACCGAAAGATTAGAAGCGGTTTTACAACATTTTGAAGGCTTCTCGATCAATTTAAGAGAGAAACTGACTAGAAATTTATTGGGAAGTTTTTATAGCTATTCGTATTACAGCAATCAAAACAATCAAACCAAATCTGAACCAACTGAATTTCAAAGAAATTTTGCGTTGCGAATTTTAAAAGACAGAGGAGAATCTCTTGTGGCTTCGGCGGTTAATGTTTTAAAAGATTTGAGTTTAACTGAAGACGAATTGGCTGTTTTTCAGGAATTATTTAAACGTAAAAATTCTAATTTAAAAAAGAATCTAACAGCGATTCTGATTAAACAAGAAGATCAGAAAGTAGTCAATTTTGTTAATCAGACCGTAGAAAAAGGCGATTTAGAACAGCGTATGTCTATGTTGGACGTAATGCTGCAGCTTCAGAAAAATAATAAACTGACAGATAAGGTTAACGATTGGGTAAAAGATTATCTGCAAAGACCAAAAATTACCGAGAAAGAAACCAAATTTATTGAGCAGTTAGAACCTTCAGAAAAACGAGATCTTTTAAGCGCAGAAAACGGTTACGGATTTTTTACGCCAAATGAAATTTCAGTTTACGAATTGCCAAAACCAAAAGCAGATTCTGTGTATGCAAAAGCGGTAAAAGAACATCAGTACGGTTTCTCCAAATCGATGTCGCATATTAAAGACGAAATTGCGAAGCTTTATAAATTGTTTGAAGAAAACAGAAATTACGAATACGAAATTGAAAACTACGATAACAGCAAATCGACTGTTTTATTGGGGAATTCTTTTAGACCATTAAAAAATCTAAAAGAAGATAAGAATTCAGAATTGGCTGCAACCAATTATCCGTTGTATGAAGTTTGGGAAGAATGGTTTAAAAATTCAGGTCTAGTAGAACGAGATTTGTTTTTGCTGACATTTGTAAGCAATTGCGATCGAAAAATCTGGAGAGATTTTCTAGAAAAGCATGTTTTTTATTATAAAGAATTACTGCCGCACCCAAACAAAAGAGGTTACGATTGGGACAATGCGATTCTGAATATTCTGAATGCGTTGCAAGTAAAATATGCTTTTGAAGAAAAAGTAGATTTCTTAATTGACGCTAGTAGCGCTTTGTATGCAGATCTTCCAGAATCTGTAAAAGAGTTTGAATACGTGCCAGGTAAAAATGAATATTATTACAATAACAACAACGGAAACGGCTGGCAAAGCCAGAACTTTTTTGATGTTTATCTAAACAGAATTGACTTAAGATATGTAACTACAGAACAAGAAATTAAGATATGGAATCTGTACAGATGGAGACAGTTAAACGGACTGGAAAAAAATATTTCGCACTGCAAACCTTTCGTTCAGTTATATAGTGCTGCATTTGAACAAAAGTTAATTACCGAAGGTGAATTGTACGAAGGTATTTTGGAACCAGAAAGAATTTCATTTTTAACGGGCGGAAACAGAAATTACAGAAATCAAGGAAGCGAAGACTTATTGGTTAGATTTCCGTTCCTAGTTTCGATGGTAGATAAAATTCGCGAAACATTTTTGGATGTTGAGGTTAAAAGAGGAGATTCTAATACTTCGGTAACGCATTTGGTACAGAGTTTCCAGAAGATTTTTGGTGCCAACCGTTTGGTCGAATTGATTACAGCGCTAGGCAAAGCAAGTTTGTACAAAGGCTACATTTACTCGTGGAGTTACACCGATTTAACGAAACAGAAATTATTTAGTTTCTTATTGAAAAGATGTTATCCGTTAGAGACAGATACACAAGAAAGCTTTAATGCTTTAATTAAAAAAGCTAAAATCTCTGAAGAAAGATTGATTCAGACTGCTATTTATGCGCCTCAATGGCAAAAGTTTATCAGCAGTTATTTGGATTGGAATGGTCTTGATGAAGGAATTTGGTGGTTTCATGCGCATACCAAAACGGCATCTTACAGTGCTACAAATTCAGAATTAGAAAGTGAAGCGGCTAGATTTTCGACTTTAGATTTGCAAGATTTTAAAGATGGAGCTGTAGATAAAGATTGGTTTACATCGGCTTACAAAAAACTTGGAAAAGCAAAATGGGAAATGCTGTACGAATCGGCTAAATATGTAACAGACGGAAACGGCCACCGTCGTGCGCGTTTATATGCAGACACGATTACAGGCGATTTGAAAATTAGGGAAGTTACAGCCAAAGTAAAAGACAAACGTGATCAAGATTATTTGCGCGTTTACGGATTGGTGCCTTTAAGTAAAGCAAGTCCAGAAAAAGATATTTTGGCGCGTTACGAATATTTACAGCAGTTTAAAAAAGAAAGTAAAGAATTTGGTTCGATGAAACAGGCGAGCGAAGCTTTGGCGATTCGTGTGGCATTGGAAAACTTAGCTAGAAATGCGGGTTATCCAGATCCAGTTCGTTTGACTTGGGCAATGGAAACGAAGCAAGTTCAGAATATATTATCAAAAGAAACCGAAGTGGTTTTAGATGATGTAACGATAAGTTTGGTGATCAATAATGAAGGAAAAGCCGATTTGGTTACCTATAAAGCAGGAAAAGAATTAAAATCGATTCCGCCGAAATACAAAAAAGATAAAGGCATTCTAGAACTGACGAATTACCGAAAAACCATGCGTGAGCAATGGACACGTTCGAGAAAAGGTTTGGAAGAAAGTATGATTCGCGGAGACGAGTTTTTATTCGCAGAAATGCAAAACCTTTTTGAGCATCCAATTATTTCAAAACATCTGGAGAAATTGGTTTTTATTTCTAATGATAATCAGATTGGTTTTTATGTTGATGGAAGTTTAGTGACCGGTTTAGGAGAAATGATTTCGTTAAACGAAAATCAGACTTTCAGAATTGCACACTGTTTTGATTTACATAAAAATAATGTTTGGGTAGATTACCAGAAATATTGTTTCGATAATAAACTGCAACAGCCATTTAAACAGATTTTCAGAGAATTGTATGTTCCAACGCCAGATGAATTGAAAGAAAAATCAGTTTCAAGACGTTATGCAGGGCATCAAGTACAGCCGAATCAAACTTTGGCTTTATTGAAAACAAGAGGTTGGAAAGTAGATTATGAGGAAGGATTGCAGAAAGTTTTCCATAAAGAAGGCTATCAGGTAAAAATGTATGCAATGGCAGATTGGTTTTCGCCAGCAGATGTTGAAAGTCCGACTTTAGAAACTATCGAATTCCATTCTTTAAAAGATTATAAAAACATTGCTTTTGAAGATATCAATCCGAGGATTTTCTCAGAAGTCATGCGCGACATTGATTTAGTGGTAAGCGTTGCCCATGTTGGCGGAGTTGATCCAGAAGCGAGCCATTCTTCTATCGAAATGAGAGCCGTATTGTTAAGAGAAACACTTCGTTTATTTAAAATTAAAAATGTTGAAATTACTGGAAATCATGCCATCATAAAAGGACAATTGGCAGAATACAGCGTACACTTAGGAAGCGCGGTTGTACATCAGGTTCCAGGTAAATATTTATCGATATTGCCAATTCATTCGCAACATAGAGGGCGTTTGTTCCTTCCATTTGCAGACGACGATCCAAAATCGGCTGAGGTTATGTCTAAAGTTTTATTGTTTGCGAAAGACAATGAAATTCAGGATCCGACTATTTTGAGTCAGATTGATAAGACGTATGCTTAATAGTTAAGTTTGAGAAATAATAATTTTAACATTTTTATTATAAAATGTTAAATTAAGAAATAAAATATTACATTTGTTCCCATAATTAAAAAACATAAAAATACAGATGAGACTTTCAATTGCAAAATATTTTGACCACTTAGCAGGATCACTTCCGGCTAAAGTATCAGGATGCAATATGTATTTTTATGAAATTAAAATGTAAAATTTAGAGTCAAACTCATCATAAAATAAAAAAGCGTCCTCAAAGTAGGGCGCTTTTTTTGTTTTTAGCCATTTCGAATTCGTTTAAAAAGCACTTCGACTTCGCTCAACATTACAAAAAATGATAGAAAAACAAACCATAACTAAAAAAAACTAAAAAAATAATTGACCAAAATGTTTAATGATTAATCAAAATAGAGAAATATAGTATTGGAAAGTAATCTGATGAGTAACAGTCATTTGATACAAAATAAAGATCTGCACCAGTTTGCGGACAGGAATTTCTTTGTTTTAATTTTAGGTATAACTAGTTGATAATCAGAAAAATAATCTTGAAAAATATTTGGAAATATGATTTTTTCGACTTTATCTTTGCCAAACAAAATTGAAACACAGCGTTTCAAATAATAACAAGAATTTTAAAATATAATACAGCATAAAAAATGGCTTTACAAAATAAAATATCATACGGATTACCACTAAACGCAAGATTCGATCTTGGACGTTTGACAATGCAGGTGCATCAATATAGGCAATAGGATAGTTATATCACGTTGAATTTTGTAAAGCACCTTTAATCGGGTGCTTTTTTTATGCCAAAAAAGAAATGATTTTGTAGCTCAGTTGGATAGAGCGTCTGCCTTCTAAGCAGATGGTCGAAGGTTCGAATCCTTCCAAAATCACTTGTTCTCTAGAAGGAACTGGCTCATTGGGGTTACTGGCTAACCTTCCCGATTGTCTCTCGGGAGAAACGGGTTCGACTCCCGTATGAGCCGCTTATTTTAAAGGTACTGAGGTGCTAAGGCACTAAGATTCTGAGTTTTTTAGTGATAGAGTTGCAAAGGTACAAAGCGGTAGAGGTTGAAAACTTAGTCCCTTAGCATCTCAGTACCTTAGAACCTTTAAAAAAAATCTGGGAAGATAACGGAGGTTGTTTACCCGCTTTGGATGCGGGAGGTCGCAGGTTCTCCCGATAGCTATCGGGACTGCTTCCCAGACAAATGAAATGGTTTTTAAAGTTGTTGAGATTCGGATTTAAAAGTTAAAAAAACTTAGTTTCTTAGTATCTCAGAACCTTAGCAACTTTAAAAAAACGCAGGAATGGTGAAATGGTAAACACGGCTGATTTAGGATCAGTTTTCTGAGAGTTCGAGTCTCTCTTCCTGTACAAAATGAAAAATTAAAAAATATACGATGAAAAAGATAAGCACATTATTCGCCAAAGATCCTAATGATTTAGGAAGGGTAGTAGATAAAATTAATATTGAAAACAAATGGGTTTTTGATGGAGAAGCCATTGCAACTAGAAAATTTGATGGTACATCGGCAGCGATTATAGGCGGTGAAATATTTAAAAGGTTTGATGCTAAAAAAGGAAGAGCAATCCCGATGGGTGCAATTCCTTGTCAGGAAGCCGATCCAAAATCAGGTCATCATCCACACTGGTTAAAATGCGACCGTTCAAAATCGGAGGACAAACATTTTTTTGAAGGTTTTGATGGATTAGAAAGCAAAGTTGACGGAACCTACGAATTATGCGGACCTAAAGTACAAGGAAACCCGGAAAATTTTGAGAAACATACATTGGTAAAACACGGAAGTGAAATACTTGATTTTGTAAGTCTTGATTTTAAGGATTTAGAAATATTCTTATCAGAGAATGACATTGAAGGTATTGTTTTCCATCACATTTCAGATGAGCGAATGTGTAAATTAAGAAAATCAGATTTTGGTATTAAACGAATGAAATTAGAATCTGTATAAAAGTAAATAACGCTAAAAAGTAAAAAAATGAAAGAATTATACAACCGAATAGCCCTTGTTGGAATTGAACAAGAAGAGTATGATGTAATAAAAGCCAGTTATTCAGGACATATTATTTGGCATCAGTCTATTCCTAAAATCGTAGTAAAAGATGAAGTGCTCTACATGGAAAAAGCCAATGGAGTTGGAATGCTTCCAGTTGATAAAGTGGTTTATTATGGAATTTATGATAATGATTTCGATTTTATTACTGGTTTAGCAATTTGGCAAGGAGAATGTTACCCGAATGCGGCAGCAATGTTGGATTGTCGATTTAAGATTCCGTGTCTGGTAAAAGCATTATCTCTTTCAAAATTTAGTGCACCTCGTGGGTTTATAAGTGCTGGAGCTTCTGTAACTATTGCAAATGATACGGTTGCCAAATGGGGTAATTGGCATTGCGGCGAGAATAAACATCGTTTTACAGGAGAATGGGAAAGCCAATTTACTGCTACAATTGAACCTTATTATGAAGGAGAAGCCGTTCGTATCATGATGATTGGAGATGTTTATTGGCAGATTAAATTAGAAGGAGACGATTGGTTAAAATCTATTCATCCTGATAACGCAGGTTTTATGCCTGTTGATGAAGATTTACTAGCAGATACAATTTATATCAAAGAAACTTTGAAGATGGATATGATTGGAAATGATTATATCGTTGGAAAAGATGGTTCTAAATATTTGTTAGAAGTAAATCATATTCCGAACATAACTCGATTTGATGAAGTAAGAGAAGCTTATTTATCGACGGTTATAGAATGGATTAATTAAAAAAATATCCTGCGCAGAATAATTGCGCAGGATCATTTGAATCTTTGTTTTAGAAACAAAAAACGTTCTTAAAAAAAAAATGAATATCAAAGGAAACTTTGATTAAAAATATCAAACAAGCCTTGTTGGGTGTTTCTGTATAGCACCATTGTAGCAGACTTTTCGCGAAAGCGTATTATGTTTTTCTATTCAGCTTGGTTTGGAGGTTTTGATGGTTTTCCAAAAAATTATCACACGATCTATTTGTCGTGGGTTCGATTCCCATCCACAGTAATGTGGTAACTCAGTTGGTAGAGTAATAGAATGTTTATGCAGGTTCGAATCCTGCACCGAACACGTTTCGGTTGGACGAATTGGTTAGTCGACGGGTCTCAAAAACCTGTAACAGTAGAGCGCATCACTCTTAAAAAGATGTACCATTAGAAAAAACTAATTTGTCTTTGTCAGTGAAATTAGGATTTTAGAATCTGATGTTTCACACTCTGATAAAGCCAGTGCGAATCGAAATGTGTCTTGAAAAGTCTGTTTTCTTTTTGGTTTGATTGTTAAGAGAATTTGGGGATTCTCTCAATAAAATAAAATCAGAAACAATTCAGACAGACAAAGAACAAACTATTCGTCCGTTTTTCTTAGAGGAGAAAGGCAAAAAGGTTTTTTTATTTAGCAAGAAGAAAGATAATAGAGGTTATAGATTTCAAAACTTGAAACATTAAACCTGAAACAAAATATAATTATGATAAAAAGAATTAAAATCGAGACTTACCAAGTAGGCTTGGTGTTCGAAAATAGAAAATTAATAAAAGTATTAGAAGAAGGATTACACTGGATTTTTGGAAACAAAAACATTATGATTTACGATCTAAACGGATCTTTTCAGGCTCCTTTTGAGTTGGATATTTTATTGCAAAATGAAGTGTTAGCATCTCTTTTGGAAGTTGTTGAAGTTGCCGATAACGAAATTGTGTTGCAATTTGTAAAAGGAAATTTTAAAGAAGTTTTGGTGCCAGGAAAGTATGCTTTTTGGAAAGGAGTTGTAAAAAATGAATTTATTAAAGCAGATTTGTCTAAGATTGAAATCACAGAAAATATTCCAGTAAACTTATTGGAAAATGTTAAGATGAGATACTTCACAAGAAAATTTATTGTAGCAAGTAATGACAAAGCTTTGTTATTTGTGAACGGAACTTTTGTGAAAGAATTAAAATCTGGAACACATTATTTCTGGAATAACGCCATTACAATCGAAGTGAAAACAGTTGATACTAGACAGCAACAATTGGAAATTTCTGGTCAGGAGTTGTTGACTAAAGATAAAGCAGGATTAAGAATTAACTTTTTTGTGAGATATCAAGTGGTTGATATTATGAAAGCTTTGACTGAAAATAAAGATTTTGAAAAACAATTGTATGTCGCAATGCAACTGGCTTTAAGAGCTTTTGTTGGCGGATTAACTTTAGATGAATTATTGTCAAAGAAGGATGCAATTGCCGATGCAATTTTAGAAGAAGCAAAAACTAAGATCAAAGATTTAGGTTTAACAATTTCTGATGCTGGAATAAGAGATGTAATTCTTCCAGGAGATATGAAAGAAATCATGAATCAGGTTTTGGTTGCTGAGAAAAAAGCGCAGGCCAATAGCATTATGAGAAGAGAAGAAACTGCTGCAACAAGAAGTTTGCTAAACACAGCAAAGCTGATGGAAGAAAATGAAATGTTGTGGAAGTTGAAAGAGATGGAGTACGTTGAAAAAATCGCTGATAAAATTGGTGAAATCACCATTTCTGGCGGCGGAAACGTAATTGGTCAATTAAAAGAAATCTTCGTAAAGTAAAAGAACCATTAGCAGTAAATGTTGATCGTTTAAGTTTAATAATAAAAATTTAAGGATGAATCAAGAAATAGGATTTGCGTCGGGCCATAAAGGTCAAACGGATACAGTGGAGTTAAGTGAATCTTCGTTTGCCTCAATTAAAGGAGCAGATTTAGAATGCATTAGCCTATGGAATGAAAAGGTAAATTTTCGGGAAACCAAATATATCATTTAGAGATATTTCTCTAGTAAAGCAAGCGTGCTTTTGAACTTTTGTGATATTGGATTTCCCAGAAAAGCCTTCGACTTCCTGAGATTTCCAAGAATTGCAAAAGAAAAATATCATGCAAAACAATACACTAGAAAAATATAAAAAAGCAATTAGAAATAAATACAAGACAGAAAAGGGCGGTCAATACTTTGATTATTTGTACAAGCCTTCTCGTGGTAAACTTCGTGATTTGTGCTGGCTTATTTTCGAGAATAACCCAACTCAAGATGATTTGAATGTTTTCAAGAATCTTCTGGGCTTAGATTTCGATCATACCAAAAAGAACAAGTTTAAGGAAAAGAAAGACAAGTTCAGACCTATCGAAACGTTCTTAAAAGGAGAAACAGATCCGTCAAATATTGATGCTATAAATATGGCAGCTATTTTGGTTGATTTTGAGCCACGTCCTTTCAAAAAGTTTTATGAAACTTCTAAAAAAGAAGAAACAAAACCAGTTAAAAAGCTTGAGAAAGCTAAGGCTGTTTTTGAAAAAAAGAGTTCTGAAAAAAGAGAAAAACCTGAAAAAAAGTCTAAGAAAAGAAGTTTCTTTCTAGATTTTAAAAGCATGTTTTTCTAAAGGTTTCTGCCACAAAGGCATTAAGGCGCTAAGTTTTCTAGCCACAGATTAATAGGATTAAAAGGATTATTAAAAAAAATCTGCTAAATCTGCGAGAGATTAATCTTAGCGTTCCTTTGCGTAAACCTTTGCGCTTTTAGCGGTTAAAAAAAAACACAATTATTTAAGAAAATGAAAAAAATGAAAACTACAGATAAAATTATTATTATCGATTTAGAAGCCACATGTTGGCAAGGCGCGGTCCCGAGCGGGCAGCAAAATGAAATTATAGAAATTGGTTTGGCTGTGTTGGATACAGAAACGGGAGCAATTTCTAAGAATAAAGGAATACTGGTAAAACCACAACGTTCAACCGTTAGTTTGTTCTGTACGGAATTGACCACCATTACTCAGGATTTACTTGATAAGAACGGAGTTAGTTTCGAAGATGCCATTAATGAGCTTATTGACGAGTATAATCCCGATTTGTATACTTGGGCAAGTTACGGTCAGTATGATTTAAATATGCTGAAAAAACAATGTAAATCGTTTGGTATTTCCTATCCAATGGGAGAGGAGCATATCAATATAAAAGAGCATTTTGCCGAAAAGTTTGGCTTGGTTAAACCAACAGGAATGAATGGTGCGCTTGCATTGCTGAATATTCCGTTAGAAGGAACACATCACCGCGGAATTGACGATGCCAAAAACATTGCAAAGATTTTGAATTGGTGCCTTAAAAATTAGAATTTAATTTGTTAATCGCAGTTATCAAAAAGGATAGCTGATAACTGTAGAGAACTGTAAATCATTGTATTTGCAGTTTTTCGCATTTTCTACAATTGCTATAAATCAATCAAATCCATTCTCCAGCAGCATTGTAATCGTCTGGTAGATAAGTGAGATATTGAACCATTCGCGGGGTTTCTCCTCTGTTTGGCGTTGCGCAATGTGGCAATGCATTGTGCCAGATTATAAAATCGCCTGCATCTCCAGTAATTGGTTTTGGCTGTAACGTTTTTAAAGCTTTTTCACGAGGATTTTCGTGCGGTTCAAGTTCGTCGAGCCATTCATCGATTTGATTATGAAAACCTGGAACGCAATGGAAAGCTCCATCATTTTCTCTGCATTCAGTTAAATAAAATAAGCCTTGAAGACCATAAGTAAGTGGTTTTTTTAAGCTCATATCCCAATGAAGCGGACTTCCAAGAAAGGTGAAATGATCTGTTTCGGGCGGATTAAAGCTTACTTTATCTATTGTTTTGTAGATATTCGTACTTCCATAAAGCTGTTCATAAGCCTTTTTTACTCTTGGTGAAAAACGATTACGGTTTAAAGTTTCATGATCCGAAAAATTAAGCATAAGTCCTTTTTGTTGTTCATGACGATTGTACCAACTTTCTTTTTCATTAGGATTCATTTTTAAATATTCCCAAATGGCCTTTTGTGTAGCTTCGCAATCTTCTTTTGAAATAGCATTTTTGACCACAACATAACCGTTCCGATTCCAAAAATCAAGATCTTGGTCAGACAATACATTTACAGTTAAATCCTCAATTTCTTCAACAGTATTTCTTTTTCTATTATTAATCCATGTTTTGAAGGTTTCAAAATCTGGTCTTTCAGAATATAGAAAATACAAAGTATCTTCCATACCAATACCTAATTGATACAGTGTTTTAATTTCGTTATTCCAGTTTGTTTTACCTATATCAGTATTTTGAGGATCAACAGTACGTTTCCATAATTGTTCAAGGGTATTCCAAGGCATAGCTTTTCAGTTGTAAAAGATAAAGCTAAAATACAGGATTTATGGTTTGATGTTCAAAGTAAAAATACCCGTTTTGTAATACTAAAAAAGGCTATCTCAACGAGACAGCCTTTTCACTTTGGTTATATTATCTTGATTTATTAATTGTTTCCGTAGATTTTAGCGTAAAGATCTTTGTAAATTTCTTTAATGATTTTACGTTTCAATTTTAGAGTAGGAGTAAGCTGTCCGCCATCAATTGACCATACATCTGGTGTAAGTTCAAAACGTTTTACTTGTTCCCAATGTCCGAATTTTTTGTTGATGCCTTCTACTTCTTCATCAATTCGTTTGATAACATCTGCATTAGCACTGATTTCTGCATCAGAACTTCCTAAAGTAATTTTATGGATTTTTGCCCATTCTTTTACAAATTCAAAGTTGGGTTGAATAAAAGCACCTGGCATTTTTTCGCCTTCACCAATAACCATAATCTGTTCAATAAAACGAGATTGTTTCATGGCATTTTCGATCATTTGCGGAGCAATATATTTACCGCCAGAAGTCTTGAACATTTCTTTTTTACGATCGGTAATTTTTAAGAAACCTTCGCTATCAATTTCTCCAATATCTCCTGTATGAAAATAACCGTCAATTACAGCTTCAGCCGTTTTCTCAGGATCTTTATAATAGCCTAACATTACGTTCGGACCTTTTAATAAAATCTCTCCATCTTCGGCAATTTTTATTTCTACATTACGAATCGGCTTTCCGACAGTTCCAATTTTAAATCCTTTGTTTCTTTGATCGTTTACAGCAATTACCGGAGAAGTTTCCGTTAAACCGTAACCTTCCATTACTGGAATTTCTGCAGCAGCAAAAACTCTTGTCAAGCGCGGCTGTAAGGCAGCACTTCCAGAAACCATTAAATCTAAGTTTCCTCCCAAACCTTCTTTCCATTTACTGAAAATTAATTTGCGTGCAATTTTTAACTGAAATTCATACCAAGCGCCATTTGCTCCGTATGGTTCATATCTTAAACCTAAATCGATAGCCCAGAAAAACAGTTTTTTCTTGATACCGGTTAATTCAGCTCCTTTAGCATAAATTTTATCGTATACTTTTTCTAAAAGCCTTGGTACAGCTGTAATTACAGTTGGACGGACTTCTTTTAAGTTGTCACTGATTTTATCAATAGATTCTCCAAAATAAACCGATACGCCATAATATTGATAGATATACAAAATCATTCTTTCAAAAATATGACAAATAGGCAAGAAGCTTAAAGCGGTGCTTTTTCCTGGATCAAATGGAATTCTTGGTGAGCTGTCTAAAACATTAGACACAATGTTTTTGTGCGAAAGCATAACTCCTTTAGGTTTTCCTGTTGTTCCAGAAGTATAAATAATAGTAGCTAAATCATCTGTTTGAATACTGTCTTTTTTAGCTTCAACTTCGCTTTGATTGCTATCATCTTCGCCTAAAACCAATAAGTCTGACCAATGTTTACAGCCATTAATTTCATTAAAAGAATATACCTCTTTCAATGTTGGTACATTGGCTTTAATTGCATTTACTTTTTGTAACACTTCGTCATCAGAAACGAAACAATAAATACTGCCGCTATGGTTTAAAATATATTCATAATCTTCTTCTGCAATAGTTGGATAAATTGGAACATTTTGCGCACCAGTCTGCAAAATACCAATGTCCATTATATTCCACTCGGTACGGTTATTTGAACTAATTAAAGCAATTTTATCATCTTTCTGAACGCCCATACGCAATAATGCTCTCGAAATAGCATTTGCTTTTGCAATATATTCTTCACTGGATGTTTTTTCCCAGACTCCATTTTTTTTGGTTGCGAGAGCAACTGGAAGGTTGTAAGTTTCTTGTTGATAATAGGGAAAATCAAAAAGGCGTGTGATTGAAACCATGTTTAATATATTGAATTTTATTGCAAATTAAATAAAATTTGGGTATGATTTTCAGTTTTATAAAATTTAATGGGAAAATTTATAAAGACTATTAAAAATCAACGAAAACGTTTTCTTTTTCGCCGTAAAATTTCAAAAAAATCAAGAAAAATTTAATTTGAAGACGTTTTTTTAAGGCTATTGTACATTATAATCTTCGTATACTTTTACTCTTTCGCCCATTAAAAACATTTTTTTCTTAGCAAAATGAATAGAGAATTGAGAATAGTACCATTCATTACTGTCATTTGGTCTGTACCAGAATGTGTAAGAGGCACTATTGAATCCTTCTTTAAAAACAGGAACACCTTCTTCAGTACATTCAATTCCCCAATTTATTTTTTGTTTGCTTAAATCTTCAGCTTGAATAAAACCTGTTCCGTCTGGATTTAAAACTGTAATAGGTTGCTTTTGGTTTAATGGAGCGTAAGTTCCAGGAACTGGATAGCCAATTGTGGTAGTAATATAACGCTCTTTTGAATTATGGATAATCTGATCAACTTGAACTTGCGAATGTGATTGAAAGGCAGTAAAAAATAGTGTTACCACTAATAAATGTAAAAATTTCATTCTATGTAGGATTAAATGTTTTTGGGCGTAAGAAATCTGTCGAGCTGATTTCTATTGGCGAATATAATCCAATTTTTAATAGAATTATAGCTTGAAAATACAAGAATGAAATTTTTGCATTTTTATCATTTTAGATCTGTTTTTACTCCGTTGAAAACTGATTTTCTAGTAATTTTTCTTTAAAATCAGATCTAAACGTATAAGCAAATGTAACCATCAAAGCTCTTGTGTCAGATTTTGAAGTTCTGCTATTTCTAAATAATAATGTATTGTTTTTATAACCGCTTTCTAAAGTGTTAAATATATCGGTTACAACTAGACCTAAACGGGCATTTCCTTTTCCTAATTTTTGCTGAAATCCCATATCAACATTATAAATCGGAATTCTTTTTCCTTGTGAAGTGGCAACGGCCGAATTATAATTTCCAATAATTTGAAGTTTTCCGCCTTTCCAAGGAACAAAGTTGTTAATCACTTTTCCGTACCAGCTGAAGGCACTGCTTACAATATCATCGGCCTGTGGTAAATTGTCAGCATTGATGTTTTGCTGAAAAGCGGTTAAACTAATATTAGCATCATAAAAAACAACTGGTTTAAGAGAGAAAATGGTTTCTAAACCATAAGTAACCGTGCTTCCAATGTTTTGGGGCTGAAGTAAAACCACTCCATTGTCCAAAAGCTGTGCATATTGTCTGATAGCATCGGTTGCATTTCTGTAAAAGGTATTGGTCGAAAAAGAGTAGTTACCCCAGTTTTTATTATAACTGATTTCGGCAATATGAATGATTTCAGGTTTCAAATATGGATTTCCTCCATGCGGATTTAACGCATCGGTAATGTCAATAAACGGATTTAAATCATCTAGATCAGGGCGGTTAATTCGTTTGCTGTATCCCAGTTTAATAAACTCATCTGGGGTTAAATTCAATTGCATGGAAGCCGATGGAAAAACTTTTAAGTAATTATTACTAAAATGGTCACTGTTATTTTGTGTTGCTCCAGTGTTGGAAACATTTTCTGCACGCAAACCCAAATTGTATTTCCATTTTGGGTTTTCGCTATCGCCAATAGAAGAATTCATCAGACCATAAACGGCATTTATCTGTTCGTTAAATTTGAAACTATTACTAGCTAACGGATTTACAACATAATCGCCATTGATCATATCAGCGCTTTCAAAATCTGAATTAAAAAATCGAAAAGTTCCTTTGTAGCCAGTTTCTATAATCGATTTTTCAGAAACTGGAAAAGTATAATTTACAATTGCATTAGAAATATTTTGATTCTCGTAATTGTGTGTTCTCTGCAGTAAAGCATCACCAATCTGCTGCTGATATTCATCGTAATTATAAGTGTCAATATCGGTATTTTCTCTGTGTTTTCCGAAAGAAGAAGTAATAGAGGTATTTAAACTTCTTCGGTCATCATCAAATTTACGATCATAGGTAAAAGCAAGTTCGCCAACTTTTGAACGTTCCAGTTCTAATGAATGTCTTCTGTTATTGGAGAAAAAGGCATTGGCATTTGTGTTTACTTGCGTGTATAAAGTCTCGTCATTGTCTTGAGTTTCTAGATTTCCAAGTGCTTCAAATGAAAAGCTATTTTTGTCATTTGGAGAAAAATCAATATTTAATTTCAGATTCTGAAGGCCTTCAGTTCGTTCATCGTTTCGATTTTGATGAATATAATGTTCGTCATCAATAAAATAATTGGTTCGGTCGGCATTTATTTTCTTTGTTCTTCCAGCAAAACGATTGTCATAGCCTAAACCAAAATTCCATTTTTCTGTTTTATGATTGAAAAGAACAGAACTATTTACTCTTCCTTTTGCGCCAAAACCTGCGCCCAATGCTACAGCACCATTTGTACCGCTGAGGTTGTTCTTTTTGAGTTTTATATTAATGATACCGCTTTCGGCATTTGCATCATATTTAGCCGTCGGATTACTAATTACTTCAATACTTTCAATACTGCTCGCAGCAATCTGATCCATATTGGTAATAGCCGAATTTTTTCTGTTGATCAAAATCATTGGCGATTTTCCTCTTAACGTAATACCGCCTTCTGCATCGACGGCAACCGTTGGAATACTTTTAAGCATATCTGTAGCAGTTCCGCCCATTTGCGAAATATTCGAAACAGCATTAAAAATAAAGCCTTCGTTTGTTTTCTGAATCTGTTTTTTCTGTGAGTTTACCACTACAGTATTAAGCTGGTTGGCATCTTCTTGCAAAGTTATGGTTCCAAGTGAAATAGCTGTACCACTATATTTTATTTTTTTAGTATTGGTTTTAAAACCAATTAATTTAAACTGAAGTAGATATTCTCCAGAAGTTACATTTTCTAATGAGAAATTTCCAGAAATATCTGTAACGGCGTAATTATCGGTTTTGGTTGAATCGGCTGTGTTTTTTAAAATTACATCAACAAATTCTACAGGATTTTTTCCGTCTGTGATGGTTCCTTTTATTGCTGTTTTTTGAGCAAAAGAAAATTGGCTTAAAGTAAATAAGAGGATTGCGAGGTATATTTTGCGTATAATATTTTTCATGTAGCAAAGATATTTACCAGAATGTTTACGCTTGCTTAAGCTGTCTTAAGATACCATTAAATTAATCTTAGAGTCGTTTTAAATAATGTTTTTTTGCCACAGATTAAAAGGATTAGAATGATTTTAAGCGTTGCTAAAAAAAATCTGTGATAATCTTTTTAATCTGTGGCTATAAAAAAAAACGCCCGATAAAATTCGGGCGCTTTAGTAAAAATATATTTCTTAGTTTTTCTCAATCCATTTTCTGGCATTAACAAAAGCTTCGTGCCAAGGCGTAACCTCGTCATTTCTATCTTTTGGATAATGTGCCCAGTTCCATTGGAAAGTCGAACGCTCAATGTGAGGCATCATAACCAAATGTCTTCCTGTTTTATCACACATCATAGCCGTGTTGTAGTCAGAACCATTCGGGTTTGCAGGATAACCTTCGTAAGCATATTTAGAAACAATGTTGTACTGATCTTCTGCATAAGGTAATTTGAATTTACCTTCTCCGTGAGAAACCCAAACTCCCAAAGTACTTCCAGCTAATGTTGACAACATCACTGAATTGTTTTCCTGAACTGTTACAGAAGTAAAGATACTTTCGTGTTTCTGGCTTTCGTTATGGTGCATTTTTCCATGAACTTCGTGTTCTGGATTAATAACTTCCAATTCCATAAACAATTGGCAACCGTTACAGATTCCAACTGATAAAGTGTCTTCTCTTTTGAAGAATTTGTCTAAAGCTGTTTTTGCTTTTTCATTGTATAAGAAAGCTCCCGCCCAACCTTTAGCAGAACCTAAAACATCAGAGTTAGAGAATCCTCCAACGGCTCCGATAAATTGAATATCTTCAAGCGTTTCACGACCAGAAATTAAATCCGTCATGTGAACGTCTTTTACGTCAAATCCAGCTAAGTACATAGCATTTGCCATTTCACGTTCAGAATTACTTCCTTTTTCACGAATAATAGCCGCTTTTGGTCTTGGTTTAGAATTGTCGATTTCTGGTTTTTTTCCTGTAAAATGTGCAGGGAAAGTATATTGTAAAACCTGATTTTTATAGTTTTCAAAACGTGCCTGAGCTCTTCCATTTTTAGATTGTTTTTGATCTAATAAATAAGAAGTCTCAAACCAAATGTCTCTGTAAGTTGGAATATCCAATTTATAATCTCCAAATTCTAAACTTGCAGTTTCTTGAACTGAACCGATTTTGAAGAATTCGATATTGTTTGCATTCAATTTAGCTTCAACGGCAGCATCTGATTTTGCTTGGAAAACGATTCCGATGTTTTCAGCGAAAAGGATTTTCAATAAGTCTTTTTCCGCGAAAGCGCTGAAATCAATTTTAGCTCCCAAATTCACATCAGCAAAACACAATTCTAATAAAGTAGTAATTAAACCACCGCTTCCAATATCGTGACCCGCTAAAATTTGGTTTTCACCAATTAATTCCTGAATGGTATTAAAAGCATTTTTGAAGAAAGAAGCGTCTTTTATAGTAGAAGTTTCGTTTCCGATTGTGTTTCTGATTTGCGCAAAAGAGGAACCTCCTAATTTGAAATCATCCTGAGACAAATTGATATAATAAATAGAATCTCCGTTTTTCTGTAAAACAGGTTCAACTACTTTTCTAATGTCGGTACAGTTTCCTCCAGCCGAAATAATAACCGTTCCCGGCGCGATTACTTCGTCGTTTGGATATTTTTGCTTCATCGAAAGTGAATCTTTTCCTGTCGGAATATTGATTCCCAATTCGATTGCGAAATCTGAACAACCTTCAACAGCGGCATATAAACGAGCGTCTTCACCTTCGTTTTTACAAGCCCACATCCAGTTTGCAGATAATGAAATTCCTTTTAAACCATCTTTAATTGGAGCCCAAACAATGTTTGATAACGATTCTGCGATAGCATTTCGAGACCCTGCAACCGGATCAATCAAAGCAGCGATAGGAGCGTGTCCAATAGAAGTTGCAATTCCTTCTTTACCTAAATAATCCAGAGCCATAACTCCAACATTATTTAAAGGCAATTGAAGCGGTCCTGCGTTTTGTTGTTTAGCTACTTTTCCTCCAACACAACGGTCCACTTTATTAGTCAACCAGTCTTTTGAGGCAACAGCTTCTAAACGTAAAACGTCTTTTAAATAGGTTTCGAAATCTGCTGAATTGTAAGCAACATCAGCATATTTTCTATCGATAGTTTTATCAGTCATAACCGTTTTTGGAGAACTTCCGAAGAAATCTTCTAAAGCATAATCCATCGGTTTTGAACCATTTGATTTTGATTCGAAAGTAAAACGGTGATCTCCCGTTACATCTCCAACCTGATACATTGGTGAACGCTCTCTGTCGGCAATTCTTTGCAACGTATCAATATCTTTTTGACCAATAACCAATCCCATTCTTTCCTGAGATTCGTTACCAATAATTTCTTTTACAGAAAGCGTTGGATCTCCAACTGGTAATTTGTCTAAATCGATTAATCCACCAGTTTCTTCCACTAACTCAGAAAGACAGTTTAAGTGTCCTCCAGCTCCGTGATCGTGAATAGAAACAATTGGGTTATTGTCGCTTTCTACCAAACCACGAATCGCGTTTGCAGCACGTTTTTGCATTTCAGGGTTTGAACGCTGAATCGCATTTAATTCGATTCCTGAACCGAAAGCTCCAGTATCTGCAGAAGAAACCGCAGCACCACCCATTCCGATTCTATAATTTTCTCCTCCAAGAATTACGATTTTATCGCCTTTTTGTGGTTTCTTTTTGATAGATTGATCTAGTTTTCCGTAACCAATTCCTCCCGCTTGCATAATTACTTTATCGTAACCAATTTTACGGTCGTTTTCTGAATGTTCGAAAGTTAAAACAGAACCTGTAATTAACGGCTGACCAAATTTATTTCCGAAATCTGAAGCTCCGTTTGAAGCTTTGATTAAAATGTCCATTGGTGTTTGGTACAACCATTTTCTTTCTTCAACAGCATTTTCCCATTTTCTGTCATCCTGAGCGGAGTCGAAGGACTTCAAACGAGAATATGAAGTCATATAAACCGCAGTTCCTGCTAATGGCAATGAACCTTGTCCTCCGGCTAAACGGTCACGAATTTCTCCTCCAGAACCTGTTGCAGCTCCGTTGAAAGGCTCAACTGTTGTTGGGAAATTGTGTGTTTCTGCTTTTAAAGAGATAACAGAATCGAATTCTTTTATTTCGTAAAAATCAGGTTTGTCTGCCGATTTTGGTGCAAATTGCTGCACTTTTGGCCCTTTTACAAAAGCAACGTTGTCTTTGTAAGCAGACACAATATCGTTAGGATTTTCGTGAGATGTTTTTTTGATTAATTTGAAAAGAGAAGTTTCTTTTTCTTCACCATCAATAACAAAAGTTCCGTTGAAAATTTTGTGACGGCAGTGTTCTGAATTGGCTTGAGAAAAAGCAAAAATTTCAGAATCAGTTAACTTTCTTCCTAATTTAGTCGAAAGATTGTTTAAATATTCTACTTCTTCTTCGCTTAAAGCTAAACCTTCTACTTTGTTGTAAGTTGCAATATCATCAATCTCCAAAATTGGTTCTGGCTGAATGTTGATAGTGAAGATTTCTTGATCTAATTCGTTGAATTTTTGAGAAAGCATTGGGTCAAAATCAGTAAAATCTTCCGTTGCAGGATGAAATTCTTCGATTCTGATAATGCCAGAAATCCCCATGTTTTGAGTAATTTCTACAGCATTTGTACTCCAAGGTGTAATCATGGTAGCGCGAGGACCAACAAAGAAACCTGTCAATGCAGATTTTTCGATCTTATTCGCGTCGGCAAAAAGCCAGTTTAATTTTGAAATGTCTTGAGCTGAAATTTCGTTTTGCGTTTGTACTGCAAAAACAGTTTTGCTTTGGTTTTCAAAGAAATGGATCATTTGTGTAGTTTGTTGTATTGAGGTGCAAATTTAGTCAATCTAAACCGAAAAAAAAAGCAACAATAAACGCCTTTTTAATTATTTATTTTTGCCCTTTTTTGCCCTGAAAATGCAATTTTTTTGCTAGTTAAAGCGTCCAAAATTTAACATTTTTAGATCTTTAATTTTTGCCTGTAAACGTTTGTTGTTTTTCAAATTTCAATCAAAAAACTACTTCATATGAAGAAGAGAATTCTTAAAATTTAATTACAAATTTTTCTAAAGGAAATCCGAGAAATTTGCAGAATGTAGATAATTTATTTGCCACGAAGGCGCAAAGGCGCAAAGATTTTTTATCTGAACCGCAAAGATTTTCGTCATTTTTTGTCATTTCGACGGAGGAGAAATGACAAACTATGTAGATACTTTATAAAAAAACTTTGTGTCTTAGCGCCTTCGTGGCAAAAAAAAAGTTACTTAGGAAAATCCTGATTCTGATAAGCTCCTAAATCAGGCGGCGAAGTTCTTGTAATTCCTAAAATGTCGGTTGGAATCATAAAGACGGGATCTCCTTTCGCGAAAGCGGCAGAGGTTTTATCAATATTAAATTTATTCTGAGACACATTATAAAACTTCGGATTTTCATTCAGAATGATATTACTGTAATGTTCTGTATCTGTTTTGAATTGATAATTAGGATCTTTAGTCGAACTGCTGAATTTCAGTAGGCAATTATTAAGTTGATAGACAAATGGCGCATTTGGATTTTTATCCAAATTGAATTCGTTTGTAGCCGAACCATAAATAATGCAATTATTAAAAATAGCATTGGTTAAAGGATTGGTTTCTGGAGTTGCTCCAGCTAAAGAGTTGCTTAAATTTACTGCAACTTGAGAACTGCTTGACCAATTGTTGTTAAAGGTGCAATGCGTAAAGTTGTAATTTCCACCATAAACGCAGGATAGAGAAGCTAAACCAGCATAGTTTATGACAATATTGCTAGCAATAACATGAGTATCTCGAGCTAAAATTCCGTATTCGGCGCAATTATAAATTTGAGTGTTTTTAATTTCGAATGTATTATAAGGACTTTGCAAGTCTAAACCAATAACTGCATTTTTCAAAGTTAAATGATTGATAGTGTGATTGGCGCTTCCATTAGAAAAAATAACCGATTTCCATTGTCCAGGAATATCAGAATAAAGCGATTCTAAACGATCGCCTTCAAAAATTACTTCATTTTCAAGTTTATCAGTTGTAGAGGTTGTTCCATTAATTTGTAGAGAAGCGTTATCGCCAACATACAATCCAGAATTGGCATGAAAATGAACTCTGGCACCAGCTTGAAAAGTTACGGTTTTAAATTCTGGAACTCCCGCGTAGCCATAAATTACGTATGGTTTTTCATTTGTAAAAAGAAGTTCATTTCCATTTGCAGGATCATTTTCATTTAAATAAAATCCATCAACATCTTTACCATCAATTTTAATTTTTTCTTTGGTCCCGTCGGAATTTTGATTTGGGTATAAAAACACCGCATCTTGGATTAAAGTAACCAAAGCTACTTCTTGCAAATTTGCGCCACTGTCAAACTGGATTTCGTCGGTATATAAAAAATCATCAGGATTCGCATCTGTAATATCTGCGGTGGTTTCTATAAAAATGTACAAACTGTCTTTTGCTAAAAGCGTAACATCTTTAAAAATTTTCCCGTTGTTGCCCGCCATTCCGTCAACAGTCATTCTATATTTAGAATCTAAGCCTTTTTTAAATTGTACAATCGGAATCGAAATATCATTTTTGCTATTATTATAAACTTTTAATTGGTAAGTGCTTGAACCAATATTTTTGAAAACAGTGTCTAAGTAAACAGTGTCTTTTGAGAACTTTAAATTTCCAGAACTGGCAACAGTATCAAAATCAGTTCTGCAAGAACTAAAAACTAAAATTAAACCAATAATGGAAAGTGCAAAGTATTGACGCATTTGAATGTTTTTTTTAGCCACGAATTCACGAATTTTTATTTGAATAATTCGTGAATTCGTGGCGAATAAATTGTACGATGACAGATGAAAATCTTTTTAATCTGTGTAATCTGTGGCAAAAAAAGCCAAAGATTGATTTTGATTGTTTTTGTAAAAATAGCAAAAAACTGACAAGTTCATAATTGATTTTTAATTTTAGAATCCGATTTTTAGATTTATGTCTTATCTTTCTTTAATTTTACGATTTTAAAGTTTATTTTAATGAATTATACAAAAGAGCAGATTTTAGCGCGCTGTAATGAGTTTTCTAAAAACACATTGATGGAAACGCTAAAAATAGAATATATCGATGCCGGAGAAGATTTTTTAACTGCAAAAATGCCTGTAAATCCAAGTGTTCATCAGCCAATGGGATTGTTGCACGGAGGCGCTTCTGTAGCTTTGGCAGAAAGTGTTGGGAGTGCAGCTTCTTTCTTTTTTATCAATCCGAAAGAACAAGAGGTAAGAGGTATCGAAATTTCGGCAAATCATCTAAAAAGTATTCGCGAGGGTTATGTTTTCGGAACAGCCCGAATTATTCACAAAGGAAGAAGTCTTCATCTTTGGGAAATCAAAATTACCGATGAAGCAGGAAATTTGGTTTCGCTTTGCAAATTGACGAATATGGTTTTGGATAGAAAGAAAAGCGAATAAATATGAATTCATTTTTCTTAAAAATTAAAAATCATAAAGAACAAAATTTACCTTTTGTACTTTATTCAAAACCCAATACAGAAAATTATGTTGGGATTTTACAGCAAAATAATATTCTAAATACCGTTTCGGATTATAGTGAAAAAGGTTTTGTTTTTGCTTCTTTTGATGAAAAACAATTAATCTTAATTCCTGAAAAGGAATCGGAAATTATTACCGCCGAAAAAGAAACGACTTCATTTGAACCCATTGAAATTGACGATTTGAGTTTTGATGCTGAAGCTAAATTTCAATATGAATATCTAGTAGTGCAGGGAATTCAAGCCATTAAAAATGAAGAATTCAAAAAAGTGGTTTTATCACGAAGTGAAGAAGTTCCTTTGTCTGAATTTGATTTTATTGAAACCTTTCAGCACTTGGTTCAGCTATATCCAGCCACTTTCTGCTATTGTTTTTTTCATCCGAAAATTGGACTTTGGATGGGGGCGACTCCAGAAAAACTGCTAAAAGCAAACGGAAATGTTTTTGAAACGATGGCTTTGGCAGGAACGCAAAAAGATAATCAAGAAGGAGAAATCGTTTGGCAGCAGAAAGAAAAAGACGAACAGCAATTTGTTACTGATTTTATTGTAAAAAGACTTCGAGAGTTTACAGCTTCTGTTGTGGTTTCTGAGCCTTACAGTTTAAAAGCAGGATCGATCTGGCATATTAAAACAGATATTTCTGGAGTTTTAAAAGAGAATTCGACTTTAGAAGAAGTAATAGACACGCTGCATCCAACACCTGCTGTGTGCGGACTTCCAAAAAAGAAATCGAAAGCATTTATTTTAGAAAATGAAAATTACAATAGAACTTTTTACACCGGTTTTCTAGGTGAATTGAACAGTACTTTTGAAGGAAATAATGCTAGTTCTGATTTATTTGTAAATTTACGATGCATGCAGATTCAGGACGAAAAAGCGATTTTATATATGGGTTGCGGTATTACCAAAGAAAGTATTCCAGAAAAAGAATGGGAGGAAAGCGTCAATAAGTCAATGACGATGAAAAGGGTCTTAAGAGTTATGAGTTAGAAGTTATGAATTATGAGTTTTCAGCTGTGTGTCTCCCTGAGCGAAGTCGAAGGGCATATCGTAAAGGGCTTCGACTCCGCTCAGCCTGACAACTTGAAAGCAACCTATAAACTTGAAACTTTAAACCTGAAACAAAACAAACAAAAAAATCATTTTCAGAATTGTAATTGAAATTGATTTTTGATATTGATATTAAAAATTATGAAATTAGACATATTAGCCTTTGGGGCACATCCAGACGATGTAGAATTAGGTTGTGCTGGAACCATTTTGAAAGAAGTTTCCCTAGGGAAAAAAGTAGGTATTGTAGATTTGACGCGTGGTGAATTAGGTACACGCGGAACAGCAGAAACTAGAGATCAGGAAGCAAAAGATGCAGCAAAGATTTTAGGGGTTGTTGTGCGTGAAAATTTAGCAATGCGTGACGGATTTTTTGTTAATGACGAAAAACATCAATTAGAAGTCATAAAAATGATCCGTAAGTACAAACCTGAGATTGTATTATGCAATGCAGTCGACGATCGTCATATCGATCACGGAAAAGGAAGCAAACTGGTTTCTGATTCTTGTTTTCTTTCAGGGTTAATGAAAATTGAAACTTCGATTGATGGAGTGCCACAAGAGGCGTGGAGGCCTAAAGTGGTGTACCATTATATTCAATGGAAAAATCTAGAACCAGATTTCGTTGTAGACATTACAGGATTTGAAGAAAAGAAGGTTGAAGCGATTATGGCATACAAAACTCAATTTTACGATCCGAATTCAAAAGAACCTTCGACGCCAATTACGAGTAAAAACTTTTTTGAAAGCTTAAATTATCGCGCGCAGGACTTAGGAAGGTTAGTTGGGAAAGATTTTGCAGAAGGTTTTACGGTTGAAAGGTGTTTGGCAGTCAATAGCTTAGAAAATTTGATGTAATTTTTATAAAAATTTTTCATTTTTTTCTTTGTAGAACTCAACCTTTGTTCTATATTTGCACTCGCTAAGCAGAAAAATGGTGGTTGTAGCTCAGCTGGTTAGAGTAGCGGTTTGTGGTGCCGCGGGTCGCCGGTTCGAACCCGGTCAGCCACCCAGATAAGAAGCCTTGAAGAAATTCAAGGCTTTTTTTGTTTTCTGACGAAAACAAAAAAAGCAAAATTCCAATAAAAAAATTCCAAATTCCAAAAGTAGAACAACTTGGAATTTGGAATTTTTTTATTGGAATTTTATTAAAGAAAGCTTGAATTAAAAACTTAGTATTTCAAAATATAGCCCGCGGTTTCAACCGCGGGAACGATAAGGATATGCATTGTGGTAACGTTGCGTTCCAGCGGTTTCAACCGCTGGTTATGTTTTTATATGCTGATGAATAATTTAAGGATAACAAGGATTTTTTTTGTAATTCTTTAGTTCTTCAATGTAATTAAAGATTGGAATTTGGAATCTTTTTATTGGAATTTCATTAAAAAAGCCCAACTGCTAAGTTGGGCTTTTTTTGGTGGTTATTATATTTGGTTTTATGTATTATCGAATTTCTTCAAATGTATTGCCTTGATTTATATCTCCAGTTTTAAAACCTTTTTTAAACCAGTACATTCTTTGCTCTGAAGTTCCGTGAGTAAAAGAATCGGGAACAACGTGTCCTTGCATTTTACTTTGTATTGCATCATCTCCAACTGCATTTGCTGCACTTAAAGCTTCATCAATATCTCCAACATCAAGATCTTTTTGATTATCATGTGCCCAAACTCCAGCATAAAAATCAGCCTGTAATTCTAATGCTACAGATAATTTATTAGCTTCGGCGTCACTTTTTCCTTGCTGCATCTGACGCATTTTAGAAGATGTTCCCATTAAAGTTTGAATGTGATGGCCAATTTCATGCGCAATAACGTATGCAATGGCAAAATCGCCTCCTTTTGCACCAAATTTAGTTTTTAATTCTTCAAAGAAATCTAAATCCATATATACTTTGCGGTCACCTGGACAATAAAAAGGCCCCGAAGCAGATGATGCCCCACCGCAGGCAGTTTGTACAGCGCCTTTAAAGAGAACTAATTTTGGCTTTTCGTATGTCATTCCATGCTCTGCAAAAATCTTTGTCCACGTATCTTCATTGTACGCTAATAAAGTTCTTACATAATTTCCCATTTCTTCGTCTTCCTTGCTTAACGGAGCTGCAGCTTCAGTTTGTTGTCCTTGTCCGCCTTGCATTTGTTCTAGTATTGGCGCTATTTGCTGACCTGTTTCGCCGCCAAAAACATTTAGAAGCAAAACAATGATCCCAATAACTCCTCCGCCAATTATTGCTTTTCCTCCACCAGAAATTGATCTTCTGTCTTCGACATTATCACTTTGCCTTCTGCCTTGCCATTTCATATTGAATTGTTTTTTAACTTGTTATTTAAAACGTTGTACGAATTTATAGATTTTTTATGATAAATTTTACAATTGAAAGGTTTATGTTTTGTTATCAGTCGCAGTTTTTAGTTTTAGCAAACAATCTGAAACTAAAAAAATCACCCTAGCCATTTAACTAGTGCTTCTTCAACACTTCCTTTCATAATTGGTTTAGAAATGTAATCATCCATTCCGGCCGAAATACATTTGTTTCGTTCTTCTTTTTCCGCGCCTGCTGTCACGGCAATAATAGGAACATCACGGCCCTTCTTGGTATTTCTAATTGCTTTTGCAGTTTCGTAACCATTCATAATTGGCATCTGAATATCCATAAAAATAATGGTCGGATTAATTTTTTCAAATTGCTGAATGGCTTCATAACCGTTTTCGCATTCGAAAATAAAAGCATTATGATATAGATTTTTTATAATTGTCTTTAGAAGAAGCATGTTTACTTTATTATCTTCTACAATTAAAAAGGTAATATTGTTGTCGTTTATCTCAATTTCGTCAGAATCTAAGTCAATATTCAAACTTTTAAGCTCGGCATTATATTTATCATTAATGCTGTGATTGCTTGTTTTTAAATTTAAATCAAAGAAAAAAGTACTTCCTTCGTCAATTTTACTTTCCAGCTGTAAACGGCTTTCCATTAAAGCAAGCAATTGGTTAGATATCGTTAATCCTAATCCTGTTCCTCCAAATTTTCTTGTTGTTGAGCTGTCTTCTTGCAGAAAAGCTTTGAATATTTTTTTCTGATTTTTTTCAAGAATTCCAATTCCGGTATCAATTACAGCAAAACGGATAATGCAATGGTTGCCATGGTTCTTTTCTAAAACCGAAACGTTTAGTTTGATAGAACCTTCTGTTGTAAATTTAACCGCATTTGAAAGCAGGTTAATCAAAATCTGTTTGAGACGAACAATATCTGTCCAGATATATTTGGGAACATCTGGATCAATATTCAATTCCAGTTCCAGATTTTTTTTATTAGACTCGTAAACAATTAAATCGAAAACTTGTCCTAAGATTTTTTTTATGTCGTATAAATCAATAAAAAGTTCCAGTTTTCCTGCTTCAATTTTTGAGAAATCCAAAATATCATTTATAATTTCAAGAAGGGAATGAGCCGACTGGTTAATTGTAGTCATGTATTTTTCTTGAATTTCCTCCAAATCCGTTTTCATTAATAAGTGTGTAAAACCAATAATTCCGTTTAGAGGAGTTCTAATTTCGTGCGACATATTAGCCAAGAAGTCCGATTTTGATTTGTTTGCCGCTTCAGCAAGCTGTTTGGCTTTTATCGCGTCTTCTATTTCTTTTTTACTTGTAATGTCAAAATAGATTCCGCCTACAAATTCAATTTCATCGTCTCGCTTAATTACATCTCCAAATTCTTCTATCCAAATAAATTCGCCACTTTTACGCTGAATGCGATACACATTGTGTAAAGGCATTCCGTGCTGTAGATTATCGATTTGATTGTTGATTACTTCTTCTTTGTCATCTGGATGAATTAACGATAGAAAAGACAAATTATTTTCAATGAATTCAGATTTTGAATATCCGGTAAGATTTAAAACTTCATCGTTTAAGAATATTTTGGTCGAGAAAGCATCAAATTTTGATAAATAAACTGTTCCAGGAATATTGTTTGCAATCAGTTTAAATTTCTCTTCACTTTCAATAATTTTAGTTTCATTACGGTTTCTTTCTAAGGCCGATGAAATATTATTGGCCAATACCTGAAAAATGTTTATTTCATCTTCAGTCCATTTTCTTTCGGTTGTACAATCATCAAAACCAATAAAACCTGTAAAAAGATCATTAATATAAATAGGTAAAATTAAGATAGATTGTATTTCATTGTCAATGAGAAGTTTTTTGAAAAAACCTTCATTAAGATTTCTTGTAAATATATTTAGGATTTTTCTTTGCGATGCGACATCATATATTTCTTGAAGATTTTCTTCTGTCATATGATGCAAAGGGGTAATCTGATGGACAACGCCCTCTCGTGACCATTTATATTTTTGACTTACAGTATTATAGATCGCATCTTTTTCGTAATAATACATATGATCTACTTTGGCTGCTTTTCCTATAATATTGAACGTTTCCTGAAACATTTGATGAGTCGTTTTGCTGAGCAGAAACTTCTCTGTACATAATGAAAGCGCGGATAAAAGCTGGCTTTTAAGTTCCAATTTTCTTTCTGCCTCTAAACGCATTTGCGAAGAAATGGCAAGAGAAATTACATCAGATATGGTTCTCGCATAATTAATGTCTTCATTGTCCCATTCTCGTTTTTGTTCTGTGCTTTCAAAACACGCAACACCTGCTAATTGGCCTGTTAAAAAAATAGGCACATCTAGCATTGATTTGATATTGTTTTTTGTAAAATAAAGCTTTTGAAACTCAGATGTTTCCAATTTATTGAATACGTCTGGCGCGTTTATAATTGCTTTATTGTTTAAGGTTTCAAAATAAATAGGATAGGACTCTTTATTTAAAATGTTTTTGTCGCTTAAACTTTGATTGTCAAGGCTAAAAAGATTTTTACAGGTAATTAAATCATCATCATATTTCCAAAAACTTACGCGGTTAGTGTTGCTTATAGAAGCAGCTTCTTTTAATATTAAATCGATGACAGTATTTAATTCGTTGTACTTGCTAAAATCTGTAGTTGATAATTTTTTGGTTGAATTGTTATAGGCTTCAATTTTTTTAAGACGTCTTTTTTTCTCGTTTTCGATATTTTTTTTCTCGGTAATATCTCTTGCAATTCCAGAGAAGCCAATTGTTAATCCTAATTCATTTTTACGAACAATAATTTTTTGAGACATCCATATTTCTTCACCATTTTTCTTCAAAATAGGAATTTCAATAATGGGATAATTGTTTTCATTGAGAACCAAATTTTCGTAAAAATCTACGGCGCTATTGATGTAATTATCATGAATAAAATTGGAATAGTGTTTTTTGATTATTTCGTTTTGAGAATATCCAAGAGCAGAAATACCAAATTCATTTATAAAAGTAAAATGACCTTCTGCGTCTATTTCAAAAATAATATCGGTGGCCGTTTCAATTAGGTTTTTGTATTGATCCTGAACGATAACTTGTTCGGTAACATCTTGCCCAATGCTAATAATTAAATCGTCTGAAAACTTTTTATCTTTCCATTGAATGTATTTGTATTCGCCGTTTTCGGTTTTTAATTTTCTAATATAAAGTTTGTTTTCTTGGTCTCTAACAGGATTGAATTTTTCTTCTGATTCTAAATCATGGGTTAATTCCCAGAATTTCAAACCCATAACTTGATCGGGTTGGTATCCTAAAATAGGAGTTACGGTTTCACTACAGAAAAGTATTTCACCTTTTTGATTGGATGCTATTGTAAGTGAATTTCCTTTATGAACGATTTCGTTTGCAAATCTAAAATTGTCGCGATTGTTTAATAAAACTGCATATTTTACTTGATTTATAATGAAAATTAGAATGCAGAAATTAAGCAGTAAGATCGAAGATTTTATTGGAATAAGTTGAAATGCTAACGTTGTAATTAGGAAGGTAAACGTTAAAGCCACAAAGGCCCAATAAATTTTTATGGGTTTAAGAATGCTGTACGAAAAGAAAAAAGAAATCAGGAAAACAATAATGGGTACAACATCATTTTTTAGTGTAACAATGTTGTAGGCTACGTAACTGATGTAAATAAAAAAACTAGAAATAAAAATCTGCTGGATTTTATCTCGTATCCATTTAATTTTATCTGTTATTGTGTAAATGACAAGTACCAAAACCCCAATTGATACATTTACAATTAAGAGGCTTTTGGGTCTTATTTTGAAAATTTCATTTATGATTTCGATTACAATTACCGCAATACCAAAAAATAAGATATAAAGCTGGTATTCTCTTCCAACAGCATCTTGTTCTTTCTTCTTTTCGATGAAATATCCAATTTTAGCTTTAATTCTAAAAAATTGATAAACCAAGAGCGAAAGGAAGGCAAAAAGCGATAAACCTAAAACAAAAAGTTTATGGTTGTTATAGTAAATGATATCGGAATTAAAAACATACCATCCAGTCATAATTGATTCTAAGGTACTCCCGACAGTGGAAATTCCTGAAATAACCGAAGTGAAAAAACTATAGTTTGCGACCATAGAATTTGGGGTATGTTGGTTTAGTAAATAGCCTTTTGAAAATTCTTAAAAGAAGTGGTTAAGTTCTCGGTAAATAAGAATTTTCGGTTTTAATCTACATTGTATTTTCCGATTGAATCAATTGAATCTTCTTCTTCAGATTGTGTTCCGAAAATGGCAAAATAAGTCGCATAAATCATAGAACTGTTAAAAACGACCGTAAATATAATTCCGACGCAACAGCCAATAAATCCAACCATTGAACCAAGAAAACCTATGATAAAAAAAGCAAATATGTTAAGCGGATTTTTTGTAACGATAATGAGGCTAGATTTTATAGCATCTATTGCTTTAAGGTTTCCAAAAACAATCAATGGAATGGAAAGATACATAAAGTAAGAAACCATAAACGAAATGATGTTTCCAACAAATACAATTCCCGAACTTTCGATTAAATTGGCAATCGCAGTTCCTAAAATTGCTGGAATAAAAGCTGCAACAAAAATTTGTGCAAAATAGGGTGCTTTGTAATAAGTGAAAATAGTGGAAACATTGAACTCGATATCTTTATCCGCAGAATCGGCCATTTTTAGGAAACCAGCACCAAAAGGAGCTGTAATTCCTGCAACCAAAGAAACAGCAACGGTTTGAATTACGAGTTGAATTGAAGTGAATTGTTGATTCTCAAAATTTTGAATGAAATCTTTCGTCATCGCCTCGGCACCAAAATAGGCAATCATTATACCCATAAAAGCGACGGCTGCAATAATTGAAAAAACTAGGATGATAAGCCCCGAGTAAAGTGCTATTTTTTTATAATTTTCGAAAGCGTGATTAAAAACCGTAGCAAAATCAAGGGAAAAGCCATTTTTTTTAATGTCCTCAATTTGGTTAAGTGTAGATTTCATTTTTATGTAAGATTGTTTTATAGACTTGTAATATTTGAAAGGTATCTTGACGTAAATATAATATTTTTAATCAATTCCGTATAAAAATCTACAAAACATTCCAAAATGTTTTTAGCTACTGTTACAGCCAGTCTAAAATTCGTTTTATTGGGCCCAATTTGTCTTTGTAAGGTGCGTAGCGCATAGGCAAATCAAGCCAATTGCCTTTTTTAACAATTGCTTTATGGTGAGAAAATGTGTCGAAGCTTCGTTTACCATGATAAGCACCGATTCCACTATATCCGACACCGCCAAAAGGCAGTCTGTTGTTAGAGAAATGAATAACGGTATCGTTGATACATCCGCCTCCGAAAGAGTATTTCGAAATTAATTTCTTTGCAAATGAATTATTTTCGCTAAAAATGTAAAATGAAAGAGGTTTCTCATAACGACTCACAACATTTTCGATGTCACTTTCATTTTCGTAAACAAGAATCGGCAAAATAGGGCCAAAGATCTCTTCTTTCATAACGGCACTGTCCAAATCTGGTTCTTCAAGAAGAGTAGGCGCAATATAAAGTTGGCTAGCATTGCTTTCTCCACCAAACAAAATGTGCTCACCTTGAATCATATTGGTCAATCGATACCAGTTTTTTGTGTTTATAATTCGCGCAAAATCGGGAGATTTGTCAATTTTCTTTCCATAGGCTTTTATAATTTCTTCGATCATATAAGAAATGAAATTGACTTTCATGTTTTTTTGAATTAGGATATAGTCGGGTGCAATGCAAGTTTGTCCCGCGTTGATAAATTTTCCCCAAACAATTCGTTTGGCAGCCAGTTTTAAATTGGCTGTTTCATCAATAATGCAAGGGTTTTTTCCGCCTAATTCAAGAGTAACGGGAGTTAGATTTTCGGCTGCCGCTTTTGCAACAATTTTGCCAACAGCAACGCTTCCTGTAAAAAAGATATAATCCCAGCGCTGCGCCAATAGTTTATTAGAAACATCAACACCACCTTCAAAAACTTCTACGTGCTTAACGTGAAACGTTTTTTCTATAATTTTTGCAATTATGGCAGAGGTATGAGGGGTAAGTTCAGATGGTTTTAAAACGACTCTATTTCCTGCAGCAACTGCAGCTACGAGCGGACACAAAGCAAGCTGAAAAGGGTAATTCCATGGAGCAATGATTAATACATCTCCATAAGGTTCTTTATAGAGATAATCGGAAGAGGGAAAATTAATAAGAGATGGAAAAACGCGTTTTGGTTTTGCCCATTTATTCAGGTTTTTAATTGTATCCTTAAGTTCTGAAATAACGTAATTCGTTTCGGTTAAAACAGCTTCGAACTCTGGTTTTTTAAAGTCATCATATAAAGCTTTTACAATTAAATCTTCGCTTTTTTGAATATTATATAATAACTTTTTGAGAGTTTCCTTTCGATATCCGATGTCGCTTTTAAAGTCCATTTTTTTCGATTTGCTTGTTTTTTCTCTATGCAAGTTAATCGATAAAATTTAAAAAATTAACAATTAAATCATAAAAATCAGACAGCATTCCAAATAGGATCATCTGGAGTAGGGGCAATAATTGTGATATTCTCTTTTGAAACAGGATGGACAAAAGTTAGTTTTCGGGCATGAAGATGGATTCCTCCATCGGGATTGCTTCGGTCTGCGCCATATTTTAAATCTCCTTTAATTGGCGATCCGATTGCACTTAATTGTGCACGAATTTGATGATGACGACCCGTATGCAAATTGATTTCCAGAGCGGTATAATTCTGAAGTTCTTTTATTATAGTGTAATCTAAACTGGCCAATTTGCTATCTGGAACTTCTTTTAAATGTGCTTTTGAAGTGTTGTTTTTTTCGTTTCTTTTTAAATAATGAACCAATTTTGCTTTTGCTTCCTTTGGTTTATTTTTGACAACAGCCCAATATGTTTTTTGGGTTTCGCGATTACTGAACAATTCATTCATACGCGATAAAGCTTTGCTGGTTCTAGCAAAAACAACGATTCCAGTTGTAGGTCTGTCTAATCGATGGATTACACCCAAGAAAACATCTCCGGGTTTGTTGTATTTTGCTTTAATATATTCTTTCACAACATCAGACAAAGGTTTGTCGCCCGTTTTATCACCTTGTACAATATCACCCACACGTTTGTTGACCACAATAATGTGGTTGTCTTCGTGCAGAATTTGTAGATTGTTTTTGTCTGAAATAATTTTCATTTTGAAGTGAAATTTTAAATTGAAAAAGTTTGGCTAAAGCCTTTAACATATCTTAAAAATAAACCTCCAGCTAAAGCTGGAGGCAATTTATAAAAATCTTTGAACCTTTGCTACTATGTCTCTTTGAACCTAAAAACTTAGAACCTTAGCAACTCAGAACCTTAGTATCTTAAAAATTAATACTGTTCCTTTTCGTTCGGGAAATCACTAGCCTTAACATCTGCAGCGTATTGACCAATTGCTTTTGTCATTTCGTCGTAAAGATTTAAGTAGCGGCGTAAGAAACGTGGGCTAAATTCATTGTTCATTCCCAACATATCGTGAATTACTAAAACCTGACCGTCAACACCGCCTCCAGCTCCAATTCCGATTACTGGAATAGAAATGCTTTCAGCTACTTTTTTAGCCAGATCTGCTGGGATCTTTTCTAAAACAACAGCAAAACAGCCTACTTTTTCAAGCATTTGAGCATCTTCAATCAATTTTTCAGCTTCTTCTTCTTCTTTAGCGCGAACACTGTAAGTTCCGAATTTGTAGATAGATTGAGGTGTTAAACCTAAGTGCCCCATTACAGGAATACCTGCGTGTAATATTTTTTTAATAGATTCTTTAATTTCTTTTCCGCCTTCTAATTTTACAGCATGAGCCCCACTTTCTTTCATAATTCTGATAGAAGAACGTAAAGCTTCTTTTGGATCAGATTGGTAACTTCCAAAAGGCAAGTCAACTACAACTAAACCTCTTTCTACAGCTCGAACTACAGAAGAAGCATGATATATCATTTGATCTAAAGTAATTGGCAAAGTCGTTTCGTGACCAGCCATTACATTTGATGCCGAATCACCAACTAAAATTACATCGATACCAGCGGTATCAACAATTTTTGCCATTGTATAATCATACGCAGTAAGCATAGAGATTTTCTCTCCGTTGCTTTTCATTTCAATTAATGACTTTGTTGTGATTCTTTTATAATCTTTTTTTGCTACTGACATTTTAATGTTTTTTTGATGTTGTAAAAGTATTGAATAATTGTAAAAAGGGAATTAGCAATTATAGAATATTTCGAGAGAAAATGGTTTTCGGTCTTTAAATCCTAATAGAAATGGACTGTTTCCTATTACAATAGAGTAATTGTGTAGTGATTTTAATATTCTTTGCCACGAATTTTTCCAATTTTCACGAATTACTTTTGTATTTAAATTAGTGCTAATTCGAGGAATTCGTGGCAAACTTTAAGTTTTAGCAATCAGCCATGTTTACAGCAATGGCAAGACCTCCTTCAGAGGTTTCTTTGTATTTTGAATTCATATCTTTTGCTGTTTCCCACATGGTGTTAATCACTTTGTCTAATGGAACTTTAGCATTTTTAGAATCGGTTTCTAAAGCTAATTCAGCAGCGTTTATGGCTTTAATGGCACCCATTGTATTTCTTTCGATACATGGAATTTGAACTAAACCGCCAATAGGATCGCAGGTTAAACCTAAATGATGTTCCATGGCAATTTCAGCAGCCATAAGAACTTGAGCAGGAGTTCCGCCCATTAATTCGCAAAGAGCAGCCGCAGCCATCGAAGACGAAACGCCAATCTCAGCTTGACATCCGCCCATTGCTGCAGAAATAGTAGAACCTTTTTTAAAGATACTTCCAATTTCACCAGCCACCATCAAAAATTGTTTGATTTCTTTTTCGCCTGCATTATGGTTTTCAATAACCATGTAGTACATTAAAACAGCGGGAATTACACCCGAACTTCCGTTGGTAGGAGCAGTAACCACACGGCCTAAAGAAGCATTTACTTCATTAACTGCAAGGGCAAAACAGCTTACCCATTTTAAGATTTGACGGAATTTAACTTCCGTTTTTCTAATTTCTTCCAACCAGCTTTGCGGGTCATTGTAATTAGATAATCCAATTAAGTTTTGGTGCATATCAAAAGCTCTTCTTCGTACGTGAAGTCCGCCTGGAAGAATTCCTTCAGAATGGCAACCAATGTACATGCATTCCAACATCGTGTTCCAAATACGCATTAATTCAGAATGCACTTCGGCTTCTGGACGCATCGAAATTTCATTTTCGTATACAATTTCAGAAATCGATTTATTTTCAGTAACGGTATAATTCAATAATTCTGCTGCGTTTTGAATGGGATAAGGAAAGGCGCATTTTATAACCTCTTTCAGTTTCGCATTTGTACGTTCTTCTTTTACCACAAAGCCACCACCTATAGAATAAAAAGTCGATTCGTATTCTGAATCGTCAGATTGGTAAGCCGTAAATTTCAGTCCGTTTGCGTGAAACGGAAGAAAGTCTTTATTAAAAACAATGTCTTGAAGAAAAAAGAAAGGAATCACTTTTTGGTTGCCCAAATTGATTTCGTTTGTGGTTTCGATTTTTTTAATAATTCCTGCAATGTCTTCTACAGGAATATATTCAGGATCTTGTCCGCTTAATCCTAGCATTACCGCAAGATCTGTTGCATGGCCTTTTCCAGTTAAAGAAAGTGAGCCATATAAATCGACTTTTACCCTTGTAATATCGTCTAAAATTGCTTCTTCTTTCAGTTCTTCTAGAAAGCGTTCCGCAGCGCGCCAAGGACCCAAAGTGTGTGAGCTTGAAGGGCCAACACCAATTTTAAGCATATCAAAAACAGAGATACATTCTTCCATTGTTCATTTTTTGTTAAGACAAAGATAATCGAATAATGCAATGATGATTTCTTTTTTAATGTTAATCTTGCGTATTTGTTAAAATAAATATTAAAATTTAATAATTCGGCAACGAAATAAATTTAAAACCTTAATATGCAGTTTCCGTAAAAAGTTAGTGTTTTTTCGGTATTTTTGTACAAGAACGAGTTGCATTACTCGATTCTTTATTATTAATACTTCATGGATTTTGTTTTAATTCTGAAAACGTCTTTTTACAAATGATAATGCCACAAGAAGATAAAGTTACCATATGATAGAATTTTTCAGACATCTATTACAAGAATTCGAATTACCGCTAAGCAATCCAGTATTGATTTTTTCATTAATACTATTTATAATCCTGCTTTGTCCCATTTTACTAAAAAAAATAAACATTCCTGGAATTATCGGACTTATTATTTCTGGGGTTATCATTGGTCCGCATGGCTTAAATATTCTGGCAAAAAACTCTGCAGTAGATTTATTTTCTACAATCGGGCTTTTGTATATCATGTTTATTGCGGGTTTAGAATTGGATATGAACGAGTTTAAAGCCAATAGAAATAAGAGTTTGCTCTTTGGCTTTTTTACCTTTATTCTTCCGCTTTCAATAGGATTTCCTGTTTGCTTTTACTTGTTGAAATATGATTTTAATGCGAGTTTCTTAACGGCAAGTATGTTTGCTACACACACTTTGGTCGCGTATCCGATTGTGAGTAAATTAGGAATTGCTAAAAATCAGGCTGTTGCCATTACGGTTGGAGGAACTATTTTGACAGATACTGCCGTTTTGATTATTCTGGCAGTAATTATGGGAAGCAGTCAGGGAAATCTAAATCAGGCATTTTGGGTTAAATTGATCATTTCATTGGCAATTTTCTCAGCTATAATGTTTTTGATTATCCCTCGTGTAGCAAAATGGTTTTTTAAGAAGTTAGAAAGTGAAAAGCATGCCCATTATATTTTTGTGCTTTCTGTCGTTTTCTTTGCAGCTTTCTTGGCTGAAGTAGCAGGAGTAGAGCCAATTATCGGAGCCTTCGTTGCAGGTTTGGCTTTGAATCCGCTGATTCCGCATTCTTCGGCTTTGATGAATAGAATTGAATTTATGGGGAATTCGTTATTTATTCCGTTTTTCTTAATTTCTGTGGGAATGTTAGTTGATGTAAGCGTTATTTTGAGCGGACCAACAGCTTTAATAGTGGCAGGAACTTTGAGCGTTGTAGCGATATTTGGAAAATGGATTGCAGCGTTTTTTACTCAAATTGTTTTTAAATACACAAGAACAGAAAGACAGCTTATTTTTGGATTGAGCAGTGCGCACGCCGCGGCAACTTTGGCGGTAATTTTGGTCGGATTTAAAGCAAAAATATTAGACGAAAACATTTTAAACGGAACGATTATTCTAATTCTGATTACATGTATTGTAGCTTCTTTTGCAACTGAAAAAGCAGCGAAAAAAATTGCCATCTGCGAAGAAGAAATTTCACATGAAGACGCAGACAGAGATCAGATCTTAGACGAACATATTTTGATTCCGTTGGCAAAATCCTCTGCTGCAGCAAGTTTATTGGATTTTGCGCTTTTGATCAAAGATAAAAAATCATCGAATCCGGTTACTTTATTGACGATCGTTCCAAACAATAATCAGGCGGAAAAGAACATTTTAAAATACAGAAAAGCCGCCGATAAATTTGTAATTCAAGGATCGGCTTCAGAAGTAAAAATTAATACTATTGCCAGAATCGATCACAATCCTGCGAGCGGAATTGCAAGAACTTCTAAAGAAATCATGTCGGATATTGTGATAGTGGGCTGGCCAAGGAAAACAGGATTTATTGATAAAATCTTTGGAGAAAATGTTGATTCGATTATCAATAATGTAGATAAGACTTTATTTATCTGCAGGTTTCAAAAGAATTTTATTGAAGAAAAAAGACTGGTTTTCATTTGTCCGCCATTTTCAGAAAGAGGAATTGGTTTTCATTTGTTAATGCAAAAAGTGAGTCGTTTGGCACAGGAATTAAGTATTCCGATTGTGATTTACGGCGAAGAAAGAACCTATCAGGCTATTCAGCAAATTGCTTCTCATTTAAAACTGAACAGCAAATTTGGTTTTAAAAATGTTTCGGATTGGGAAGATTTTGAAAGCATTTCTGGTGAAATAAAACCAACCGATTTGGTAGTTGTCAATTTATCTCGAAAAGGTTCTATTTCCTATCAGTCTATCTTTGATAAATTGCCAACGAAATTTGAAAAATATTTCGATAGCAACAATGTAATGCTTGTTTATCCGCAAGACGATAGAAAAGAAAGTGCAATGGATGCTTACGAAGATTTTACTGCATCGCCTTTGGCAAAAGGTATCGAAGCAATAGAACAAATTGGACGCGGTTTGGGAAGTATTTTGAAGAAAAGCTAAAATCTAATCTTCATGAAAATCGCTACTATTTTGCCTGTTTTGGCTTTCGCTTTTATTTCTGTAAATTGTAATAAAGTAAAAGAAGAGACGAAATCAAACTCTGAAATTGCTATTAAAAGTGATAGCATTGCAAAACCTATAAAAAAAGAATTGCCTGAGAATTTTGACGAGTTCAATAAAAAATTCCATTCTGATTCTCTTTTTCAAGTTTCAAGAGTTGATTTTCCGATAGAAGGCAAACATGTTTCTGGTTTTGAGCAATACAATTGGACAAGAAAGAATTGGCAGTTTCAAGTAATTCCTGTTGCTGAAAAAACAGAAATTGAGGAATACCAGCATTCGTTAGTAAAAACAGACACTTTAATCACAGAAAAGTTTTGGATTCCAGACAGTGGTTTTGAAGTAGAAAGACAATTTAAACTGATCGATAATAAATGGTTTTTAATTTATTATAACGACATAAATTTATAGTACATGAATCACGGAGCTAAATCTATCAGACCGTTTATAGGTGCTAAGAACTTTGAAATCTCAAGAAGTTTTTATCGCGATTTAGGATTTGAAGAAACGGTCTTAGAATCTAATTTTTCGGTTTTTAAAACAGCAGAAATCGCTTTTTATCTTCAAGATTACTATGATAAAAGTTGGATTGAAAATACTATGATTTTTCTGGAAGTGGATAATGTGGAGCGTTATTACAGCGAACTTTTAGCTTTAAATCTTCCTGAAAAATTTGAAGGAGTAAAACTGACTCCAATAAAATATTTAGATTGGGGAAGCGAATGTTTTCTGCACGATCCGTCTGGTGTTTTATGGCATTTTGGGAAATTCAAGCAATAGTTTTTTCTCACTCAAAAACCTTGTTCTCCATTTCATAAATGGCTTCTCAATTATTTGATACAGTAGATATGCGGCTCCTACACAAGTAAGAATGCAAATTAACATTGATAATGTGCTACTGGTATCAATGTGTAAAGAAGCGAGAAATTCCTGCGTAATATGAATAATTCCTTTGTGCGTTAAATAAATTCCATACGAAAGCCCTGCAATAAAAGTAGTGGTTTTAGAATTCCATTTGTATAAAACGCTTTCAGGAGATATTGCGCCCATAACCACAAAACCATAGCCGAGCCCAATTACTGGAAATCCGAAAAGCGATGCGTAAAAAGATCTTTCTTCAATGCAAAGAATATAAGCACCAAACAATATTAGAAGTCCAATTATTAGTAAAAGGTTTCCGTATTTCGAGATTTTATTCCAAAATTCAGGAAGAAATTGATAAAAAGCTGCAATTGCAACCCCGATCAAAAGTCCGTCCAAGCGATTGTATGTTGGGTAGTAAATATATTTGTACCAATAAAGCCAAGAATTATCATTTTCAATTACTGGAATATATAATTTTTCCCAGCTATAAAATCGAATAACAAATCCTAACAAGATAAAGATAATTAGCAACCAATAGGATTTGCTGAAGAATTTTGTGTTGAGCAAAAAGTACAGAAATAGAGGCAGAAGAAGATAAAAGTGTTCTTCTACGCAAAGTGACCAAGCATGCGAAAAAGCACCAAAATCTTGAAGGTTTAAATCAAAATTTTGAGTAAAAGTGAGTAGCTTCCATAAAGGAGGAAGCGCTTCTCTTTCTCTAAAAAAAGGAAAAAGATAATAGATTGCTGTGACGAACCAAAAAGCAGGCAGAATTCTAAAAAAGCGTTTTACAAAAAAGTCTTTAAACGAAATTTCGATGCCATTTTTAATTTGAAAAAACAGCTGAGAAGAAATTAGAAAACCACTTAAAACAAAAAACAAATCGACTCCTGTCCAGCCAAATTTAGCAATTGCAGGAAGCCATTCTGGATAATCAAAAACGGGAACTTGATAGTGAAATAAAAAAACAAAACAGATTGCAAAAGCACGTAAATGATCTAGGCCGTAAAGTTTTTTATCCACCGTTTTAAGTTTGTTAAATTTGGTTATTTTGAACTCAAAGGTAGATGTATTTTGTAAAGCTTAAATCTTGAAAATAGAAGTTTTTATTAACAAAATTTATTCTGGTTTCAAGTAAATTATCTCAATCCAAAATCACCTAAAACGCGCGTTGTATTTTTACGCTGATACCAGTCATTGTAAACCAATTCTAAATTTTTAACTTCGAATTCTCCGAAATCATAATCACGAAATTTTGCTGCTATTTCTATTAGTTTTTTCGGATCATGGAGCTTTTCCTGAAAACGCATTATAGTTGAATGCGCCGTGGATATAGAATAGCGGCTATCTATGCTTTGCTGTAATCCTGAATTTTTGAAATTCTCTCTAAGTCTATTTCGTAAATTATTCAGTGTTTCGTCACTTGGAAATCCTTGGATCATAAGCGCAGACGGAGAAGCGGTTATGCCTTTAAACTGAATTTGAATTTTTTCCACATCTACAAGACTTCTGCAAATTACCTCAATATATTCATTCGGTGAAATTTGATCTAATGTAAAAGCTGAAGAACAAGAAATAATCGACATAACAGTAATATGAATGTCTGAATCTGGGTAAAAATATTGCTCAGGTTCGGCTTTTTTCAAATCGTTTAGGAAAGACTGTATATTAGCTTTAATTTCATCATTTGGGCGAATAAGCAACGTGATTCCAAAACGAGAATCAGATTCATTTTTAAGTTCAGAATCAATAGCATATTTTCCTGCCGAAATGATTTCAGAAGATGACTTGTAAAGTTGGTCGTAATGTTGGGATAAATTCATTGTGGTTTATTTCTTTTTTGCTTTTTCCAGATTTTCTTTGACTCTAAATTTGACAATTTCAGTAATCAAGTCATAAGGCATTGCCTCTTTTAATGGAAATTGTACAGATCCTTTTCCAGATTTATATTTAGAAAGTTTTTCTGCAAAAGCAACATGTCCGCTTGGTAATGCATAAAGTCCAATATGGTTTTTAAAAGCAGCAAAATAAACAACAATACCGTTTTGTTCAAAAGCGGGCATCGAATAACTTATTTTCTCTTTGGCATCTGGCGCCGCCTTCTGAATCGTCATTCTAACTGTTTCCAAAATTTCCTGAACATCATTAGGAAATCCGCCAATGTATTCATCTATGTTTTCTGGTTTTTTTGTTTCCATTTTTTTTGTTTTTTCAAGTTCCTATTGGAGTACAAAATTTTAAAAAGTGTTTTTCATTTTTACCGCAAAGTTCGCTAAGGTATTTTAATTAAGAACCTTAACAGAATCTATATTTTAAGTTCGCAAAGCTTTATAGACACAAAACTTTGCGAACTTTTCATTTTAATAATTCTTAAAAAACTTAGCGTACATTGCGTAACCTTTGCGCTCTTTGCGGTAAAAAATAAATGCACACACTTTGCGGTTAAATCATGCAATCAAGCAAGACCTTTAGGAAAGCGATCCAAAACTAGATTCAATTGTAAATTATGCTCTAAATAAGCTTTTGCTCCAGCCAAAACCAAAGTAAAACCCTCAGTCGAATTACGAACCTGATCGATTATTTTATCGGTGTCTCCATGAAAACCAGAATTGATGATACTAACAAAAGTTTCATTTTCATTCAACGGACTAAAAACCCATTCTACCAAAGTAATTTCATCTGGATTTCCCCATTCAATTACAATCTTTTTGTTTTCTTGAAGAACAACTGTCGTAACCGAGAGCGAAAAACCATACATTTCCCAAGTCCATTCTGTTTTTTTATTTTCTTCTAATTTTCCAGATCCTTTTGTAAACCAAAATTTACTTGTAATCTGAGGATCAATAAAAGCCTGAAAAACTTCTGAAACAGGTTTTCTTATCAGCATTTCGGCCTTTGCATATTTGTTGTTTTCTGTTTTCATTTTATTTAAAGTCAATTAGTTGTATGTAAAGAAGGAAATGTAAATATAACTCTAAATTTTGTAGTTTTTATTCTGAATAGGTAAGTCTTAACTCATAATTCACAATTTATAATTTTTTCTTATCAATCCATTTTCCGACCGTTGGCGCAGTGTAATTTTGCATTTGATGCAATAAATCATCAATAGAATCACTTACTAAAAGCATTTTCTGATTAACCTCTTTCAGTAATCCTTTTTCGGTCATGGTTTGCAGTAATGCTATTAGCGAATCGTAAAAACCATTTATGTTTAAAATAGCGATTGGTTTTTTATGAAGCCCTAATTGTGCCCAAGTCAGCATTTCGAAAAGTTCTTCTAGAGTTCCAAATCCTCCAGGGAGCGCAATTACGCCATCGCATAAATCATTCATTTTGGTTTTTCTTTCGTGCATGCTTTCCACCAAAACTAATTCGGTTAAACCTAGATGAGCAATTTCTTTAGATCTTAAAAAATTAGGCAGCACACCAATTACTTTTCCGCCGGCGTTTAAAGCTCCGTCTGCCACAGCGCCCATCAAACCAACGTTTGCTCCGCCGTAAACCAATTCTATACCTTGTTCGGCCAATGTCTTTCCAACTAAAATGGCTTGTTCTTCATAAATTTTTTCTGTACCAAAACTTGAAGCACAGAATACAGTTATTCTTTTCATTTTTCTTTTTTGTGAAAGGTTGTGTGTTAGAAGTTAAATGTTAGAAGTTATGTAGAAACTGAAAACTGTAACTGACAACTGCAAACTATTATCGCTTCAATTCATATTCAAAATACGGCACTTCTAGACCATTAACAGTAAATGTCAGTTCATTGATTTTTTCTGCTCCGAGTTTTAAAACGGCTTTTTGGGAACGGAAATTCTCTGATCCGATATGAAAAAGTACCGAATTAACATGCTGAAAAGCATAATCAATCATTAATTTTTTGTTTGATTTATTATAAGGTCCGCCCCAATATTTTCTGGTAATAAAAGTGTAGCCAATTCCAACGCTCGATTTTTCTGGATTGTAATCGTAAAAACTCGTTGTTCCCATTATTTCGTTGGTTTGTTTATCGAGAATTAAGAACGGACTTTTTGTAATTATCATATCAAAATAAGTTCTAAAAACGTCTCTTTTATATCGATCTTTGGCTGGATTTTGTTCCCAAATTAACGGATCGGAAGCGGCTTCAAATAATGCCTCAAAATGTTTTTCTTCTAACGGAATTAACTTTGAAATCTCATTTTCTAAGAAATCGGGCTGTAAATTGAAATTTGATATTTCCATTTTTTTGGTTTTTTATGATTAGTTTTTGTCTAATTAGACAGAATGTAAAAAATAAAGCAAGAAATAAAATCTGCTATAATCAGCAAAATCTGCGTGAAATAAAAAAATCAAATCTGTTTTATCTGCACGCAAGAAACGTTTTCCATTTTAATCTCTTTTCCTATTTTCTTTAATAATCCAGTTTTAGAATCTCTTTTAAAAACAATCACATTTCCTGTTAGCACATTCGAAGCAACTAAAAATTTACCGCTTTCGTCGATTGCAAAAATTCTAGGATGTTTTCCTAAAGTAGACTGATAGCCAATGCTTTTAAGCAAACCGTTTTCGTCAATAGAGAAAATCGCAATATTGTTTTCTTTTCCACGATTTGTAGCATATAAAAATTTACCATCGGGTGAAATATGAATATCAGAGCTTTCAAAACCCTCTTTTATTTTATCGGAATGCGTCGCAATACGCTGAATTTTATTTAAAACACCATTTTCGTAATTGTAAACGCTTATTTGCCCCGCCATTTCTTCAATACAATAGCCCCATTTTTGATTGGGGTGAAAAGTAAAATGTCTCGGACCAGCTTCCAAATCGGTTTTCGTAAACGGATTTTTAGTTTCGATTAAAGGCTTTTTTAGATTTTCATCAAATGCATAACAGCGTATTTTATCGGCTCCTAAATCGGGTAAAAACAAATAATCGCATTCAGGAGAGAATACTGCCGAATGAACATGAGATCGAGTTTGCCTGTCTTTATTTACGCTTCCGTCCCTATATTGAAAATTCTGAGCAATCGAATCGATTTTACCGTTTTCCAAGAGCGGATAAACCGAAACGCTTCCTTCAGTATAGTTGGCATTGGCAAGCCATTTTCCGTTTTTATGCACGCTGACATAAACAGGATTTTCGCCACCACTTCGCTGACTGTTTAAAAAAGTCAATGTTTTTGCCGACGGATTAAATTCAAAACTGCTTACGCTTCCTGCATTTGGAGTTTTGGTGTCTGTGCAGGCATAAATGTATTTTCCGTTTGGAGATAACGTTAAATAAGACGGATTGACAACATTCTTAACAGAAGTAAATTTGGTTAATTTACCACTCAATGTATCCAATTGATAAACTTGAATAGCTTCTGCTGTTTTATCACGATTATACGATCCTAAAAAGACGTAGGTATTTTGAGAAAATAGGTTTATTGTTAATAGAAATGCAATTGCGAAATAGTATATTTTTGGTTTCATTTTTTTGGTTTCAAGTTTCAGGTTTGAAGTTTCAAGTGCTGTGTTCGTTGTCAGGCTGAGCGAAGTCGAAGCCCAAGTGCCAATTGGAGCGCCCTTCGACTTCGCTCAGGGTGACATTACAATTAACAATTAACAATTAACAATTCACAATTGATGATTAATTAACCCCTTTCCACCACTGTTTAAACTCTTGTTTATCATTTTTCAATTCAACGATTTCGCCAATCATTGGTGTAATTAAAGGAATCGGATTTTCAGACAAACTATTCAATTCGGTTACTTTTTTCAAAGGTTCGTCCCAAGCATGAAGTGATAGCGAAAATTTAGAAGAATGCACCGGAAATACGCGTTTTGCTTTCAAGTCTTTCATTGCTTTTATCACATCTTCAGGCATATTATGAATGTATTTCCATTTTTCATTGTATTGACCGTTATCCAATAAAGCGATGTCAAAAGGCCCATATTTTTCACCAATTGCAGCAAAATGAGAATCGTAACCGCTGTCGCCTCCCAAATACATCTTAAAATTTTTAGTTTCCAAAACAAAAGAAGTCCAAAGTGTATTGCATCTTTTAAAACTTCTGCCAGAAAAATGTCTTGATGGCGTAGTATGAATCGTCAGGTTTTCATCTAATTTGATGGTGCTGTACCAATCTTTTTCAATAATTTTTTCTGATGGAAATCCCCAAAACTCAAAATGTGAACCCACTCCAAGAGCGGTGATAATCTTTTTTGTTTTAGGTTTTAATTTTAAAATCGTATCGTAATCCAAATGATCATAATGATCGTGTGTAATCAATAAATAATCAATTTCTGGGAGATCATCGACGGAATAAATATCAGAACCTTTGAAAGATTTTGTTGTGCCAGGAATAGGAGAGGCGTTTCCACTAAAAACGGGATCAATTAAAAATCGTTTTCCTTCCAACTGAATAAAATAAGACGAATGTCCAAACCAAACTAAAATATCCTGATCAAGAGAAAGTTGATGCAAATTGGTTTTTACAGACGGAATCAAATCGGTTGGAATTTTTCTTTCTACTTTTTTGAAAAAGAATTCAAACAAAACCCCAGCCATACTTTCTCCTTCTGCAAGGTCGGGTGTAAAAGATTGATTTTCAAATTTTCCGTTTTTATATTGAGGCGAATTTTGAATCAAAGTTAATCTTTCGCCAGAAGGAGCTTTTCCAAATTTTGGATGCTGAAGAAATCTGTAAAGGGCAAACAGTATTAAAAGTACTAGAATTAAGAATGTAATCATTTTATTTTGAGGGATATAATTTTTGAGTGTATTGAGTAGAAAGCAAAATTATCTTTTTTAAAATTTCGATATCGACATCAGCCAATTTTTTGATGTAAATGCAAGCTTTTGAAGAGGTATGTTTTCCTAGTTTCGATAAAAGTTCTTCTCTTTTTTCTTCTGGCAAATAGAAATAAACGGTCAATGCTGTTTTTCTTGGCGAAAATCCAGCTAATGGTGCTTCGCCTTCATGTCCGCTGTCATATTTATAGTGATAACTTCCAAAACCAATAATGCTTGGTCCCCACATCTTGGGTTCAAAACCGGTTGTTTCCTGTATTATTTTAAGAAGTTCAAAAGCATCTTTTCTTTTAACTTCATTTTCTACAGCGTTAATAAAATCAGTAACACTGTTTTGAGTTTCTGTAGTTTTATTTTTTGCCATTTGGTTTACTTTTTACTTAATAAATCGCTTTTTAGAAGGATGTTTTTGATTTTGAATTCAGAAGCATAAAATAAATTAGCATCTTCAGGCATTTGATTTTCTAAAACAATCAGACTAACATCGCTTTCTGGGAAATACAAATTTACACCAGAAAATCCGTCTCCTAATCCTGTATGTCCAAGATATTGAATTGATTCTTCTTCTACAATTCGAATTCCGTATCCATAAGGTTGTTTTTCTTTTCCGAAGAAATTATGCTGAGATAAAATGGTGTTTTTAGTTAATAATTTATACGATTCGGGTTTTAATATTTTTCCTTTATGAAGATTATTGTTCCAAATAGCAAGATCAGAAACGGTTGAAATAATGCCGTCTGCACCTAAAGTTTCATCTGTGATTTGTCTTGATGTATCAGCTTCCACCTGATTTTTCACATTATAATAACCCGCCGCCAGATTTTGTTCTTTATCTTTTGAATAACAAAAAGTATGATTCATTTTTAATTTTTTAAAAAGCGATTCAGCAACCTCTCTATAGCTTTTTTTAGAGCTGAATTCCACAATTTTTGCAACCAGATTAAAACTTAGATTTCCGTATTTAAAATCGGTTCCCGGTTTAAAAGCCAATGGTTTTTGTAAATCGATAATTCCGTGCGAGTGATTTAAAAGCTGATGAACTGTTACAGAATCTGCCCAAGTTTGCGTAAGCTCTGGCAGGTATTTTTTGATTGGAGCATTCAAATCTACTTTTCCTTTTTCTACTTCCAACAAAAGCAAAACGGCGGCAATTAATTTACTGTTGGACATGATTTCAAATTGAGTATCCATTTTCAAAGGTGTTCTAGTTTCAAAATTAGAAAAGCCTTGCGCTTTAGAATACAATGTTTTTCCGCTTTGCGAAATCAAAATCACACCATTAAATTTTGGATTAGAATTTTGAAGTATACTGTCGATACTTTTTTTATAATCCTCTTTTTTCTGTGCCGATGAATTGCAAGAAGTGAAAATTAGAATTGTTAATAAGGAAATTTTGGCGATGAAGTTCATTTGATTGTTAGTGGTGAATTTTTTAAGGGTTCAATTTTCAATTCTCAGTTTTCACGTTTTGTAGGTAACTTGAAACTTGAAACTTGAAACTTGAAACTTGAAACTTGAAACTTGAAACGTGAAACAAAATTTAAAACATTCCATTTGCATTAATAGAATCTTTTGGAACAGGCTGCCCTAAATCCCAGAGTTCTACGATTTTGTCGTCTTTGAATTTGAGAATATGCACAACGGCAAAACCAATGTCTGAAGGCGTTTGTTTAAGATGTGAATGTACAGCAACCAAGTTTCCATCTTCTAGAATATGATGAATTTTAAAAATCTTATTCGGATTTGTTCTAGCAGATTCTTCCATGGCAAGCATTAAGGTGTCTGCATCGCCTTTGAAGTACGCGTTGTGATGTTTGAAATTCTTTCCGACATATAATCGAAAACCTTCGTGAGAATGTCCTTTTGCTGCCAATTTCAGGAAGTTTTTAGCGATTTCTTTCTTAGTCATGATTCAAGATTTAAAAGCAAACTAAGTTATGAAATAAAGTGCTATAAATTTTGTAGAAAAGAAAAGGAAATTTATAAAATTAAATGGCTTCCGATTTTATTTTGTTAAGATCCATACCAAGTTTACTAAACTCTTTTTTACCCAATTCGGTTATGTAAAAATGCTTCTCTGTGGGATTGTTTTGGGCAATCCATTTTTTGTCGACAAATGTTTCTAGAAGCAATTCTCCCAATTTACCGCCAAGATGTTCATAGCATTTTTTGGCTGGTTTTATTTTTTTTTGATTTTCCATGATTTTATTTTTTTACAGCAACTTTAGAAGCCAAATATGCCATCGGAATATAAGCAAAAACTAAATCAACTAAACCATACCAAAGTGGAGAAGGTAAAGTGAAAATTGTAACAAGACCACCAAATAAAAAGAAACCTCCAATGCCGAAAGCCAGTTTTGTTTTGTGTTTAATTGCAGCAACAGCGGTTGTCAATGCTCCTGCAAAAGTTCCGAGTGCGTGCGCCAGAAATGGGAAAAGAAAATGCTTTGGCTCAAATAAATGCATGGTTGCTTTTAAACCTTCAGTAGTAGTAACGTCTGCACCATTTGGTGCTGGAATTATAGAGCCGCTTATTAAAATGATGCTCATATTGACGATACTGCCAATTACAAGACCTGCAATTACAGCCAAAGTATTTCTTAAAAATGGATTCATGATTTTCGTTTTTTACCTAACGAATGTATGAAAAATAAAGCAATTAGTTAAATGATTGCCTGAATTCTAAAGGCGAAGTGTTGGTCTTTGTTCTGAATAATTTACTAAAGGATTGCTGGTGCTCAAAACCCAATTCAAATGCAATTTCGCTGATAGATAGAGTAGTAGTCGAAAGCTTTTCTTTTGCTTTTTCAATCAATTTATTGTGAATATGCTGCTGTGTGCTTTGACCAGTATGTGTTTTTAATAGTGCACTGAGATAATTGGGTGAAACATTTAGTTTTTCGGCAATAAATTGAACTGTTGGAAGTCCTTTTTGTTTTAAAGAATCATCAGTAAAATGATCTTCGAGCAATTTTTCTAATCGTGCCAGAATCTGATGACTGCTTATTTTTCGAGTAATAAATTGCCTGTTGTAAAATCTTTCGGCATAAGTTAGAAACAAATCAATTTGTGCAATAATAACGTCTTGACTGAATTTATCAATATTGGATTGGTATTCCTGCTGAATATTTTTGATAATATCAATGAGCATATTCTCTTCTTTATCAGAAAGATGAAGCGCTTCATTGACCGCGTAACCAAAATAGTCGTATTGTTTAATTTTATGAGCAAGTGGCGTATTCCAAAGAAAATCAGGATGAATCAATAATGACCATCCTGTATGTTGCATTTCGGCATTTCCTTCAATAGAAAAAACTTGTCCTGGCGAAAGAAAAATTAAAACGCCTTCTTTAAAATCGTATTCCTGTTGGCCATATCGCATTTTTGCATTGGCATTTCTTTTTAAAGCAATCGAATAAAAATCTAGGATTAAGCTTTTGGGTTCTTCATTATGGAGATATTTTAAATCTTCAAAATTGTAAACGCTTACCAAAGGGTGTTCGGGTTTTGGCAAATCTCTAAAATCATGAAATTCGCTTATTGTTTTAAATCGAAGTGGTTGCTGATTTGCCATAGTACAAGGTAATTAATTTTGATTGAAAACGGCAGCAAATTCTTTTGCATAATCTGCCAGTTTTGTTTTTCCTAAAACCGCAGGACGATTTTGGTAATAATCTTCACTTAGCAAACCACTGTATAGCGCGGCATACATTTCTATCAAACCTTTTGCGATTTTGGGCTGCATTCCTAGAGCAATTAATCCGTTTAGTGTTTCTTCGTCAGATATTAATTTCCACTTCAAATCTGGATTTCCGATGGCATCGCCTAAAATTTTTGCGGTTTGATCTCCAGAAACTTCTTCGCTAGCCACATAACGTATTTTTTTTCCGTCAAGCGGAGTTGTAAGTTCTTCTGCAATTGCTTCGGCTATATCGTTTGGAGAAACCCACGGAATCAATTGATCGGCTCCATAATTAGCAGCTATAATGGCTTGGTTTTTAATCATCGGGATATAAGCCAGCAAATTGTAGTAGAAAGAAGTCGGACGCATAAAGGTAATCGAAACATCTGAAAGTTTATTCAAAACCGCTTCGATTTCATTATAACGCTGAATAATTCCAGAACCTTGTTCTAAATGTGCGCCAATACTGCTTAAAAAGACTACTCGTTTTACGCCAGATTTTGTGATAGCCTCTGCATAATTATTTCCAATTGTACGCGTAAAAGCGTCTAAATCAAGATTTGGATCAAAATAATTTGCGCGCGGAATCATGCAATATACGGCATTGGCTCCTGTAAAAGTTTGAGTCAAAAAATCGACATCATTTACAGATCCAATTGCGGCTTGAGCCCCAAGATTTTCGATTTCCGATTTTCTTTCGCTACTGCTTGCAATTATTGTAATTTGATATTTTTCTTTTAATAAAGCTTTCGCTAAAGGCTTGCTAATGTTCCCTAGAGAACCTGTAACTATAATTTTCATACTATTATTTTTTTGTTGATACAAAGTTGCGAAGCATTAGCAAAATAGATTTAGCCAAATCTATGATTGACGTAGTCTAAAATAATAGTATGAAATGTGATTCTATTTTTCGGATAATTTTCTTTCGGTTTCAATTTGCGGTTTTCCAGTAGCATTCGGCAGACCTTTTCCTGTTTCAATTAGTTTTTTCAAACTATTCTCAATGTAATTGGTCCATCCTGCTTGGCAAACTTCAAAACATTCATATTCTGGCACTAAACCCACATGTGTAAAACTGAGTTTCGTTTTGTCGTTTTCTTTCGAAATATCAAAAACAGCAGTCGTATTGGTCCATTCGGTATCGTCTTGGGTGAAGCTGAAATAGTTTTCCTCAATCAGCCAGACGATTTTCTGATTCGGAATTACTTCAATCAGTTTTATTTTACAACGGTGAACGTCTTCATAATGGTATTTAAATTCGTCTCTTTGGTTGGATGTTTTGCCTTCAATTTCTTCAGACCACCAGCTGCGAACGTTTTGTATGGCTTTAAAAACTTCTTCTGGCGATTGACTGACAAGTATTGTTGTGGTAAAATCTTGAGTATTCATAATTAATTGACTTTTAAATTAGTAAAGTAAATTTACAATCTAAAAATCAATTGGTTAAGGTGTTTAAAAGACAATTTTAAGGTGCGTTTCGGACAAGAAATCGCTTTTATTTTTCGGTAATTTTCTCATTTTCGGCAGAGAGCCATAATTCAAATTCGTTGGTTTTTATACTTTCAAATTTTTTTGGAATCATAAATAGTAAAATTATAGCCAAAAGTTGCAATATTAGTTGGCAAAGACTTAGGATTCCGTTTAATGGATAATAGGTTAATTCAAAAGTTAAAGTTGAAATCGAACCAAGTAATCCAATTACGTACAGTACTAATAAAAGAATCTTTAAATCACGTCCTTCTCGAATTAAATACCCTAAAATTCCAACAAAAATGAAAGCTACAAAAGAAGAAAAAAGTCCTGATTCATTTTGGAATATACTTTAGTGCAAAAAATAAATCGATCAATCCGAAAATTATTGAAATGAAAATTAGATTTGAAGATTTTATGTGATTTTCATGGATTGGGCGTATTTTTTTTTCTTCGGTTTTATTAATTAGTAGATTAATAGTGTCTACTTCTTGTTCAGAAAAAACTCTACCTCTAGTTTTGAGAATTTCGAATGCAAATTTAGTGGCCTGCGGTACGTATCTAGTTTCAGGTTTAATATATTCTTCAAGCTGCTCGTTTGTTTTTTGCTCTAGTACATTTTTTTTTACTACCATAATTAAGTAAAATCAATATTTTTTTAAGATTCAATAAAATTGATTAGAAAAGAAGTCTAAAGTTTTGTTCTGATTTTAATTTTTGTCTCAATTTGGTCAATCTGAAAAAAATGCTCTTCCATAACTTTCTCTAGCTCCAATGTTCCGCCAAGAATAATCATTTCTTTATGTGTAAAACGTTTTCCAAGTCGGTCTTCGAGCATAATTTTTTCCATGCTTTGTGCGATTTCAATTTCATGCAAGAATTCATTCGGATGACCTGCTGTACAAATTACAAGACCGTACGGAATAGTTTTCATTTTTCTAGACGTTTCGTTTTGTCCGTACGCATAACCAACTGAGTAAACCCGATCAAACCAGCCTTTTAATTTTGCAGGACAATCGCTCCACCAAACAGGATATAGAAAAATAATGCAGTCTGCTTTTTCTATTTTTTCTTGTTCTGCTAAAACATCTGTAGAAATAGAAAGTTTTGTTTTGGCAAAACCTTCTCGTTCGTATTCTTCCTCAGACATATCGCTCACAAAATTGGACGCAAATAAATCGGAGATTTCTACATTCCATTTTTCAGTATTCAAGGCTAGTTTCAATCTTTCTAAAACTTGAAAAGTGTACGATTTTTTGCTCGGATGCGCATAAACAATTAGAATGTTCATTTCCAGGTTTTTTAGATTTGTAATTGTTTTGAAATTCCAATCTGATTTGTACTAAAATACAAATTAAATCGAAATGAAATTATTCTTCAGAAAATTCTAAAATATCGCCGGGCTGGCAATCTAGAACTTTACAGATGGCTTCGAGTGTACTGAAACGAATTGCTTTTGCTTTGCCAGTTTTTAGAATGGAAAGATTAGACAAGGTTAAATCTACTTTTTCTGAAAGTTCGTTTAATGACATTTTTCGTTTTGCCATCATGACGTCTAAATTTACTATAATGGGCATAATTTTTTGTTTAAATAGTTAAGTCAATTTCAGATTGAATTTCGATTCCTCTTTTAAAAATCTGTCCTACCACAAACATTACAATGGCCATAAAGATCCAAATGCTGTGGCCCTCAAGATTAAGTGATTCCAACGAAGGAAGTTTTACGCCTTTAATGAGTAGCCAATTGTTGAATTTGAAAGCCCAGAAAGAAAACAAGCCAATTCCGAAAGCGAGATAAGAAAGATAAGATATAAAACGCCCCATTTCGGCAGTAAAAGGCTGTTCGATGTTTAGTTTTTTCTCATGCAACATTTTTACAATCAGATAAAACATAATGGCTTTTAAGATTGCCACGATGCTGATAAAGCATATTTCTTGAATATAAAAACTAGGGCTGTAATTATATAAGTCAAGCAAATGAAGAAAACGAGCATTATAGGAGTTTATCGTCATAGTGTAAATTCCGTTAAAAAGATACATACCAGCTTCTACGCATAAGCCAATAAAAATAATCCACGATAAGATATTGAGGATTTTTAGAATCTGCGGTGTTCCAATTTTAATTTCCATGCTATTCAAGATTAGAAGTTATGCTGCTAAAATAATAAAAATTTATTGATAAACAATAAATAAATAGTTTTTATCAAAAAAAAGCTCCAGCATTACAATCTGCTGAAGCTATGATATTTTGTTTTTTAAATTCTTTTATCGAAGCATTTTCTTTTCGTTTTCTAGCATTTTTTCGATGTTAAAATAAATACCGTCTACATTGTAAGCGCCTTTTTCAAAACTTAGATAATCGCAATTATCAACGAGCGATTGTCCTTTAGATTCAATTTCAAAAAGATTGAGTAAAATATATTCGTGTTCGACCATTATGACATGAAAACCAGTTTCGCATTTTTTTCCGTCGCCAGAAGAAAGTATGACATTCATGATGCTGTGAAATCTAAAAGAAGCAATTTTTGCAGATGCTTCGTCTCCTTTTAAGTGATAAACGTAAGTGAGGAAATTGAGCTGTTTTAAGTCAAATGGGAATTCGCTTAAGGTATGATTGGACAATTTGATTATTTCATCGTAATCTGAAGCTTCGAGTTCTTCTTTGTCATAATATTTGCGAAGCTGTTCTTCGTCTGGCGATTTCCAAAAGGCATCATATTTGGGTTGAAAAACGTAGCCTAAATACAAATGGCGGTATTCGTCATGCGATAAAAGCGTATCGTTTTTCGTGAGTCTTTCCATTAATTTAGGATAGTAAAACTTTGAATTTTTGTCGTTGATTTCTTTTTCGATGGCTTTATAATCTGGAGTTGTAAAACCAATTTCTTGTGAATGCAATTGAATTCCGAAACAAAAAATGAGAAGGATGAAAATTTGTTTTAGCATGATTTAGAGGTGTTTTTGGTTGTAGTTCTGATCTTACTAATGTACAAATTATATAAAAACAAAAGTGTTCTTATGAATACGAGATGCGTGAAGGATGGGAGCGACATCTCCCGATTTAGAAAAACAAGGCTTTTTAGCCGTAGTTTTTGTTAATCGGGAATATAGCGGACAGCCTGACCCGGAGGGACACGCCATATAAAATTGACTATTATGTATTTGGATTAATGGCTAAGCTGTTTTCTTAAATCTAAATTAAGGTTGTATTGTTCTTCAACAGGAATCATTTTTCTTTGAACTTTGTTGATATCACTTCCTTCTTCGGTCCATAGAAACGGATAAAAATTGAAAACCTGATCGCCATGTAGTGCAGCAAGATCTTCTTTCCAGTTTTCCCAACGGCTACCAGAATAATATTTATCCAAGTCGTTATTAAAACAAAATTCTAAAAACTCAGAATAGCTAATGTCGAGCTGCTCATATTCTAAATTATCTGGTGCAAAATAATATACTTTTCCAAGATCGGTTCCCAATGCGCCACCATTCAATATATAAAAACCACCCAAAGCATCGTCGGCAATTAAAAAGAAAGAAGGAGCTTCTCCAAATTCCTTAAAAGATTTTCCTTTGTTCCAATCTGGAAGACTTCGGTTAAGTTTCGCGCTTCCAGAACCTAGGATTCTGATCCAGCCATTGTCGATTAAAATTCCTCCAGTTTTATATGCAATAGCTCCCATTGGCGAACTGGTTGTAACTTGGGTGTGATACAAAGCATCTTTGGCTTTTTGAGGATCAGCAGGCAGAACTTCAACTTTGTTTTTGGCGGTGTAAATCCATTCGTTTACTAATTTCCATCCAGAATCATTTTGATCTATGAGTTCGTTTAACGGTCGCATCTTTATTTTTAAAATATTATTGAGGTTAATGTATACGATTTTATGTATTGATCTGTTAATATGGTTTGGTCATTAATCGAATTAAAACGCCTTTTCGTTTGACAATGTTTTTATAATCCCATTGAATTTCTCTGCTTTTTTCTAACCAGCGTTTTAAGTCTTGCTCGTTTATTTGATCAACGTTTGTATAACGCATTTCGGCAGCTTTAAACGAACCTTCGTTTTGGAGTTTTTCTTCGTCAAAAGATTGTCCGCTCCAGAAAAGTAATCGAACAGAATCTTTTAATTTGCTATAACCCACAATCGGATTTCCGTCTAGAAACCAAACCGGATGCGCATGCCAGATTTTGCTTTCGGCATCAGAAAGATTTTCTTTTATAATCGCCAAAAGAAGATCGCAGATTTCTTTGTTTTCTGCTGTCTGAGAATTGTTGTAATCTTGAATCTGGCTCATGTCTTCAGCATTTTAGGATTATTTTACCTCTTTGGTCAACTCAAATAGAATATAAGTTCCGTTGCTCGAATTTCCACGCGATTTTTCTGTAAAGCCCTTTTTTCTATAAAACTCAACTGCTTTAGTGTTGCTTGTAAGACATTTTAGGGTAATTGGAAATGAGGTTTTTAAGATGGCGGCTTTTAATAATTCTGTACCAAGGTTTTTTCCTTGATGTTTAACATCAACGTAAAGATGATGAATAAAATTGTTTGGCATCCAGATCGAAACAAATCCGACTGGAATATTGTTTACAAGAGCCGTTAAAATGTATTCACCTTGTGTTTGTTTGTCAAAATCGTCTAATTCAAATTCTGAAATATCTTGTTCTGTAAATGTGCGCCGTCTTTCGTTTAAGAATAATTCTCTTAAATGAGGTAAATCGGTATCTCTAGATTCTACGATGCTTAACATGCATTTTTGTATTTAATTTCTTTTCAGCAAAATTGTACTTGCTGCATTAGATTCATTAAATTCTGTGGCTCTAACTCCGTTTAAACTGAGATTGATTTTAATTTCATCATTACTTTTAAAATCTAATATTGCTAAAAACCTGCCTTTTTCAATTTGCTTGCCTTTTTCTAAAGCATAAGCGATAATATCTAGCGCTATAGGCGTTTTAGATTCATCAATTTCATATTTTAATAGGCCTTTTTGCCCGTTGTTTTTTCCTCCTTTAACGATATAATTTTTCCCGTCGATTAATTCACCATTAACGGTCATCGAAATAAAATTATCTGAAGTAAAAATCATTGTATTCTTTGCGCCACTAGCATCAGTTCCTAACCAATTGCCTACTAGCATTTCTTTTTTTGTTTGCGCGTATGATACACTGGTTAAAATAAGGAATAGTAAGAGAATTTTTTTCATTGATTATACTGTTTATATTTTCTTATTGTTCTTCAAGTATAGAATTTCCTTTAGATAAATCTCCAGAAGTCCATTGCCACGTTTCGTGAAGCCTAATTTTTCCGCTTGCTAAAATTTCAGGTTTAGAAGTGCAGAAACCAGTCATTAATTCGCCTTTTTCATTCACTTGATGATATCTCATTTCGATATTTCCCGCGCCGTCAACCAAACCAATTAAATGGCCTTTAACGATTTTTCCGCCAGAATATTCAGAAGTTAAAATGTTTCCTTCTTGTTTATAATGAAATGAAGTTTCGTTAGAAGTTTCTCCGTTTTCTGTGTTACTTACAGGTTTAAAAATTTTATTATTGTAATTAATCATTTTGTTTGCAAATTAACTTTTTCGATTTAAATCGGTAATTAATAATGGATTATTTTCTTTTAATTTATGGACTAATGCTTCAACCTTTTCTGGGTTTTCCTTAATGTTTTTGTATTCTTCTGTAGTAATTCCGACGATTTGTAAAAATGAAACTTCGCCGTGTGGTGTCTGTTTTTTAGGGACTTCGGGATCATTCACAAAAATTAATGCCGTAATATCGGTTTCTGTGTCCAGACGAATTGGTCCGTTTGCTGGCATGTAATGAAACTCTTCAAACCAATTTCCACTGTCAAATACATATTTGGCGATATTTTGAAGCAAAGCCACAGCCCAGCTCGGATTTTCGTTATCGGCTACATAAGGTTTTAATCTAAAAGTAAGTTCAAATCCCCATTTGCTAAATTCTCCGTCTGCTTTTTCTTCATTATAATACAATTCAGAAAAGCCGTAAGTAATAAAATGGTAATGATCTTCTTGATTTTTGCTTTCGTAATAGCTTACACCATCAAGCGGATGTTCTCCGCCAAGCATGTAACTAATTGCTGGCGCAAAATGTTTGGGTTCTTGATTCGGATAAAGTCGTTCAAATTCTTTATCAATTTCTAACCAGCCAACAGCATCATCCTCTGTAAATTCTTTTTTGTATTGTTCTAATTCCATTTCTAGTAAAACTTATTTTTACACTAAAATAAGTCTTTTTCTAACTATTAGTTTCCATGTAATAAAAAAAAAATCCGATTTGATTTCGCAAATCGGATTTTGATGTATTTATTGTTGTTGCAGTTTTTTCATGAATTCATTTGAAGCCTGTTCTAAAGCTTTAAAATAGTTTCCTTTTTTAAGTTCGGGTATCGAATAGGTGCTGATTATATTTTGTGTGTCTTCAGAATTTAGCTTGTATTTTATAAAGTCAACGCTTAAAACCTGAATTTGCCTTAATGTTTTGCTGACAACAATTAAAAGGGTTGGGTCTAATCGCGGATCTTTTGATAAAAATTTGTCAAGATCTACTGCAAATTCGTCAAAAGATTTAAAAGGTTCAACAGAAGGAGTTGTTATGACTACAATTTTATAAAGGTGTTTTTTTTCGAAAGCGTTAAGGGTAGTGTTTAACGATTGAAGTTCTGCTGGTTTTAATACTTTTTCGAAGTCGTTGACACAGTCTGTAGATTGAGAAAAAGTGCTTTTTAGACGAGAAGCAAAATCATTGTCGGTTTTGGTTTGGGCAGATAAAACTGAAGATAACAGTATAAGCGTAAAGAATAATTTTTTCATTCTATGGCATGTTAGATTTGGTGCTGCAAAAGTAGCACATTCTTTATTGTAAACAGATGAAAAAATGATCAGTTTTGATTTTAAAATGAAAAAATATTCTTTTTTGAAAAGAGGGTTATTAAACAAAAATCCGATCTACTTTTGGTAAATCGGATTTTGAAATTTTTTATTGAAATAAAGGTATTAAATGATCCCATTTGAGTTCTTTGGCAAAATCTAAAGCTGTTTTTCCGCTATTGGTTTTTGCATTTGGATTTGCGCCTGCTTTTAAAATAAGTTCTACAGAAGTTTGATTTCCAGCAATGGCTTCACGGTGTAAAAAAGTGTAGCCTAAATCGTCTTGTGCTTCTATTTCTTCTGGATTGTTTTTTAAGAATTCGATTAGACTTTCTTTCATATTAATACTCATCGGATGCTCTACCAAGTTTTCTGGTTTGTCTTTCTGATTTGTAACAACCAGAATATCATTGTAATCTCCAAACTCTAAGCCCCAAGCATCGTCGTGGTCTTTTCTTTCGTCTTCGTCCATTTCTGAACGCATGGCATGTATGGTAAAAGCCCCGTATGTTTTTCCTTGACTTGCAAATAACCAATCGCTGATTTGATTAATCGGAATTGCAATTTCGTCTCCATTATTGACATTGGTTAAGTCATTGGGATCATTTACTAAAATTCCGTATATCGTTTCGCCGTCAAAGTTTACGTCGTTAATCCACATATGTTCTACGATCGTTTCGTCGTCTATATCTTGAGTGAAAGCCAATTTTACACAAGCAACATCCAATCCTGGAACTATTCTTCTGTATTCCCAAGATAATTCTCTCCAGAAATATTTAAAGGTTTCTTGTGCTCTTTTATAAGCTTCGATCATTTTTGGATTTTCTCCGTCGGCGTAGAATATTTTTGTTTCTTCCATAAAAAAGGATATTTATAATGATTTATAAAAGTAATCTTTTTAGTACTTTGGGAGAAATGTTATTTAATTATTTTGAGGTTTTAATTTAAAAGTAATGCTTTTTTAGAGAAAGTATTGTCATTTCGAGAGAAGGGAGAAATCTCCACAAGAAACTCCGCAAAGTAAAGTTATTTGCAAAGATTTTTACTAATCTTTGTCGAGCTACTTATGGAGATTTCTCCCTTCGGTCGAAATGACAAAATTATAGGCACAAAAAATACGACCTGTTTTCACAAATCGGATTTTTATAAATTGAATTTACAATTGAAAAGATGGTTTTAGTACAAAAGCTTAATTCATAATTTATTTTCCACAAACTGAATTGTACTCATTTACAATATCTATAGCACTTTTATTTTTTGGTTTATATCTTTCATTTTGTGCTTTTTTTACCAATTCCGGACAATCTGAAAAGACATTCTCGATCATTGATCGAAACACATTACCTTCATTAATTACTATTAGCCCAAGTTCTGTACTGGTGAAATAATTAGAAGCTTCTTCTCCATTTTTCCAGACATAATAAAAAGTAGTTGTTCCAATATATCTTCCATGTTGGTTAGTTTGTTCTTTTTCACCACTGTAAAGTGATGCTTTCCCTTGTGGTATTTTAACAGGGGTGAGCCATAAATAACCTATTTTTCCATTTTTTTCTAGAGAGAGAAATTTCTTTTTAAAATAAGGAACATAAATTTTATCTTGCCCCATTATTGTTACTTTTTCAATTTCATCATTCTTATATTTAACTTTGCCATTTGCAGTTTTTATTGATAATTTTCCAGTTTTTGATCCAACATAATGTGACGGATCTGTCATTAATCCTTCTATGCTTGTTCCATTTTTTAATTTCATAACTGCACTTAATTTTGGATTTGTACTAGCGCAAGATAAAAACATACCAGTGAAAATTATTAATATATACTTTTTCATTATTTTATAAGTTTAATTAGAGTGTAAACTTATAATTTCTTAAATATGAAAAAATACACGAGAAGTTATTTTTGTAATAGAATGCGGTTAAAATGATATTGTGTAATTAAATGATTATCAATTTTTATATGTAGTAAACAAAAAAATCCGACTTGTTTTCACAAATCGGATTTTATAAATTGAGAATTATATATAACCGTAAAACGGTATATTTTTACAAGTGAATTACTTCGCCGTAAGCATCAGCTACAGCTTCCATAACAGCCTCGCTCATTGTTGGGTGAGGGTGGATAGATTTAAGGATTTCATGACCTGTAGTTTCTAGTTTACGAGCTACAACTGCTTCAGCAATCATATCTGTAACACCGGCACCAATCATGTGGCATCCTAACCATTCTCCGTATTTAGCATCGAAGATTACTTTTACGAATCCGTCAGCATTTCCAGCAGCTTTTGCTTTTCCAGAAGCTGAGAATGGGAATTTACCAATTTTTAATTCGTAACCTTTTTCTTTTGCTTGTTTTTCTGTTAAACCTACAGAAGCGATTTCTGGAGTTGCGTAAGTACAACCAGGAACGTTTCCGTAATCGATTGGGTCTACGTGTAAACCTTTAATTTTTTCTACACAGTTAATTCCTTCAGCAGAAGCTACGTGAGCTAAAGCTTGACCTGGAGTAACGTCTCCAATTGCGTAGTATCCTGGAATGTTAGTTTCGTTGTACGCGTTAACTAAGATTTTATCTCTATCAACAGCAATTCCAACTTCTTCTAATCCGATGTTTTCAATGTTTGTTTTGATTCCAACTGCAGAAAGTACGATGTCAGCTTCTAGAACTTCTTCTCCTTTTGCCGTTTTAACAAAAGCTTTAACTCCTGCACCAGTTGTGTCAATGCGCTCAACAGAAGAGTTAGTCATTACTTTAATTCCTGATTTTTTCAAAGAACGCTCAAATTGTTTTGAGATATCTTCGTCTTCTACAGGAACTACGTTTGGCATAAATTCTACGATAGTAACATCTGTTCCCATTGAGTTGTAGAAGTGAGCGAACTCAACTCCAATTGCTCCAGAACCAACAATGATCATAGATTTTGGTTGAGTTGGCAATGTCATTGCCTGACGGTATCCAATTACTTTTACACCATCTTGAGGTAAGTTTGGTAACTCACGAGAACGAGCACCAGTTGCGATGATAATGTGATCAGCGCTATATTCTGTAACTTTATTGTCTTTATCAGTAACGTCAAGTTTTTTTCCTGGTTTTAATTTTCCAAAACCTTCGATAACGTCAATTTTGTTCTTTTTCATTAAGAATTGAACACCTTTGCTCATTCCTTCAGCTACACCACGGCTACGTTGAATAACTGCAGGGAAATCTTTATCAAATTCAGAAACTTTCAATCCGTAGTCAGAAGCGTGTTTAAGGTAATCAAAAACTTGAGCAGATTTTAAAAGCGCTTTTGTTGGGATACATCCCCAGTTAAGGCAAACTCCACCTAGATTTTCTTTTTCTACTACAGCAGTTTTAAAGCCTAATTGTGAAGCTCTAATCGCTGTTACATATCCTCCAGGACCACTTCCTAAAACAATAACGTCGTATTTCATTTTTTTTGCTTTTAGTATTAACTATCGAAAATGAAGTTTGTATTTCCGAAACTCATCTTTCGATTTCTTCTTTTGTTATTTGTGTTTGCGAATTTAAGGATTTATTTTATATGAACACTTGAAATTTTATTTTTAAAGACATAGATTTTGGTCTTTTCACAGAAAGCGAACTAATTGTGAATTGTAAATTGTGAATTATGAAGTGATTTTTAAGATTTAGTGATTAGTTCTTAGTAATTAGTGACAAGTGTCTTGAAAAAGATAAAAAATAAGCCACAGATTATTAGGATTAAAATGATTTTAAAAAATCTGTGTTAATCTGTGTAATCTGTGGCTATTAATTTTGTTCTTTTTCCATGAAATAGCTTTGTGTGGGCTTCGACTTCGCTTGGCCTGACAGTTGTTGGATCTGTTGTAATAAAAAAATAAGCCACAGATTATTAGGATTAAAATGATTTTAAAAAATCTGTGTTAATCTGTGTAATCTGTGGCTATTATAATTTTGTCTCTTTGAGCGAAGTCAAAGAGCTTTGCGCGGGCTTCGACTTCGCTCAGCCTGACAGTTATTGAATTGTATGAAAAAAATAAGCCACAGATTATTAAGATTAAAATGATTTTAAAAAATCTGTGTTAATCTGTGTAATCTGTGGCTATTATAATTTTGTCTCTCTGAGCGAAGTCAAAGAGCTTTGTGCGGGCTTCGACTTCGCTCAGCCTGAAAGTTGTTGGATCTGTTGTAATAAAAAAATAAGCCACAGATTATTAGGATTAAAATGATTTCAAAAAATCTGTGTTAATCTGTGTAATCTGTGGCTATTATAATTTTGTCTCTCTGAGCGAAGTCTAAGAGCTTTGTGTGGGCTTCGACTTCGCTGAGCCTGACAGTTGTTTGAATATTTTGTAATAAAAAACAAGCCACAGATTATTAGGATTAAAATGATTTAAAAAAATCTGTATTAATCTGTGTAATCTGTGGCTATTATAATTTTGTCTCTCTGAGCGAAGTCGAAGAGCTCTGCGCGGGCTTCGACTTCGCTCAGCCTGACAAATCGTTATCAATTCACCATTCACCATTAAATTTTAACATGTCCCCAGTTTTCTCCGCTGGCAATTCTTCTAATTTGCATTTCGCTTACACCAAATTGTTTGGCAATCATTTTAAGACGTGTTTTTTGCTCAGGTCTTGCTAGGATTTTTTTAATTAACATGACTTTGGTGGTTGTTAATTTTCGTCCATCAGCTTTAAGATTGTGTTCGATTAAGTTCTTTTTTGCCTGAATAACGCGCGGGCTTTTACGGCTGTGCGCCATCATTTCCTGTTTGGTCGCCCAACGCAGATTACTCACATCATCGTTAGCTCTATTGTAATCTAAGTGCAAAACATAGGTCTGATCTTCAGAATCTTTTGGAATAAAGTATTGAGCCACTAATTTGTATAAGAAGAGATATTTATTTACGATTTTATCGTCTTTTTTAACCTTAAAACGGAAAGTTGGATATCCGTCGCTTAAACCTCCTTTTAAAATGCGTCCGTTTTCAATATGGTCGGTAAAACTGATTAGTCTTCCTCTGTTCGAAATGGCGTATCTTAATTGTAATGAGGCATTTATTTCTATTTCTTTGAATTTTTCATCAGGATAAAATCTATTTTGTGGCATTGTCTTTTACATTTGATTTCTATATTCTCAAAGATAAAGAATAAACAAAAAATTTCTGCTATCTAACTGATTGTGAAAGGTCAATTTTATGATTTCTATAACGCTAATTTAACGTTTTAAAGCGTTTTTGACAGTTTTTAGTCGGATTTTAAATCACAATTTATGAATATTGCAGTTTTTTAATTTAGGAAAGGAACGTCAATTTATAGCTAAATAATTATTAATTTATTGGTTTGACCCATTTTCTGAAATTATTAGATTCCCTTTATTGAAAAAAATAGCTTCAGATTGGGGTTGAGTGATATTAAAAATCAATTCTTGACTATATATGAAAAAGGGTTTAACTTTAATTAAAGTCAAACCCTTTTTTTAAACTTGGATAACTTAGGGTAATCTTTTGATATACAAAGTATTGTATTTGAAATTGAAGCAATAAGTGCATCAAAATTTTATTCTAAATACACTAGACACCTTCTTTAAGAGTGATTAGTTGCAAGGTTCTCTAAGAACCATATGTACAACCATTTCTTTTTGAATGTTATAATCGCATAATGTCCTTCCGTCTTCAAGTTGTTTTCCTGCATATATTAGTCTAATGCAATCAGGCTTAATTCCTTCTTTATCTTGTATTTTAGACTTAATATTATCAATAGTATCTGAACATTCAACTTCAAGAGTTATAATTTTCCCAGTCAAGGTTTTTATAAAAATTTGCATTGCAGATGCATTAGCCGAAAAGGCTAAAAATAAAACGAGTAATAGTAATTTTTTTTTCATAAGTATTTTTTAAAAATGATTATTAAGTTTCAAACTTACTTGTTTATTTGTAAGAATACAAGTGCTATTATAAAGTTGTGTTAAAATAAATTTTCCTTAAATACAATGAATCATCGTGTTTTCAGAATTTTATTTTTTGTAAGATTTTGAAAACTAAGCGTGTAAGTAATTTCTCAAGGCTAATTAACTATTGAAATTGTATAAGATTTCGTTTGAATGATATTCAAAATCAATTCTTAACACTATATGATAAAAGGGTTTGACTTTCAATTAAAAGTCAAACCCTTTTATTTTTTAATTTCAGACACTTTTTAGAAGTGTCTTTTTTCTATAGGAGAAAAAAAACAATTATTATCTTTCCTTACGAATAATCATATTTATTGAGCTTTCTTTTTGAATGTTATAATCAGATAATGTTCTGCCATCTTCTAGTTGTCTTCCTGCAAATATAAGCCTTTGAGTATCTGGGAGGATTCCTGTTTTGTCCATTATCTTAAACTTAATGTAATCAATGGTATCAGAGCTTTCTACCTCAAGGGTTATGGTTTCCGTAGAACCAACAACTCTTATAAAAATTTGCATTGAGAATGCATTAGCCGAAAAGACTAAAAAGAAAACGATAAAAAGTAATTTTTTTTTCATAGGATTTTTTAAAAATGATTATTTGTTCCTCAAACTTACTTATTTATTTGTAAGAATACAATTAAAATGATGGAGTTGTGATAAAATCATTTTTTCCTAAATACAAGAAATATCCGCGTTTTTGATGTTTAAATTTTTGTAAGATTTTGAAAATTAAGTATGTGAGTAATTTCTTAAGGCTAATTAGCTACTGAAAATTGCGAATCGTACAGGTTTTTGTAATAGCCATCTGCTTTATTTAGTAATTCGTGATGTGTGCCTTGTTCGACAATCAAACCTTTGTCCATAACCACAATTTTATCGGCATTTACAATTGTTGCGAGTCTATGCGCAATAATAATCGAAGTTCTTCCTTTTGTAATTGTTTCTGTTGCACGCTGAATCATCTCTTCAGAATAGGTGTCGATAGAAGAAGTTGCTTCGTCCAAAATCAAAATACTCGGGTTGCTCACATAAGAACGTAAAAAAGCAATAAGCTGGCGCTGTCCAGAAGAAAGCATAACGCCTCGCTCTTTTACATCAAAATCATAATTATCTGGCAGATTCATAATAAAATCATGAACTCCAATTTTTTTTGCTGCGTCAATTACTTTGTCTCTTGTAATTTCTGGATTGTGTAAAGTGATATTGTTATAAATCGTATCGGCAAACAGAAACACATCTTGCAAAACAACAGCAATTTGTTTTCTTAAAGAAGCCAAAGTATAGTTTTCGATATTTTCTCCATCAATGCAGATTGTTCCGCTATTGATTTCGTAAAAACGATTCAATAAATTAATAATAGTAGATTTTCCTGCTCCTGTAGAACCTACAATTGCCACGGTCTGTCCAGCAGAAACCGAAAGATCAATACCTTTTATGACTTCTTCTTCTGGAATATAGCTGAAACGAACGTCTTTAAAATCAATTCTTCCGTCAAAAACAGGTGCTTCAATTATTCCTGTATCTTGAATGTGATCTTGCGTATCGATGATGTCGAAAACACGATTGGCAGCGATCATTCCTAATTGCATCTCGTTAAATTTATCTGCAATTTGTCTCAACGGATTAAATAGCATTCCGATAAACATCGTATACGAAAACAAATCACCAAAAGTGGTAAAATGATCTCCATTCAAAATTCTGAATCCGCCATAAACCACAACCAAACCTAAAGTAATAGACGAAATAATATCGGCAATCGGGAAGAAGATGGAGTTGTACAAAATCGTTTTAATCCAAGCGACTCTATGCTTGTTGTTGATTTCTTTAAAGTTTTCTGCTTCGATTTTTTCGCGGTTAAAAAGCTGCACGATTTTCATTCCCGTCACGCGCTCTTGTACAAAAGAGTTCATATTGGCAATTTGCGTTCGAACTTCTTCAAAAGCCACTTGCATTTTACGTTGAAAAATTCTGGTAATGTAAACCAAAATAGGCATTGCAACTACAACGATCCAAGTTAGTTTCCAGTTCATATAAAACATGAAAATAAGAACCACGATCATTTTCATCAAATCGCTTATAATCATAAACAAACCTTGACTGAAAATACGGGCAATCGATTCAATATCCGAAACAGCTCGAGTAACCAGCTGTCCAACGGGAACCAAATCGAAATACTTCATTCTGAAACTCAAAATGTGTTTAAAAAGTTTAGTTCTAATGTCTTTTACAATATCTTGTCCGAGCCAGTTGGCCCAATAAACAAAGTAAAATTGAGAAAATACCTCCATTAGTAAAACTACTCCCATCAAAACGATATACATCAGTAAGCCCATTTTATCATGAGTTTTGATGTAGCCATCGACCGTTTCTTTTAGTAAATAGGGGCGAAGTGCAGCGAAGATAGACAGCGAAATGGCAAATATGATTACGCCATAATAACGCCATTTATAAGGTCGGGTATATTTTAAAATTCTTTTGAATAATCCTGTATCGAATGCTTTTGCTTTCATTTATTTTTAGGAGCTTTATGCTATAGGCTTTAGGCCATAAGCTTTTAGCTTTTAGCTGTAAGAAATAAGCCTAAAGCCTATTGCCTAAAGCTTAAAGCTTATAAATAATCGTAATAAATATTGGTCAAATATAAACCATGTGCCGGAACCGAAAATCCTGCTTTTTCCCTGCTTTTGCTGGCAATGATATTTTCAAAATCAGCTAAAGTAATTTTCTTTAAACCAATATTGATCAAAGTGCCCACAATGGCGCGAACCATATTTCTTAAAAAACGATTTGCCGAAATGGTAAAAATCAGTTTTTCGTTTTCTTGTTTCCAATATGCCTCAAAAATCGTGCAATCAAACGTGTTTACATCAGTGTTAACTTTTGAAAAACATTGAAAGTCGGTATGTTTCAGTAGTAACTGCGCCGCTTCATTCATCAAAGCAACATCCAATTTTTGTGTAACATACCAGCTCAATTCCTGTAAAAACGGATTTTTTACTGTATTGATGTGATATTCGTAAGTTCGTTTTGTAGCATCAAATCTACAATGGGCATCATCGTGAACCAGAATGATATTAAAAATTGCAATATCTTTTGGTAAATAAGAATTCAGTTTGTGAATTAAAACCGGAATGTCTAAGTTTTTTTCTGTATCAAAATGACCGTACATTTCGCTTGCATGAACACCAGTATCTGTTCTTCCGGCCCCCATAATGCTGATGCTTTCATTTAATAAAACCGAAAAAGCCTTATTTAAGGTTTCTTGAACTGAAGAAGCATTTGGCTGTATTTGCCAGCCATGATAATGTGTTCCGTTATAAGCGAATTGAATAAAATATCTCATTTTAAGGGACAGAGGTTCTGAGGTGCAAAGGTACAAAGGTTTTTTTGAAAAGATGCTAAGATTCTGAGATGCTAAGGTTCTAAGTTTTTTTCTTTAGTGACAAAGTTGCAAAGATTCAGAGTTACAAAGTTTTTTTTGTTGTGTGTATCTGTAGAGACGCACTTCAGTGCGTCTAACGTTAGATAGTTTTTTTTTTGTCGCGGTTATTCTGTAGAGACGCACCGCAGTGCGTCTCACGTCAGATTGGAAATTTTTTAGTTGCAAAGTTGCAAAGGTTCAGAGTTGCAAAGATTTTTCGTCATGTATATTCTGTAGAGACGCACTGCAGTGCGTCTTACTTCAGATAGGTTTTTTTAAAGATGCTAAGATTGTAAGGTTCTAAGGTTCTGAGTTTTTTTTCATCATGTATATTCTGTAGAGGCGCACTGCAGTGCGTCTAACATCAGATTGGAGATTTTTTAGAAACAAAGAGATAAAGGTTCAGAGTTGATAGGTTTTTTTGTTGTATGGACGTATTGTGTTGCGTCTCACCTGAGATTAGAAAATAACTAAATTTAAAAACAGCACGAAAGACGCACTGAGGTGCGTCTCTACAGAAAAAAAACTTAGTATCTTAGCGCCTCAGAATCTTAGCCTCTTAAAAAAAAATGACCAAAATTCTTCTCCTTTCCGATACTCACAGTCACATCGATGATACTATTTTAAAATATGTTGCTCAGGCAGACGAAGTTTGGCATGCTGGAGATATTGGAGATTTGGTAGTGACGGATACGATTAAAAAACTAAAACCTTTACGAGCTGTTTACGGAAATATTGACGATGCAAAAGCGAGATTAGAATTTCCTCTAAATAATCGTTTTTCATGTGAAAATGTTTCGGTTTGGATTACTCATATTGGTGGTTATCCCGGAAAGTATAATCAGAATGTTAGAGAAGAATTAGCTTTGAATCCGCCTAAATTATTTATCTGTGGGCATTCGCATATTTTGAAGGTCATGTTTGATAAAAAGAATAATTTATTGCACATGAATCCAGGCGCGGCAGGAAAAAGCGGTTTTCATAAAGTGAGAACCATGTTGCGTTTTGTGATAGATGATGATAAAATCAAAGATTTGGAAATTATCGAAATAGGAGAGAAGTAATTAATGCGGCAGCGGAATCTGAATTTTTATTTTCGTTCCCTGATTTTCTTTTGAAGCTATCGATAAGGTTCCTTTGTATTTTTTGATTCTAGCTCTAATTCTGCTTAAGCCGAAGCCTTCAGCGTCTTTTAATTTTTGTGTTTTAAAACCAATTCCGTCATCGTGAATGTGGAGGATAAGTTGGTTTTCTTTTTCTGCTAAAGAAAGTTTTGCTTTTTTAGCATTGCTGTGTTTGGTAATATTGCTAAACAATTCACTAACTATGAAATAGATTTTCATTTCAAATTTTTCAACATATCTTCTACTGATCGGAATAGTGCTTGAAAATTCAAATTCAATTGCAGAGTTTGAGTTTTTCTCGCATAAATCCTCTAACGCATAAATTAATCCAAAACGAACCAAAAGCGACGGAATAAGGTCGTGAGACATATCGCGTAAAAGTTCATGCACTTCTGATAGAATAGCTTTTGCTTTTCGTATTTCTTCCGATTTTACATCGTTTTGAGCTGTAAACGTATTTAAATGTAATCCCGCAGAAGACAACAGCGAGTTGATGTTGTCATGAAGAAAAGAAGCAATTTTTTTACGCTCTACTTCTTGAGAATCGATTCCAGAATTAATGATATTGAGAAGGATTTTCTGTTTGGTGTCTTTTCGTTTTATTTTCTGTTTTAGTTTGTTGTTTTGGTATAAAAAGTAAAACAAAAGAAAAATGATGATAGTAAGTATAATGGTTAGACTAACGATTTTTTTATTTCGAAGCTGTTCTGATTTACTAAGATGATTAACGGTAGTTTGGTTATTTGCCGTTTGTGAAAATTTTGCTGTATCCTTTGATTGTGCGATATTATTTCCTTCAAAAGAAAAAAGTAAAAGAAGAAATACGATGAATTTGAAACGAAACATAAAAGCAATCTTTAAGGATTAATCAAATTGTTTTTAAGAGCATATTTTACCAGACCTATTGTGCTTTTTATATTAAGCTTTTTCATGATGTTTTTTCGATGCGTTTCGACAGTATGGGAGCTGATAAAAAGCTTTTTGCTAATTTCTGTACCGCTGTATTCTAGGGCAATTAAAATAATGATTTCGACTTCACGTGGACTTAGAATTGGGTTTTCTATAATCGCGTTTTGATTTAGTTTAGGATTGTCTCTAAAAGTATTGAAAATTTTCTCTCTAACGCTGTCGCTAAAATATTCCTGCTCTTGATAAACAGCTTCGACAGCTTCAATAATATTTTCTCCAGCGCAATTTTTTAACAGATAGCCTTTTGCGCTTAATTTCATAACTTCTTTAATGATTTTTAGATCATCATAGCTGGATAAAATAATGGCTTTGCAAGGCATTTCTTTTTCATAAAACTCTTTCAGTACCTCTATGCCGTCTTTCTTTGGCATACTGATATCTAGAATTAAAATATCGGCTTTGTCCTTCATGACATCATCATAAACAGTGGTGCCGTCTAAAGAAGTTCCGACCACTTCAAAATTTGAAACAGTTTGGAGCAGGTTCGAAAGACCATCAATTAATACTTGATGATCATCTGCAAGATGAATCCTTATTTTTGGTGTCATGTTTATATTTGAATTCGAAAATGCAAATTTATCATCTAAATCACATATTTATAATGCTCTTTAGGTCTGATTTATGATAAAATAAGGCATAAAAAAAACCCGAATTAAAATTCGGGTTCTTCTTCGCACAAATAAACTAAGTTTATAGGTTTACCTCAAACGATCAACAGATTTTACAAGATCTTCGTCCTTTTTGATGGCCTTATTAGCTAAAACTAATAACACGATAGCAACAATCGGCATGAACATCCCAATACCTTTCTCAGAGACCTCAGTCCCTCCAGATAAATTTAGTGATCGATATACAAATAATCCTAATAAAATTAAATTTAATATTATATTCAATCTGTTTAATACAAACTGATTTTGTCTTTTTTTGAATGAAATGATACTGATAATACTAAGCATAGTCGTTAAACCTAATAAAACAGTATAAAGCTGGTCCTGCATAAAAAAGAATGGCTTTCCTGCACTAGTTGTCCAAAGCGGAACAAAAAGCATTAAAATGCCAGTTGCAGCAAAAGCTAGAAATAAATATACAGACTGAATTCTTTGTATCATGGTCTAAAAATGTTTTACAAAAATATATTTTCTTTTTTTAAAATACTATTGTATGATAAAATTTTATTCGTATTATTGCATCATAATACCGTAAGCACTTCATACTGCGGTCAATTCAAATTAATTATCTACCTATTCTTTTTACAGTATTCCTTAAAATAATTAAATTCATAGAACATTCATGTTTGATATTTCTGCATTAAAAGAAATGAAGCTTTCTGAGCTTCAAGAAATAGCTAAGTTAGCTAAAACAATAAAGATTACTGGTGTCAAAAAAGAGACTTTAATTAGTCAGATTTTAGCACACCAAGAGAGCTCTAATGCGCCAGCTCAAGCTTCTCAAACAGAAGTAGTTTCTGATGCCAAAGAAGATAAACCAAAGCGTGCCAGAATTGCTCCAGCCAAAACAAAAGCAGCAAATACCAAAAATACACCCGTTTTAGAATTTGATAAAGTAGAGGAAACTGTTCAAAAAAACGATGCTGCAGATACAATTGAGCCAATTGCAGAAACGGCGACAGTAGAAGCACAGGATAAAAAAGAGCCAGTAGCAAAAAAAGAGCCTAAAGTTGTAAAATTCAGCAAATCGGCATACGAGAAAAAAGTAGCTCTTAAAAAAGAAAAAGAGGCTGTAAGTGAAGTTCCTGCAGAGGAAAATGTAGAAGCAGCCCCATCAGAGCCAACTACTTCTGAGCCAACAGCCGAAACAGCTGAAAAAACTCCTCAAACTGCTCCAGTTAAAAAGATCAATCCGAATCAGAATAAAAACCAAAATCAAAACCCGAATCAGAATCAAAATCAGAGCGGGAATGGCAATGGAAACGGAAATCACAATAATCAAAATCCTAATCATAAGAATAAAAAGAACAACAATAATTTCAGAGATTCAGACTTTGAATTTGACGGAATTATTGAAAGTGAAGGCGTTCTAGAAATGATGCCTGATGGTTACGGATTTTTACGTTCATCAGATTATAATTATTTAGCTTCTCCAGATGATATTTATTTATCAACTTCACAAATCAGATTATTTGGTTTAAAAACCGGAGATACTGTAAAAGGTGTGGTTCGCCCGCCAAAAGAGGGTGAGAAGTTTTTTCCTTTGGTTCGTGTATTAAAAATTAACGGACACGATCCGCAAGTTGTTCGCGATAGAGTTTCTTTCGAACACTTGACACCAGTTTTCCCTTCAGAAAAATTTAAACTAGCCGAAAAAGGCAGTTCGATTTCAACCAGAATTATAGATTTGTTTTCACCAATTGGTAAAGGTCAGCGTGGTATGATCGTTGCACAGCCTAAAACAGGTAAAACAATGCTTCTTAAAGATATTGCAAATGCAATTGCAGCAAACCATCCTGAAGTTTACTTAATTGTTCTTCTGATTGACGAACGTCCTGAAGAGGTTACCGATATGCAAAGAAGTGTTCGTGGTGAAGTTATTGCTTCAACTTTTGATAGAGAACCACAAGAACACGTGAAAATTGCTAACATTGTTTTGGAAAAAGCAAAACGTTTAGTAGAATGCGGTCACGATGTTGTGATTTTATTAGATTCTATCACACGTTTAGCAAGAGCTTACAACACGGTTCAACCAGCATCTGGAAAAGTATTAAGTGGAGGTGTTGATGCCAATGCATTGCAAAAACCAAAACGTTTCTTTGGAGCTGCTAGAAATGTAGAAAACGGAGGGTCTTTAAGTATCATTGCAACTGCATTAACAGAAACGGGTTCTAAAATGGACGAAGTTATCTTCGAAGAATTTAAAGGAACAGGTAACATGGAGCTTCAATTAGACCGTAAAATTGCAAATAAACGTATTTTCCCTGCAATCGATCTTACGTCGTCAAGTACACGTCGAGATGACTTATTATTAGACGAAAAAACATTACAAAGAATGTGGATTATGCGTAAATATCTTTCAGATATGAATCCAGTAGAATCTATGGATTTTGTAAACGATCGTTTCAAGAAAACAAAAAACAACGAAGAGTTTTTGATTTCGATGAATGACTAGTTAAAGTTGCTAAGCCTCTAAGATTCTAAGGTTTTTAGCTTTGAGTAAATTAGTAAATCAAAAAATATATAGAAACAAAAAAGGATGAGTTTTACTCATCCTTTTTTTATGATCGTTTCTAAAATAAAACTTAGAATCTTAGCATCTCAGCACCTTAGTATCTTTAAAAAACTATTTCTTATCAACTACTGGTCTATTTTCTCTATTAGCTAAATCCCAAGCTACGACAAAAGCCAGTTTTGTTCTTTTGGTTAAAGCATCGTATTCAATTTTTTGAGGTTCGTCGCCTTTTCCGTGGTAATCTTCGTGAACTCCGTTGAAGAAGAAAACAGCTGGAATACCGTGTTTTGCAAAGTTATAGTGGTCAGAACGCTCATAGAAATGGTTTGGATCTTTTGGATCATTAAATTTAAAATCTAAGTCCATTTTGATATATTTTTCATTTTGAGCTACAACTGCATTGTGTAAATCAGAAGATAATCTGTCAGCACCAATTACATAAACGTAGTTGTTTGTATTTGAATGCTCCACATCACGACGTCCGATCATGTCGATGTTGATGTCTGCGATTGTATTGGCAATAGGAAATAATGGATTTTCAGAATAATAACGAGATCCGTGTAAGCCATGCTCTTCACCAGTTACATGAAGAAACAAAATAGAACGTTTTGGGCCGTGTCCTTGTTTTTTAGCTTTAGCAAAAGCTTTAGCCATTTCGATCAACGCTACAGTTCCAGAACCATCATCATCTGCACCGTTGTATACTTCTCCATTTTTGATACCCACATGATCGTAATGTGCAGAAATTACCAAAACTTCATTTGGTTTTTCTGTACCTTCAATGTAAGCCCAGATGTTTTCTGAATCAGGAAGGTTTTGATTGCGTTTTGCATTCATAAATGCTGCAGGAACTGGCTGATAGAAGTCCGATGCTCCTTTTGGAAAAGAAATTCCGCTTTTTTTGTATTGCTCGATCATGTAAAGGCCTGCTTTTTTCTGTCCTTTAGAACCCGTTTCGCGGCCTTCCATTTCGTCAGAAGCAATAGTGTAAAGCATTTTTTTAAGATCTTTTTCACTGATAGCTTTAACATATTTTGACGGATCGGAATTGTCTTTGGCTGTTGTTGACTGCGCGGTTTTACAAGAATACGCAGTAACAACTAATAATAAAATGAGTATTTTTTTCATTCTAGTTAGTGTAAATTAATAAATGTGTAAAGAACGTATAAAGTCAGTAAAAATAGGATAAAAAGAGAATTTATTATAAACAATAAAAAGCTTTTTATAAAAGAGACTATTCTTGATTCGCCATAAAAACGGTGGTGTGCAGGATAAAAATAATAGCACATCCAGATGGTTCCTGCAAATGTTGTAATTGATGATATAAAAGACAGCGGACTATCTTCTCCAAAAAGACCAATCAATCTGTCAACAATAAACATGATGAGGAAAATCAGTAATAGGAAAGAGAAATAGTGTAGTGTGAAAATTCCGTGATCAAAATAATACCATCTTTTTTTGTTGTGAAAAAGCCACAAGAAAAAAGCAAAAAACGGCATGATGATAAACAGAATTTTAGGCAGGTTATGAAAGAACGATTCGACGAATTTTTCATAAATCTCTTTTTTGGTATATTTTTCCGTAACGTGTATTGCTTTTTCTGAAAACCAATACGAAGAAGCATTCAGTTTCTCATTTGGTTTTCCATATTTTTGAATCGAATCAAGTTCTTTCATCGTTTTAAAATGAAAGTATCTTTTGTCGTCCTTTCTGCTTATATTTAGGGTGTCAGTAGCTTTAGAGAGTTCTTTGTTAAGTGCTTCTTCACTTTTATCAATTTTTTCACCTACATTGTTTGGAAACATTGCAATTAATAAAAATGTAATAAAACTTATAAAAATGTAAAGTCGAACTGGTGCAAGATAAGACAAGCGTTTTCCCGAAAGGTATTCTTTAGTAAGCGTGGATGGCTTAAAAAGAAGATTTTTTATTGTTTTCCAAAAAGCATTTTCATAGTGGGTTAAATCTTCAAAAAAGTGAATAAATAAATGATGAAAAGTCTTTCGGCTATCACTATTTTCTTGTCCACAGTTGGGGCAGTATTTCTGCTCCACAACATGTCTGCAATTTAGACAAGTTTTGTCTTCTCTAATTTTGTTATGTGACATTGGTTTTTTTTAATTGATTTGTTCTGGTAGTTTTTAGGTATCTATTTTTTGAAATTATTTTTTCAGGACTTCGTTTAAGAAAAGCTGTAAATGGTCAAAAGATCTTTTTGCAGCGACAGCATTATATGCAGCACCTTTAGAATTATCATTTCCTGCTTCAGGATTTGTAAAAGAATGTACAGCATTTGCATAATAAATCATTTCCCAGTCTGCTTTGCCATCACGCATTTCCTGCTGGAAAGCAGCGATTTCGTCTTTTGAAACAAACGGATCATCGGCTCCATGACAAATAAGAACTTTCGTAGCAATTGGTTCATTTTTTCTGCTGGCATCTTTTCCTAAACCACCGTGAAAGGAAGCAATACCTTTGACATTCAAATGTCCGCGGGCCGCTTCAAGAACACCAGTTCCTCCAAAACAATATCCAATAGCAACAATATTATCGGCATTTGCGCCAGCTTTTACTAATTCTTTCAAAGCAGTATCAATACGTTTTTGATACGCTTCAAAATTTGTTTTATAAAAACCAGCCTGTTTTCCTGCCTCGCTAGTATTTTTAGGATAATTTCCTTCGCCATAAATATCAGCGATAAAAACATGATAGCCCAGTTTAGATAACTCTTCTGCGATTCCTTTAGAAGCATTATCAATCCCAAGCCATGCCGGTAGAAGTAAAATTCCTGGATTGTTACTGCTTTTTTTAGCAGATTTTATAAATAAGCCATTAAGCTGCTGGCTTCCTTCTGTATATTTTACTGGTTTTAATTGCGCATTCATAAGATTTGAGAATAAGATTGCACTGAATAAAATGATTATGGAGTTTTTCATAATTTCTTCAATTTTTAACAAATATCAGAAATATTATGTTACAAAAAAACCTCACAAGTAAATTCTTGTGAGGTTTGTAACCAATACTTTAAAAGAATGGTTTTTCTTTTTATAAGGATATGTTTCGTTTAAAAGCGCAACCCAATTCTACAATAGAATCGGTTTTGTCAATGCCCGGAATTCCGTCGATTTTTTCGTAAAGAATACGACGCATATGTTCATGATTTGTTGCTATGATTTTGATGTAAAGCGTAAAAGAACCTGTTACGTAATAGCATTCGGTAATTTCAGGAATTTCTTTAAGAGCCTCAATAATTCTTTCAGAATCAGAATCTTTATTTAATGTAAGTCCAGTAAAAGAAGCCCAGTCGTAACCAATTTTCTTTTCCTGAATAATAGGTTTTATCCCAGAAATTACACCTTGTTCAATCATTCTGTTAATACGCTGATGCACCATTGTATTTGATATTTTAAGATTAGTGGCGATAGAAGAAAAGGCCATTCTTCCATCTTTTTCTAATTCTTTGATAATGCTAATATCAAATTCGTCTAATAATTCCATTCAATATAAATCGGTTAAAAATTGAGTCTTTGTTATTTATAAAAGTAATTCTTTTTTTTAATAAACAGACACGCAATCGTATTTCGAAAAAAATAAATATGTCTTTTTAAAAGTGCTTAAATTGTGTTTTTGACTTTTATTTTGTTATAATTAAGTCAAAATATCGTTTTTGGGATTGATATTTGTTTAATTTTAATATTTTTGTAGAAATAAAAAGCATATTATGATAAGTACAGAAAAAACACTTTCATCAAAATCAGAAGTTTTGATTGAAAAAGAAAACAAATATGGTGCTCATAATTACCACCCGCTTCCTGTAGTTTTAGAGCGCGGAGAAGGCGTATATGTATGGGATGTTGACGGAAAGAAATATTATGATTTTTTATCTGCTTATTCTGCGGTAAATCAAGGTCATTGCCATCCTAAAATTGTAAATGCAATGGTAGAGCAGGCGCAAAAACTGACTTTGACTTCTCGTGCTTTTTACAATGATAAATTAGGAAACTACGAAGAATATGTAACTAAATATTTTGGTTTCGATAAAGTTCTTCCAATGAATACAGGTGCTGAAGCAGTTGAAACAGCCTTGAAAATCTCAAGAAAATGGGCATACGAAGTAAAAGGAATTCCAGAAAATCAGGCGCAGATTATTGTGTGTGAGAATAATTTTCACGGAAGAACGACAACTATCATTTCATTTTCTAATGATGAAACGGCTCGTAAGAACTTCGGACCTTTTACAGATGGTTTCATCAAAATCGAATATGATAATTTGGAAGCGCTTGAAAACGCTTTAAATTCATCTAAAAATATTGCTGGATTCTTGGTTGAGCCAATTCAGGGTGAAGCAGGAGTTTATGTTCCTTCTGAAGGATATTTAGCGAAAGCGAAAGCACTTTGCGAAAAACACAATGTTCTTTTTATTGCCGATGAGGTTCAAACAGGAATTGCACGTACAGGAAAATTATTAGCTGTTCACCACGAAAATGTACAGCCTGATGTTTTAATTTTAGGGAAAGCGATTTCTGGAGGAGTTTATCCAGTTTCGGCTGTTTTATGTAATGACGAAATCATGAATGTGATTAAACCAGGACAGCACGGATCTACTTTTGGAGGAAATCCTGTTGCAGCGGCCGTAGCGATTGCAGCTTTGGAAGTGATTAAAGATGAAAAACTGGCTGAAAATGCAGAACGTTTAGGAGTTATTTTAAGAGACGGATTAAATAAAATCGCTGAAAAAAATAACCTGATTACGTTGGTTCGCGGAAAAGGACTTTTGAATGCCATCGTAATCAATACAGGTGAAGAATCTGATTTGGCTTGGGAAATTTGCCTTAAATTCAGAGACAACGGATTATTGGCAAAACCAACGCATGGTAACAAAATCAGATTGGCACCGCCTTTGGTAATGACCGAAGAGCAAATTAATGAATGTCTTGAGATTATCGAGAAATCTTTGGAGGAGTTTAAAAATTAATTAATTCTCCGTAACTTTAAGGATATAAAAAGGCGACTGTAATGAAACAATCGCCTTCTGTTTATAATTACTTAAAATATCAAAAAAAGTAACTATTTCTTATGAGTCAGTGTTTTTAAAGCATTGACTCATTTTTATTTTAGAATTTCACTTTCTTCAATTCCCATAAGGTTTTAATAAAAGTATCTACATCTTGAGTTGTATTGTAAAAAGCTAATGAAGGACGAACCGTAGTTTCAACTCCCATTCTGCGTAAAATAGGCTGTGCACAATGATGTCCTGTTCTTACCGCAACGCCTTCTTTGTTCAAGGCCTGTCCGACCTGATCGTTTGAGTAGCCTTGCAGGTTAAAGGACAAAACGCTCGCTTTATCTTTGGCAGTTCCTATTAATCGTACACCTGGAATTTCTTTTATCAAATTCGTGGCATATTCCAATAAATAATGCTCGTATTGCCCAATCGCTTCAATCCCTAGTTTTGTTACATAATCAATAGCAGCGCCAAGACCAATAGCATCGGCAATGTTTCCTGTTCCAGCCTCAAAACGATTCGGTGCTTTATGGTATTTTATTTCCTCAAAAGTCACATCCTGAATCATGTTACCGCCAGATTGATACGGCTGCATTTCGTTCAATAAATCTTCTTTTCCATACAAAGCGCCAATTCCTGTTGGACCAAATAATTTATGTCCAGAGAAAACCAACCAATCCGGATTTAAATGCTGAACATCTACTTTCATGTGCGAAACCGATTGTGCACCATCAATTAAAACTTTTGCTCCGGCAGAGTGTGCCATTTCAACTATTTTTTTGGCTGGAGTTACAGTTCCTAATGCATTCGAAACTTGTGTAAAAGCCACTAAACGAGTTCTCGAATTCAGCAGTTTTGCATATTCATCCAACAAAATCTGACCGTCATCATCAACAGGAATCACTCTTAGCTTCAAACCTTTTTTATCAGCAAGACGTTTCCACGGAACGATATTCGCGTGATGTTCCAAATTACTGACAATAATTTCGTCGCCCGAGTTTAAATTCTGATCGCCCCAAGTTGAAGCAACTAGATTTATTCCTTCGGTTGCACCTCGAACAAAAACAATTTCGTTTACCGAACTGGCATTCAAAAAGGTTTTTACTTTTTCGCGGGCAGCTTCGTAGGCATCAGAGGCGCGAGCAGCTAGTTCGTGTGCGGCACGATGAATATTCGAATTTTCGTGTTCGTAGAAATACGCAATTCTATCAATAACCGATTGTGGTTTCTGAGTCGTTGCGGCGTTGTCAAACCAAACTAGAGGTTTTCCGTTTACGGTTTCTCTCAGAATCGGAAAATCCTTTTTTACCAATTCGGCATTAAAATGATGTCCTTTGAAAAGATTAATTTCTTTAGCATCAAAAGAATTTCCGACGGCGATATTGGTGCTTTTTCTGTCAAATGCAAAAGGATTCTGGTCTAAAAAATAATAGGATGTTGCCGTTTCATTTCCGTTTAACGGAAAATCTTCTCGTTTTTTAAATTGTGTATCAACAAAAGCCAAGGCTGCCTGCAATTCAATTTCAAACGAAGAGTTTTCTGTTTGAAATGGCAGATATTGATTGTTGAGCAACAATGGCGAAAAAGCAGATTCTTGATTCAGTTGCGGATTTCCATTATTTAAATTAATATCATGAAAACCAGTATGCGGATCATCCATGTTTAAATCATGATTTTCCTGAACTCCAGAAGAACTCTTTTCGCCCTTTGGATCAAATCCCGCTCCAGCATTTGGCGGTAAAGCAAAAGCTCCCGTGTTTTCGTAATTGGATACGGTAGGAGAAGCGCCAAACCCGCTAAAGGAATGCTGAACTGGCTGTACATTCGACGGAACTGCTAAAGGAATTTGATCTAATGAACCAATGTTTCCTGTTTGCAAGAACGTTTCTGCAATTTTTGTCGCACGCGGATGCTCAGCTTTATCCGGACTTAACGATATTTCTTTTGGAAATTCGTTAGGAAGTGCCTTGAACAGCTCGTTTGCCAAATGCTGCAAATCGTCTATGTTGGGTAAACCGTTGTTGCTAATATTTGTACTCATGATACTTTCCTATTTCTACATCTTCTAATACAGCTATGGCATCGTCAACCAAAATAGCCAAAGAGCAGTAAAGTGAAACCAGATAAGAAGCAATTGCTTTTTCATTAATTCCCATAAAACGAACTGATAATCCTGGAGATTGTTCGCCTTGCAATCCCGGCTGAATTAATCCGATAACGCCTTGACGGCTTTCGCCTGTACGCAATAATATGATTTTAGATTTTCCTTTTACAATTGGCAGTTTATCTGATGGAATAAGCGGAATTCCTCTCCAAGTTAAAAACTGAGATCCAAATAAAGATGTAGTAGGAGGAGGAACACCACGACGTGTACATTCGCGTCCGAAAGCTGCAATTGCTAATGGATGAAGTAAAAAGAATCCAGGTTCTTTCCAAACCTTTGTAAGCAATTCATCCAAATCATCGGGAGTTGGAGCTCCTGTACGTGTTTTAATGATTTGTGAAGGCACAACATTGCTCAATAAACCATAATCTTTGTTGTTGATTAATTCGCTTTCCTGACGTTCTTTAATCGTTTCAATTGCCAAGCGAAGTTGTTCCGAAATCTGATTATAAGGTTTGCTGTATAAGTCAGAAACACGGGTGTGAACATCAACAATGGTTTGTACTGCCGCAAGATTATATTCTCTTGGATTATCGATATAATCAACAAAAGTATTCGGCAAAACTCTTTCGTCACGAGCAGAACAATCTACTTCGATATGATTGGCATTTTTAACTTTGTTTAAACGAAATACACCCGATTCTACTGGAGTCCAATGTAATAAATGTGTTAGCCATCTTGGTGTTACGGTTCCGATTTGTGGAACGGTACGAGTTGCTATTGCGAGCTGTCTTGCTGCAACATCGCCTAATGCGGTCTGTTGTGGTTTTGTTTCGGCCATTTTTTTGAGTTTTTATAGGTTTATAATTTATTTTTTGATTCCTTAAAGTTATTCATAAATTCTATTCAAACAGCTCATCTACAGATAAATATCTTTCTCCTGAGTTGTAATTGAAAGTTAGGATTGCAGTGTCTTTTGGTGTTTCCCTTTTGTTTTCTGAAAGTGTTTTAATTTTTATTTCGTTCTTATGATACACAATAGAATTTGGAAGAATACTGTTAGTAAGCCAGACATTACCGCCAATAATTGAATTTTTTCCAACGATTGTCTGACCGCCAAGGATGGAGCTGTTGGCATAGATTACTACATTATCTTCAATTGTTGGATGTCTTTTTATAAAAGCATCTTCTTTTTTCACACTCAAAGCCCCAAGCGTAACGCCTTGATAAATTTGTACATCATTGCCAATAATTGTGGTTTCGCCAATTACAATTCCGGTTCCGTGATCAATGGCAAAATTATCTCCGATTTGAGCGCCAGGATGAATTTCTATACTGGTCTTTATGTGTGCATATTCAGATATAGTTCTAGCAAGAAGTTTTAGATCTTGTTCCCATAATTGATGTGAAAATCGATAAACCGCAATAGCAAAAAAGCCGGGATAAGAATACAAGACTTCTTCGAAGGATTTTGCGGCTGGATCTTTTGTAAAAATGGTAAGCGCATCATTTATGGCTTTTTTGTGCAAATGCGGAATGGCTTCAAAAAAGATTTCAGTCTGTTGTCTTGAATCACTTTTGGGAGAAAAATCGGTGACTAGTTCATCAAACTGTTTTTCCAGAAGATTGAATTTATACCTTACAGATGCCTCAGTTTCATAAGTCTTTGTTGTATTTGAATACAGCAGAAGGAAAAAATCATCAATAAATTGATGGATAACTTTTTTTTCTGGGAGGATTAATAATTCCTGATGTTGTCGCGCTATTTCGTGATAAAAAGATTTCATAACAATTGGTTTTTGGTTTGTAATTGAAATTCTTGCCATAACTGATATCTGAATCAAAACCTTTTAAATAGTATTTGATGCCATAATAATCCTCTTGATGAAAAACAGCAAAGTGATTATAGGATTACAGTAGGAAAGTGTTTGGGAAATAAAGAGAATCGCTTTTTGGCTCCCATTTTTTTTAAAATGGAAATCGCTAAAAAGGGAATAGTGAAGGAATTAACAACAGAAACACATACAACAAAATGTATTGTATGTATAATTTTTAGGAAAAATGTGAGACGATATTTTTTCTGCTGTTTTCAAAATGTAGTGCTTTAATTATTTAAATTCTACTAATTCTATAGACAAAGTTATATTTATTATGATAAAATCCAAATCTTTTTTGAAATTTATTTGATACGTTATGAAATTATTCTGTAAAAAATAAAATATTTTGGATTTAATGTGTTGTTTATTAGTGGTTTGTGTTTTGATTTAAGCAATAAAATAAGGTTGAAAAATAAGTTTTTATAACTCATTTTTCAACCCTTAAATGCTTTTTAAAATTCAAAAAAGATAAATCTCCGTAAGATTAGATTATTTCTTAGCAGCAGCGCCCGGAATCAATTCTCCTTTTTGTTTGAATTTGCTGTATTCTACAACTCCTGTTTTATCTGCCCAGTCAAAATATTTGGCCGAAAGATCGTTTACAATTCCAGGATTTTGTGTGGCAACGTTTGTTGTTTCGCCACGGTCTGCTTCAAGATCATAAAGTTCCCATTGGTAAGACGGATAAATAGAAACCAATTTCCATTTTCCTTCTCTAACCGCTCTGTTTCCAGCTCTTTCCCAGAATAAAGGTGCGCCACGGTTTACTTCTGATGCATTATCAAATAAAACGGGCAATAAACTTTTTCCAGGTAGCGGATTAGAAGTTACACCGTTTAACGTTTTAGGATAGTCAATTCCAGCCAATTCGTAGAAAGTAGGAGCAAGGTCAATAATATGTCCTGTTCCTTTATCAATTCTTCCTGCTTTAATTTTAGATGGATACCAAGCGATGAACGGAGAACTGAATCCGCCTTCGTGCATATTGTTTTTATAATCTTGTAAAGGTGTATTAGAAAGATATGCCCAGTTTTGTTCTTGATAATCAAAAGATCCAGAAGTTCCGATTGGCCCGTCGTTACGAACTAAACCTCTTCTTAATGGATTGTACGTATTGAATCCGCCTTGAGCGCCATTGTCTGCAATGAAAATGATTAAAGTGTTTTTATCTTTCTTTAACGCTTTCAATTTATCTAAAACTTTCCCAACGTTTTGATCCATGTTGTCTACCATTGCGGCATAAACCTCCATTTTAGCTTTCCAGAATTGTTTTTCGTCATACGTCAGTTTATCCCATTCTGGAACTTCTGGATCACGAGGTGCAATAGTTTGGTTAGGAAGCAAAATGCCGTTTTCTCTTAACTTCTGAATTCTTTTTTCTCTTAAAGCATCCCAGCCTTCATCAAATTTGCCTCTGTATTTGGCAATATCTACAGGTTTTGCCTGTAAAGGCCAGTGAGGTGCTGTAAAAGCTAAGTATAAAAAGAAAGGTTTATTTTCTTTGTTTTGTTCGTCTAAGAAAGTAACCGCATTGTTTCCGATTTCATCTGTGAAATAGTACGAATCGTCTTTTGGATGCAGTTCTTCATTATTGCGGATCATTTTTACAGGATAAGCCGTTTTCCCGAAAGGAAGTGGTTTGGTATCAAAATAATTCGCAGCACCTTTTAAGATTCCGTAAAACTTATCAAAACCTCTTTGATTTGGCCATTGCGCTTGATCTTCTGAACCTACGTGCCATTTTCCTGACATTAAAGTGCTGTAGCCCCCAGAACGGAAAACTTCACCCAAAGTTAGAGATTCTTTGTTTAGATATCCTTGATAAGCTGGCAGTCCTAAATTCACATCAAAATAACCAACTCCCGCTTTGTGCTGATATTGTCCCGTTAATAAAGAAGCTCTTGTAGGCGCACAAATTGAGTTGTTGTAAAATTCGCGGAGACGAGTTCCTTCTTTTGCTAAACGATCCAGATTTGGCGTTTTAATTTCAGAACCGTAATTCCCTAAATCAGAATATCCCATATCATCCACCATAATCAAAATTACGTTGGGTTTAGATGATGCGGTTTGGGCTTCGGCTTCATAAGAACCTATTATTCCTGTCAATAAAACAGAAAATAAAATGTTTATTCTTTTATTCATCTTATTTATAATTTACTGTTAGTATATTTTTAATTTTATTTCTAACACATAGAGACATAGATTTTATACACGTATTAAGGCGTTTTACTTGTAATAAAGATCATAGCTATGTGTGGAGAAATATATTCTCTTTTTAAATTCTTTTCGAAAGCAAAAAAGTCTATGTCTCTACGTGTTAAAAAACTATCTCCAAGCCGGAACTTGTTTCAAATTTGGATTCAAATCCAGTTCTCTTTGCGGAATAGGAAAGTGAACGTGTTTTGGCTGTGCATTGGTTTTTCCTGCGGCTTTTAATTTAGCTACAAAATAATCTGGGCCTCTTCTTGCCAAATCAAACCAACGCTGATATTCGTAAACCAATTCTTTTCTTCTTTCTTCAAAAACCGCTTCTCTAAACGCGTCTTGACCTAATGCTGGAGAAGTTGTCGCTAATAATTCAACTCCAGCTCTAGTTCTCACTCGGTCAACCGCTGCGTACGCTTCTGGAGTTGGACCTCCATTTTGTTCGTTTAAAGCTTCTGCATAGATCAGCAATACTTCTGCAAAACGTATAATTGGCGTATTTTTAGAAGACTGCCCTGGCGAAGTCGGTGTCGCTGGATCAAAATATTTGTTGAAATGTGGCGTAACTTTATACGTTTTTCCATCGGTCGGACTTACAAATTCGACTGCAAAAGTGATGTACTTTCTTTTGTCTGTTTCAGCGAACGCTTCAAAAAGTTTACCTTCCTTGTGCAATGCATCTGCTTGATCTCCTGCAATTCCAGGAACCGAAGTTGGCGCTGCTGTAGAAGCCAGCATATTTCCGTTCCAGTTGGTTAATCCTTTAAATTGAGCTGAGAAAATATGTTCTTTTCCGTTTTTGGTTGCTACATTAAAGACATCAGCATAATTTTCGAATAAATCATAAACTTTACTGTCAATGATTTCTTTGCTTTTTTCGGCTGCTTTCTGCCATTTTTTTTCAGTTAAATATACTTTTGCTAAAATACTTTTTGCAGCGCCAGCCGTTACTCGGCCTTTATTTTGCTGCACTACAGGAAGTGCTTCGGCATCAATTAGATCATTTTCGATCTGCGTATAAACATCTGCTTCAGGTGTATTGCTGACATTGATTGCTTCTGGTGTTAAAACTGTTGTTTCGTGTAAAACCAACGGAACATCTCCAAACCATCGTACTAAATTAAAGTATAAAAGCGCTCTTAAGAACTTTGCTTCGTTAATTAAATCTTTGTCTTTCTGTGAATTAAGATTTGGATTCTTCCCGATATTGTCAATTGCAACATTTGCTCTATTGATTCCGTCATAGCTTTGTCGCCATAACTCAATCATACGGTCGTTTGAAGCATCATGCGTTAAATTGGACAAAGCCCTAACATGTGCATTTCTTGCTCTTGGTCCTGCTTCATAATCATCTGTTGCCATTTCGGTCGCAATCTGAATTAAACGATTGTACAATGTATGCGTAGAACTGTTTATGGCATTATGAATAGCAATAACGGCAGCATCAGCATCTTCGGTGGTTTTATAAAAATTGGTAGACGAAATAAAAGCTTTTGGATCTTCGTCTAAAGAATTGCAGGCACTCACTAAAAAGAGTACCGCTAAACTGAATATTATATTTTTTTTCATGATAAGTCTTTTAGAATGTTACGATTAAACCGCCTGAAATTGTTTTAGAAGCTGGATAAATTCCGGTATCTGTTCCCGGAGAAATTGTCGTTCCGTTTGTTACTTCAGGATCGTAGCCAGTATATTTTGTCCACGTTAATAAGTTCTCTCCAATTACTCTAAATTTTACGGAGGTCAAACTTAATTTCTCCGATACTTTTTTAGGAAGATTGTAGCTTAAAGCAATATTTTTTAATCTCACGAAAGAGCCATCTTCTACAAATCGATTAGAGAAAACCGGTGCAGGATCTAATTTTGCTCTTGGCGTTGTATTACTCGGATTTGTTGGTGTCCAAGCATCCAATGCTGAGGTTGATGCATTTTGCTGTCCGTTATACAATTCCAGTGCTTGTAGGTTTCCGTTTAAGATTTTATTTCCAACCGAACCATTCACTAAAATGGCTAGTTCAAAACCTCGGTAAGTGAAATTATTAGAGAATCCGAAAACAAAATCAGGCTGTGCATCGCCAATACTTGTTCTGTCTGCAGCGGTTGTAAATGCTCCGTCTCCGTTAATGTCTTTATACAAACGATCTCCCGCTTTTGGCGTTGCATTTCCGGTATAAACTCCTTTTGTAGCCACTTCGTCTGTTTGTAAAATTCCGTCAGTTACGGCACCGTAGAAAGTTCCCAATGATTGTCCGACTTTTAAAATATAGTTTCCGAAAGTGTAAAATTCGGCACCATTTCCTAAAGCAATGATTTTGTTTTGGTTGAAAGCAATATTAAAGTTCGATGTCCAAGAAAAAGCAGTATTTCCAAGAGAAGCATTCAAGCCAAATTCAATTCCCTGATTTCTTACAGATCCAAAATTTTGAAGTGAAGAAGTAAATCCTGTTGTGTACGGAAGCTGAACGTCTAACAATAAATCTTTGGTGGTTTTGCGATACACATCAACCGTTAAATTCAATTTATCATTAAAGAATCCAACATCAATACCAGCATCAAACTGGTTCGTTAATTCCCATCCTAAATTGTTGTTTGAAATTCGCGTAGGCGTAAAACCGGTATAAATCTGGTCTCCAAAAAGATATTTTACACTCGTCAAAGTAGATAAAGACTGGTATTCTCCAATTTCCTGATTTCCTGTAGCACCCCAGCTTGTTCTGATTTTTAAACTATTGATAACGTCTTTTACAGGATTAAAAAACGATTCGTTACTAATCTGCCAAGCTGCGGCAACAGAAGGGAAATAACCCCATTTATTGTCTTTTCCAAAACGCGAAGAACCATCGGCACGAATACTTCCTGTTAAGAAATATTTCGAATCGTAATTGTAATTTACCCTTGATAAGAACGAATTTAACGCCCAAGTGCTTTCTCCAGAGGTTGGCATTAAAGCCACATTTCCGCTTTGTAAACTGTAATAACCTGTAATATCATTTACATATTGCTGCGATCCAGAAGTGTTAAATTCTCTGGTTGAGCTTTGCTGTGTATAACCCGCCAAAGCATTCAGATGATGTTTTTCACCAATTATTGTTGTATACGTTAAGGTGTTTTCGTTTAACCAGCTGCTAGAATCGGCAGTTCCAATTTTTCCTTCTCCGTTGGTAATAGAACCTTCATAAATGCTAGAGGGTAAATAGCTTTTTTCTTTGTTGAAAATCATATCGGTTCCAAAAGAAACTTTCAAAACTAGATTTTTCAAAATATCATATTCACCGTAGATAGTTCCTAAAATACGATCGGTAATAGATTGGTTTTTGCGTTCGTTTAATGTCGCGATCGGATTGGCAAAAATATTCTCAAACGGATTTCTTAAAGTATAACTTCCGTCTGGTTCGTAAATCGTTGCAGTAGGAGGCATGCTCAATAAAGCGGTAACCAAGCCACTCGGCGCTACTTTCGATTTGGTTTCGGCAATCGTTAAGTTCAAACCAAATCTTGCTTTACTGCTTATTTTTGAATTTAAATTAACACGTCCGCTGAAACGTTCAAAACCTGTATTTTTTATGATTCCTTCCTGATTGTAATAGTTTCCAGAAACCGCATATTTGGTCTGATTGTTTCCGCCAGAAACACTTAATTGGTGATTTTGTGTCAATCCTTTTTGGAAAGCAGCATCTTGCCAATCGGTTCCTTTTCCTAATTGGGCAATTTGTGCATCGGTCAGATATTGGTTTGGTCCGCCTGCTGGATTGGAATCATACAAAGCGGCATTTCTTAATCTCGAAAAACCTTGTGCGTCTAGAACATCAACTTTTTTACGAACCGACTGCTGGCCGATTGTAAAATCATAATTTACAGTTGTAGCAGTATTTGAACCTTTTTTGGTTGTGATAATAACAACTCCGTTTGCTCCTCTAGAACCGTAAATGGCTGTTGAAGAAGCGTCTTTTAAAACCGTAATCGATTCGATGTCTGACGGATTTATGGTTGAAAGTGGATTGGTTGGCGTACCGCTCAAAACACCAGAAGTGACTTCTGAATTGTATAAAGGAAATCCGTCGATGACATACAAAGGCTCATTTCCACCCTGAATTGAACTTCCTCCACGAATACGAATACTCATACCAGCGCCCGGCTGACCCGAAGTTTGTGTTACGTTAACACCCGCAACAGAACCTTGAAGCGAACTTTCTAATGTTTTCTGAGTCGCTTTTAATGACATCTGAGCTACGGTTTCGGCGGCTCCAGTATAATCTTTTTTAGAAGTGCTTCCGTATCCAATAATGACGATTTCATTCAATTCTTTTACATCTTCTTTTAGCGAAATCTGAATGAAATCTTTGGTTGCGATATGCTCTGCGGTAACGTAACCTAAATAGCTTACAATTAAAGTATAAGGGAATTTTTGTCCCGTTTGAAAATAGAATTTTCCGTCTAAATCGGTTACAGAACTATGAGTTGTTCCTTTGATCTGAATCGTTACGCCAGGAATGGGCTGATTGGTAACTTGATCTACGACTGTACCATTTAAGGTCGAATTAATTAAGGGCTGTGTATTTTGTGCTTTAATTCCGATCGAAATTAAGAATACAAAAAGCCACAAAAAGGCATGTAATTGCTTGTTCATTACTTTTTTGGATTTAAATAATAAAGCGGTACGGAAAATTGGTTTTCCAATTTCCGAAGGCTTTCTTTAGTGATAAATGTTCTTTGAGTCTTGCCATTTCTGTTGCCGCAGAAATGGTTTTTACTATGAAAGGATAGGGCAGTGCATTATTTTCATTTTGTAATCTTGTTTAGTTATTATTTTTTTTAGTTAATATGGTTTTGACATAGTTAATTGTTCAATACTTTTGGTATTAATCGTTTGTTGTCAAGATGTAATTTAGTTTGTGATTTTATTTTCGATAAGAAACGAAAATGGAGATTGGATTTTTAACAGCACATGCACATATAACAAAAAGTGCTATGTGTGAATTTTTCAGGAAGAATGTAATGCGATGTGTAAGCTGTTGTTTTCAAAATGTAGTTCTTTATTGTTTAAACTCTACTAATCCTATAGACAAAGTTAATTTTATTATAATGAAAACCAAAAGATTATTTAATTTTTTTGAAAAAAAGTATATTTAAAGAACTTTAAATATATTTTAAGTGTTTTTAAATCGCTGTAAACTAGTTATTTATTGTTTTTGTTTTAAAAAATAAAAGTAGATGTCAACTATTTTGTTTATACAGTTTTTACTTGCTTTTTTTAATAAACACAGATCAGCGGGAATTTTTAATATTCCGTAGGAATATCTCGTCGGTAGAAAAAAAATGTTCGGTATCGTGTGTCCTGTAAGGACACTTGATTTTATAGAAATAAATGCATTTGTGAATAAATTCCAAACGTTCCTACGGAACGTATATTCAAAATTCAAATTAATTCTATCAACCAGACATTCCTATGGAATGTAATAGGATTTTAAAAGTATCAAACCCGACAGGTTTTTAAAACCTGTCGGGTTTGATATAGAATAGTAATGCTATTTTTAAGGTTTAAAAAGCAAAAAAGCGATAATCAATGTTATAATGATATTAAAGAATTGCGCAGCGAGAAAAGCTATTAAAGGTTTTCTGCTATTGTTTTGAAGTAAATCTTTAAAATTGGTTTCCAATCCAATACTTGTAAAAGCCAATGCAAACCAAAGTCCTTGGAGATTTTTTAAACTTTCTTTTAGTTCATCGCGAGTTTCTGGTGCAACAAAAAATGAAAAAACAATAGAAGCTGCAATAAAACCAATGACAAACTTTGGAAAACGTTCCCAGATTACGCCGAGAGTTGGTTTCGATTTTTGAATTTCAGAAGACTGATTATGAGTGTAAGTCCAATAAATAGAAATGGCAAATGCGGCTATACCCAATAAAACATTTTGAGAAAATTTGACAATTGTACTTATTTTTAAAGCTGTTTCGCCAACCAAAGTTCCAGATGCGACGACAGCTCCAGAAGTATCAATACTTCCGCCGAGCCAAGCGCCAGTAACTTCTTCTGGAAAATTAAAATGACTGGCAATGATCGGCATAAAAATCATCATGGGAATGGCAGTTACTAAAACCATCGAAATAACATAAGACAGTTTTTTAGAATCTCCTTTTATCGCGCCCGAAGTTGCGATTGCAGCCGAAACGCCACAGATAGAAACCGCGCTTGAGATCATCATGGTCAATTCGTCGTCGACTTTTAGTTTTTTACATAACCAAAAGGCAAAATACCAAACGGATAAAACTACGATCAAAGCCTGAATTAAACCTAATGAACCCGCTTTTAAAATATCAGAAAAAATAACACTTGTTCCCAATAAAACCAATCCGATTTTGACAAAAAGTTCGGTTGATAAAGCAGAACGAAACCATTCTGGAAGTTGGAAGAAATTTCCAATTATCAATCCGATGACTAAACTGAAAATAACTGCTTCTAGATTTAGCGCTTTTACTTCAGAATTTCCTGCAATGATTATGGCGATTATGGTCAAGAGATAAATGATTGGAAATCCGAAAATGAAATTTTTAACTGATTTTCCAACTAAGAAAGTGCCGATTACTCCAATAGAAATAAAATAAAGAAATTGAACACCAATGGTTTGAATGTTTTTTATTTCGAAAACATTATTTATTAAGTCTGTTCCGCTCGTCCATTTAAAAACGGGAACTTCTGGCAGAAAAATAAAGAGAGAAATTCCGATAATTAGAAAACCGAGAATAACGACGGTCCAATCTTCGTGAATTGTAAATTTTGTAGAGGTTGACATTTTATTCTTAATTAATTTGTTATCCTAACAGGTTTTAAAAACCTGTTAGGTATTATTTGTAGGGAATTAAATAATAACTGCTATGTAGTTGATTTTGAATCTGTGTAGGTTTTCTGTTTTACCTGTACTGACTTAAAAGTAAATACCTAACAGGTTTTTAAAACCTGTTAGGATATTAGAATTATTAAGTCTGTAATGTTTGTAGATTGGTTACAAATCGACAAAGTATTTTTGTTTGCCAAAGTCAAATTCGTAATAGGTTAAATTAGGCCAAAGCGGCTTAATTAATCCTTTTTCCCAGTTTTGTAAAGCGGCTTGTAATTCCTTTACTTTTTCAGGATTTTTTTGTGAGAGGTCTGTTTTTTCAAATTTATCAGAAGCAAGGTTGTAGAGCCATTTTTCATGGGTTCTTCCGCTGATGACTAATTTCCAGTCGCCGCTTCTAATGGCTTTTGCATCGCCCGAACGCCAGTATAAATCTTTGTGAGCAACTTTATTTTCATTTACCGTTTTTACTAAATCAACTCCGTCATAAACTCGATCTTTAGGTAAATCAGAACCAATCGCTGATGCAATGGTTGTGAAAATATCTAAAGTGCTTATAGGATTTTTATAAACAGTGTGAGGTTTGATTTTTCCTTTCCACGAAAGTGCAAAAGGAACATTGATTCCGCCTTCAAAATGAGAAAATTTACCACCCTTTAAAGGTGCATTTGTTGTGGCAAAAGTATAATCAGCGCCTCCATTATCGCTTGCAAAAACGATTAAAGTATTTTCTTCAAGACCTTCTTTTTTGATTTTTTCACGGATTCTTCCAATTGCATCGTCTAAAGCACTGATCATAGCAAAATAAACGCGTTTGTTTTCATCTTTTACATTCGGAAAACGATCGTAATATTTTTTACGAACCTGAAATGGCGTATGTGGCGCATTAAAGGGAATATAAAGTAAGAAAGGTTTAGATTTATTTTTATCAATAAAAGTTTCTGCTTCCTCTGCAAATTTTTCGGTTAAATAGGCTTTTTCATCAATGATTGTGCTGTCTCGGCGAATCTGTCCAATTCCGACACGACCTTTGCCCCAAATCATTTTATCGGTAAAATCTTTATGATGATGATTGATGATGTCTGGATTATTATCTTCTGGAGCAAATAAGGAGAACGCCTGATAAAATCCGTAATGATAATCGAAGCCACGGTCCAGAGGAAAAAATCCTTTATTATGTCCCAAATGCCATTTCCCAATAATTCCTGTAGCGTAACCTTGTCTTTTGGCTAAGTCGGCAAAAGTAATTTCAGATTTCGGAAGTCCTTGTGTTGCAATTGAGGCATCATTTGGATATTCGATTTTATCGTTTAATCTCCAGCTATTTGTGTTGACTAAATACTTAAAAGCATAATATTCCAAATTGTTTTTAGGATAGCGATCTCCTGGCTGATACTCATGCCCAAAACGCTCCTGATATCTTCCTGTGATTAATCCGGCGCGCGAAGGCGAACAAATTGCAGCCGATGCATATCCGTCGGTAAAAGTAACTCCCGAAGCCGCCAAAGAATCAATCTGTGGAGTAGGAGTCGATTTTCCGCCATAGAGCGAAATATCATATTTGCCTAAATCATCGGCAAGGAGAATAATGATGTTTGGCTTTTTTACTGTAGAATCAGATGGAGCTTTTGAGGCTAAAAAGGCTTTTTTCCCTTCGGCAAGTTTTTGATCTTCTTTGACTAATGTTCCGTCTGTATTAATTGGCCAGAATAAAAATGCTGCCAGAATGAGAAGCACTAGTAAAATAAGGGTAACAATTTTGGTTATTTTTTTATAGGTTGCCATAGTTTGGTTTTTGGTTGGGTTTTAGTGGAATTGAAGTCTATAAGAACTTTGTCAAAGTTTTACACGCATTTTTGTCATTCCGAGGAACGAGGACACGAGCGAGAGCGAACTGGCGAAGCAAATCTCCGCAAGAAACTCTATAAAGATTGTCGATTTTGATTGCGGGCTTCGACTTCGCTCAGCCTGACAAACTGTGCGGTTCAAAAGCGTTACTTAGAAGCCAACGCAACATCAACTTCACTTTTCAAATCATTTATACCTTCTTTCTTAAAAACAATTTTACCATTCTCATATAAAATTAAAGTCGGGAAAACTTTTACTGTTTTTAAATCGGCAATAACTTGCGGACTGTCTTCCAATTCGATTTCTACGATTTTTAAATGGGTTCCGTATTCAGATCTGATGGTTTCTAAAACTGGTTTTACTTTTTTACAAGGCGCGCAGTATTTGGAACCAATATCAACCAAAACCGTTTTGTTATCGGCAATAATTTTATTGAATTCTGCCAGAGACAATTTACTTTTTAGATTCGAATAAAAAGGTTTTCCGTTTCCGATCCAGTTGGCAATTCCGCCCTCTAAACTATAGGCTTCAGAAAAGCCATTTTTTAACAATTCTTTTTCTAAAGCCACACTTCGGCCAGCTCCGATAGAATAAATAAAAACGGGTTTAGTTTTATCTAATTTAGCAACAGATTGCGCGTAGTTTTCAGATTGAAGATTAAAGTTTACAGCGCCTTCAATATGATTCAAAGCAAATTCTTCAGAAGTTCTTGCATCAACAATCTGCGGATTTTTTTGACTTTTTATTTTCGAATAAAATGAATCTAACGACAATGAGCTATGAATTTCATTTTGCGAAAAAGCAGCAACTGCCCATAAAAAGGCAATTGCTGTTATACTGTTTTTAAAGATTTGATTTTTCATATCAGTAACTATTATACTTGTTCTAATACTGGAGTAGGAGTTTCTTCAGGAGCAACCGTTTTAGGTTTTAATGGAAATGATAATACTCCCTCGGCAAGAGAACTTCCTTCTTTTTTAGATTTAAAAATTGGCCAAAGAAATTGCGCATACCATTCTTCTTGTTTGTACGATTTTGTTCCGAATGTTTTTGGATATTTACGGGTTATTAGTCCTGTTCCAAAAATGATATCCCAGATAAAAAACATGTTTCCGAAATTGCCTTTAAAATGCCCAACTCCGTCTCCGCTTGTATCTGCATGATGCGCTTGATGTGTTGCAGGAGTAGAAATCAGTCTTTCTAAAACCCATGCAATTGGATGTAGTACTCTGTATTTGTAAAAAGGTTTGTCCCATGGAATGCTTGAGTGCGCGCCTAAAGTGATGAAACTTTTAATTACTAAAACAAATAAAGCAGGAAGACCTAAACCTAGATAGGTTAAAGTTGCTGTCAAATAAATTTGAGAAAAGAAAAGCGTGTAAATAAAGTTTTGTCTAGAAGCCATCGCCATTCCCATATACGGAGCTGAATGATGTGTTCTATGAAAACGCCATAAAAACGGGACTTGATGATGCAGTCTGTGATACCAATATTGCGTTAAATCGTCTGCAATGGCAATTAAGAAAAAGCCTCCCCAAAACGGAACCCATGATAATGAGTTTGCTAAGTTTGGCAGTAAATAAGGCAAAGCAGTTAAACTAAAAAAAGCAATTACAGGAGGCAAAAGCAATTTTGGAGCTAAGAAACAAACGATATCTATTTTACGTTCTTCGCCTGTCCATTCGTCATCGTATAAACCTGCTGCAAATTCTATAACTCCCAAAACAAGCATAAATACCGTTAATCCCCAAGTTCTGATATTAGCAAAAACGGGTTGTGCAAATTCTAAAAACGAAGGCAGTGTAATATGCGATTCACTTACAGCTCCACCCGTTAATTTAAAATAAAGATAAATTGCCACTACAGGCAATGAATAAATGAAGAAACTTATTGTTAAGTCTCTCGTTAATTTTTCTTTCTGAACTATAGCCATGATTTCTTATTTTAAAAATTGATTTACTACTGCTAATCCGCCAGCCAGAATCGCCAGTGGAACTAAAAACAAGATTATCCCAACGACAATCTTTTTTCCTATAATTTCATAATCTACTCGTTTCATAATTCTTCGTTTTATAGCCTGCGAGGTTTTTCAAACCTTGTAGGGATGTTTTTTTTAAGCTTTTAATTTAAACCTACAAGGTTTTTGAAACCTTGCAGGTTCTGCAATTAGTTATTGGTTCCTCCAGGTTTAGTTGCCTGTTTGATTAAATCGGAAACTGTTTTTCCTTTATCGGCGCCTGTGTTGTGGATTCTTCTGTTGTAAACATCCTGCCAGTCAATCAACGGATACACATTGTTTTCTTTGGCCTGTTCGTCAAATAATTTTTGAAGTTCAGCCAGTTTTTCAGGATATTTTTTCGCCAGATTATTACGTTCGTTGAAATCTTCGTTTAGGTTATACAGTTCCCAAACATCGGTATCGAAGTTGCTCGGAGCAGGTTTTTCGTTGCTTCCTAAAGATTTTTTCACAGCAAAAGAATCTGGTAAATGGGCTGCAGAAGCTTTCCATCCGTCTTTGTAGATTGCTCTATTTCCAAAAATGTAGTAATACTGTACTTTGTGCAATGATTCGGCTTTCGGATTATCTAAAGAAGCCTGGAAAGAAGAACCTTGAATAATATCTTGCTTGATTCCTTTGATATATTCTGGCGCTTTAATTCCTGCAACAGCCAATGTAGTTGGAAGCAAATCGGTTACGTGGCTGTATTGATTTCTGATTCCGCCTTTATCTTTAATTCCATTTGGATAAAAAACAATCAACGGATTACGAGTTCCACCTTCTGAATGTGCATCTTGTTTCCAGTTTTTGAAAGGAGCATTGGTTGCTTGTGCCCATCCTAAAGGATAATTGGTATTTAGACCTTTTGCTGTTCCGATTTCTCCAATATTATTCAAATTGCTTTGGAAATTTTCTTCATCTGATTTTCCTTGAGCAAACAAACTTTGATTAATTGTTCCTTGTAGCGTTCCTTCTTTACTGGCTCCGTTATCACCAATGGCAACAAAAATTAAAGTGTTATCTAGCTGGCCGCTTTCTTTCAGATAATTTACAACTCTTCCAATTTCATAATCAGTATAAGTCAGGAATCCTGCGTAAACTTCCATGAATCTTGCATATACTTTCTTTTGGTCTGGAGTTAATTTTTTCCATTCCGTAATTAAAGCGTTACGATCTGGCAGTCCTGCATTTTGAGGAAATATTCCCAATTTCTTTTGGTTTGCCAATACCTTTTCGCGGTAAACATCCCAACCTTCGTCAAATTTTCCTTTGTAAGGCTCAACCCATTTTTCAGCTACCTGATGAGGTGCATGAACCGCTCCAGGAGCATAGTACAGGAAGAAAGGTTTTCCTGGTGCCGCTTTTTGCTGTTTTTGAATATAACTGATGGCTTTGTCTGTAATCAATTCATTCAAATGACGTCCGTCAGGTTTAATATGAACTTGATCTTCTACCAAATCAGGATTGTATTGATCGGTTTGAGAACCTAAGAATCCGTAGAAATGATCGAAACCTTTTCCAGTTGGCCAACGGTCAAACGGACCCGCATCTGATGCTTCTTCGTCTGGTGTAACGCCATATTTTCCAACAGCAAAAGTGTTGTATCCATTATCGCGAAGAATCTCTGCAATTGTTCCTTTATCAGAAGGAATTCTTCCATCCCAGCCTGGGAAACCTGCGGATAAAATAGTATGAGAAAATCCACTAACGTGAACTCTTCCTGAGTTTCTACCAGTCAATAAAGCCGCACGGGTAGGGGCGCAAATTGCTGTTGTATGGAAGTTGGTATAGCGCAAACCATTATTTGCCAAATTATCAAAAGTAGGCGTATTAATCAATCCTCCAAAGGTACTTGAAGCTCCAAATCCTACGTCGTCTAAAAGAATCCAAACCACATTCGGAGCACCTTTTGGCGCCGTTACAGGATCTGGCCAGTATTCTTTAGAATCAGCCAATGTTTTTCCGATTACTCCTTTAAATTCTGGTTGTTCCTGTGCTATTCCCAATTGTGCAATCAGGAAAGCAGTAATCAAAAGCCCTTTCTTCGGACTTTTGATTGCAATGCTATTTTTTAAATTTTTCATTTTTTATAGTTTTTTAGTTATATGGTTTTAAATAATGGTTCTTGTTTTTTAAACACATAGAATCATAGATTTGCTTTGCTTTGAAAAGGTGTTTCACTTGTTTAAATGCACATAGTAATCTATGTGTGAGAAACATGTTTCTTTTTTTATTCTTTTATTAAAAAAAATCTATGTCTCTATGTGTTTAAATTTTTTAATACCCAGGATTTTGCGTTAATCCATCAGGGTTAATATTTCTTTCGCTTTGCGGAATCGGATAGAGGTTATTTCGTTCTGAAACTGAGTTTTTAGCGGTTACTTTTTTCACTTCGGTAACCAATGTTCCCCATCGTACTAAGTCAAACCATCTTTGCCCTTCTTGAACAAATTCTTTTTTGCGTTCTTCCTGAATCGCTGCTCTAAAAGTGCTTTGATTTAATCCGACTAAATCCACAGCTGCGTCTGGAGTTGTAATAGGCTTCCCAAAAGCTCTTCTTCTTACTTGATTGATTAATTCGTATGCTTCTGCCGTTGGTCCACCCTGTTCATTTATAGCTTCCGCTAAAGACAAAAGGATATCTGCATAACGAATAACAGGAAAGTTGATAGCTACGTTTCCAGGAGTAGCCAAATTGGACAAATCCAAGTATTTTTTGAAGATTGGTTTCGGAAAAGTATAAAGTGTTCCCGTTGCAGGATTCAGCAGCTGTTTGGCGTAACTTACATCTCTTCTTTTATCGCTAGGCGCATAAATATCATAAAACAAAGCAACGTCTGAGATAATATCTGCTGGTTCTGTAGCTGTAAATCCGGTAAAAGAAGTGGCTTGGAAAGTACTTCCGCTAGAACCGTTTCCTGCCTGATTTGGTTCAAATTGAACCGAGAAAATATGCTCTTTTCCATTCTTTTTTGTTTTAGTGAAAATATCTTGAAACTCTTCAAACAAAGCATATCCGTATCCGCCATCAATTACTTCTCTAGATTTTGCAATAGCATTTGGCCAGTCTTTTCTAGTCAGATATACTTTTGCTAAAATTGCTTTTGCAGCTCCCGATGTAGCACGACCTGCATCTGCGGCTGTATACGTTTTTGGAAGAGCTTCAGCATCTGTTAAATCTTTAATGATTTGATTGTAAACTTCATCAACTGTAGAACGATTTGTTTTTAAATTTCCTAAATTGATAGAAGTCGCTTCGTGCAAAACAATTGGAACGCCGCCCCAAAGACGAACTGCCTGAAAGTACAATAGCCCTCTAATAAATTTAGCTTCATTGATCAATCTGGTTTTGATTACCTCTGAACCAGAAACTTTTTGAATGTTATCAATAGATACATTGGCTCTATTGATTCCGTTATAAATTTGTCTCCAAGCCACTTGAACACGATCTGAAGTCGCATCATGCGTTAAACTGCTCAAAGCTCTAACCTGGGGATTGGTTGCCGAAACTCCAGCTGCTGCATAATCTGAAGCCATATCGGTCAAGAAATAAAGGTTTCTTCCAAATAAACTCTGCTCACCAGGATCAAGACTTAAAGAAGCATAAACAGCAGTCACACTTGCAGTAGCATCATCTTGTGTGATAAAATAATTGTCTTCGGTTACAAACGAGGTAGGTGTTACCTCAAGATCGGCGCACGATACCAATAAACCGGCACTTAAAAGGAATGTTATGATTGTCTTTTTCATTATATATTTTTTTACTTAGAAAGTTACGTTCAAGCCCGAGATGAATGTTTTGGAGTTTGGATAAGAGCCAAAATCAATTCCCGGATATAAGTTGTTTTGTTCGTATGAGCTTACCTCTGGATCATAGCCAGTATACTTAGTCCATGTAATGAGGTTTTCTGCCGAGATGTAAAATTTCACACTCTTGGTTCCCAATTTTTTAGAAACGCTTTTGGGCAAGGTGTATCCTAATGTGATTAATTTTAATCGTAAGAAAGAAGCATCTTCAACATAGCGTTCAGAAACAATTCCTAATGGAGAACTAGATGCTCTCGGGATTTCGTTGCTCGGATTGGTTGGTGTCCAACGGTCATTCAATGTAGAAGCGGCATTGGTTCCAAGAGTCGAAATTTCTAATTGCTGATTTAAGGCATTGAAGATTTTTCCGCCGTATGCTCCTTGAAATGAAAAGTTCAAATCAAAATCATTGTATGAAATGGTGTTACTGAAACTCCCCACAAATTTTGGCTGAGAAGTACCTAGATTTCCTTTGTCAAGAGCTGTAATAACACCGTCTCCGTTGGTATCCACATATTTTCTGTCACCCACTTTGGTGTTTGCCAAACTGTTGATTTTTGGTTGTGTATTAACTTCTTCTTGAGTCTGAAAAATTCCGTTAGTTTTATATCCCCAGAAACTTCCCAAAGGCAAACCTACTTTTACAATAACAGGCTGTTGCTGTAGCAAAGAACCATTTGGAACAACTGGGAAAAATTCGTTTACACCATTTCCAATCTCAGTCACTTTGTTTCGGTTTAAAGAAAATACGATATTGGAGTTCCAGGCAAAGTTTTTTGTTTTTATATTTTCTGTTGTTAAACCAACCTCAAAACCTTTATTTTCAACTCCTCCAATGTTCTGAAGCACTGTCGCGTAGCCAGAACTCAACGGCACTGGAACGTTGATTAATAAATCTTTTGTCTTTTTGTAATAGACATCAAAAACAAAATTGATTTTTCGGTCTAATAAGGATAAATCCAAACCAACGTTATACTGATTTGTTTTTTCCCATTTCAAATCTGGATTTGCCAATCGGGTAGGAGCTAAACCGGTGTATAAAGTTCCACCAAAAGAGTAATTTACAGATCCCATTGAAGCCAAAGGCAGATAGTTTCCAATTTCTTGGTTTCCTGTTGTTCCGGCTGTAATTCTTAATTTTGCTTCGGTTACACCTTTAATGTTATTCGCAAATTCTTCATCGGTAATATTCCATGAAAATCCGGCAGAAGGAAAATAACCCCAAAGTGATTCTGAACCAAATCGAGAAGAACCGTCTGCACGTCCAGATAACGTTAAATTGTATTTTCCTTTATAAGAATAATTCACTCTCGCTAACCAAGATTTTAGTACGCTTTCGTAAGCATCACTATAAGGTTTTACAGGTACACCATCTTGAATAGCATTATAAGTATTGGCATCATTAACAAAAGTTTGAGCTCCAGCATTTACAACTTCGCCTTTTGTATATTGAAGTGTATAACCTCCCAAAGCAGAAAACTTATGATTTTCGCCAAAATGAGTGTTGTAATTAAGCGTGTTTTCATTTAAAACAGAACCTACTGATCTTTCTCCGATAGAAGCTAATCCTTTTGTTCCAGCTCCTGTAGTAGTGTTTGAAGGAGCATAATAATTTTGTTTTGTATTTAAAACATCACCGCTAACCGCAACTTTTGCAGTTAATTCTTTATTGAATTTATACTCGCCAAATAAACTGGTTAGGATTCTGTTTAATTTGGTTTCGTTAGTTGTATTATCCAAATCGTTAATTGCGTTCGGAATATAACCATTTACAGAAGTTGCGTAAGGGTTATTGGTTACATTATAGCTTCCATCTGCATTTTTAATAGGAACAACAGGAGCTGTCAAGACCACACTTACAAGCGGATTCGGATTTCTTCCGGCCGCCGCACCGCCATTTGTACCCACACCATTTGCAATTGAATTGGTATAGTTGGCATTTACGCCAAATTTGAATTTCTGAGAATAATTTCTTTCGTAGTTAACTCGAAGCGAAATACGTTTAAAATCAGATCCTAATACAATACCATCTTGATCAAAATAACCTGCAGAAACTGCATATCTAGATTTTTCGTCACCGCCAGAAAAAGATAGATTATGACTTTGAACGGGTGCCGCAGTGATAAATGCTGCAGACTGCCAATCGTAATTTCCAGAAGTTTTTAAAGCTTCGATTTGTGCTGCAGAGAAAGAAGGAGCTTGACCAATACTTGCTTGAACGTCGTTTCTTAAACTTGCCCATTCGCTGGCATTCATTAATTTTAGTTTTTTTGAAATATTCTGGAATCCGAAATAGCCTTGGTACGAAATATTATCCTGTCCTTTTGTTCCTTTTTTAGTGGTTATAATTACAACTCCATTGGCACCACGCGAGCCATATATTGCTGTTGCCGATGCATCTTTCAGCACTTCTATCGATTCTATATCAGCAGGGTTAATAGTTGACAGAACATTTACACTTGCTCCGGCATAAGTTACTCCAGCGCCACTATTGCTGTTATCATTGTAGATTAAAATTCCATCAACAACATATAGAGGTTCGTTACCAGCAGTAATAGAGTTTCCTCCGCGAATACGAACGCTCGAAGAAGCACCCGGACGCCCCGAACTTTGTGTAACTACAACTCCCGCAACAGCGCCTCTTAAAAGATTATCTGCCGATGAAGTGACCTGAGATAAATTGGCTTTAGGCACAGAAGCTACAGAACCTGTAATGTCTTTTCTTTTTTGAGTTCCATAACCCACAACAACCAATTCGTCTAGTTCTTGGCGTTCTTCTTTAAGGTTAATGATTACTGGATTTTTCTCAACAATTACTTCTATTTTTTTATATCCGATGTAAGTTACAATCAAAGTGTAAGGAAATTTCTGTCCCGTCTGAAAATAAAATTTTCCTTCTGCATCTGTAACAACACCGTGAGTTGTTCCTTTAATGGTTACAGAAGCACCGATAATGGGCTGATTTGTAATGTCATCTACAACAGTTCCGTCCAATTTTGATTGTATAAGCGGGGTGGTATTCTGGGCTTGTATTCCTGCCGTTATGAAGAGTAGAAACAGCAGTATGTGTATGTTTAACTTTTTTTTCATTTCTTTGTGTTGGTTTTAAGTAATTAACAAGGCGCCCTGAGCACTGTTTATACAGCACTCTAAAAGTGTTCTTGATTTAGTGATAAATGTTCTTTAAGCCTTGCCATTTCTGTTGCCGCAGAAATGGCTTTTTTTATTTACAGCAACAGGTTTGCAATGTTTTCATTTTAGTTTTTTTTAGTTGTTAGTTATTTAATTTGTTGAATAATAGGTGTGGTTTCAAGAATCTATTCCAATACAATTGAATGCATCGGAGAGACTTTTGGTTAAAATTCAGTAAATATTTTTGGTGGTTTTTTTTTTGATTTGCTTTGATATGTATTCTAAAGGCAAACAAAATAAAAGTAGATTATTAACAACAGAAACACATATAACAAATAGTGCTATAAGTGTATTTTTTAGGAAGAATGTAACGCGATATGCTTTCTGTTGTTTTCACAATAATAATTTTTATAGTTTGAAATATTATCTTAAACTCTACTAATCATATAGACAAAGTTAAATTTTATATAATAAAAACCAAAAGTTTGTAAAGTTTTTTTCAAAAAAATATTCATTTAAAGTAGAACCTAAAGAATTGATTCTCTTGGAATGCCTTATTTCAATTGATTTCGTGCTAAATTATTGATTCACAGAAATGTTAAATTTAAAATTAGAAATAAAATAAAAATGTAGTATTTATACCCTTTTTTATAAATTTAAGAGTGCTTAAGACGTAAAATGGAGCTCTTAAAACGTCTGAAAACCATCTTTATAATATTAATTTATAAAAAAATAATAGAGCACATATTCTTTCTTTATAAAGTTGTGTTGCAATTGGTTTGTTTTATAAATATTTATTCTTCAATAAGTAATGTTTTGGTTTAATAAAATACCATTTTATCCTTTAATATGATATTTGTCATTTTTAGTAAGAATTTAACCCTGTAGTTTTGCTTTGTAATTGAGGAATAGTATTCTCAATCTAAATCAAAGTAATTTTCTATTTATGGGTAATCTATCTCAGTCTCACAGAATTTTATTCCTTAACACACTTGCTTTTACAATTTGTTTTGCTTGTTGGACTTTAAACGGCGTTTTGATTACTTTTTTGGCTGATAAAGGAATATTTAATTTCACTGTTGTAGAAATTGGTTGGCTTTTAGGAATTCCAATTCTTTCAGGCTCTATATTCAGACTTCCAATCGGGATTTTAACGGATAAATATGGAGGGAAAGTTATTTTTTCTGCTTTATTATTACTTTGTTCAATTCCACTTTTTTTAATGCCGTTTGCAGATTCTTTCTGGACTTTTGCCATTCTTAGTTTTTTCTTTGGCTTAGTGGGAACAAGTTTTGCTGTCGGAATAGGTTATACCTCAATTTGGTATCCTAAAGAATGGCAAGGCAGGGCTTTAGGGATTTTCGGAATGGGAAATGCAGGTGCCGCATTGACTACTTTTATAGCGCCAACCTTATTAAATACTTTATCAGAAAATGATCCTACTAATGGCTGGAAAATGCTTCCTGTTATTTATGGAGTAACATTAGTGCTTATAGGAATCCTGTTTATTGTTTTTGCTAAAAACAAAACCAATCAGGTAGTATCAAAAACTATTGGCGAACTAATGTCGCCCCTTAAAAAAGCAAGAGTCTGGAGATTCGGTGCCTATTACTTCTTAGTTTTCGGGTTTTTTGTTGCCTATTCGCAATGGCTTCTTCCAAACTTTGTGAATGTGTACGGTACAAGTTTGGTCTTGGGAGGAATGTTTGCCACAATGTTCAGTTTGCCGTCTGGCGTAATCAGAGCTCTAGGAGGCTATCTATCAGATAAATTCGGAGCCCGAAAAGTGATGTATTGGGTTTTAGGATCTTCAATTATAATTAGCTTTTTGTTGATGTTTCCAAAGATGGAAATCATTACTGCTGGTCCTGGCGTTATGTCGCTTACCAACGGAACAGTTACAGAAATTACTGCAAATGAAATAATTGTAAACGGTAAAAAACATCAAATCAACAGTAAAAAAGATTTAGAAACTAACAGCGAATCTTCTGTTTTTCCCGTAAAGAAATCATGGCAAGAAATTGTTGTAGAGCAAAATCAGGAAGTTAAAAAGAAAGAATTATTAGCTCATGGCATTACCCAAATTAATTTCAGTGCCAATCTTTGGGTTTATATCGTTCTGGTAATCCTGATAGGCATTTCTTGGGGAATTGGTAAAGCAGCAGTTTACAAACACATTCCAGAGTATTTTCCAAATGAAGTTGGTGTAGTAGGCGGAATGGTTGGTTTAATAGGAGGTTTAGGAGGGTTTTTAGGTCCCATAATCTTTGGATATCTCCTTACCTATACCGGACTCTGGACCAGTTCATGGATTTTTATATTTCTAGTTTCTGTGCTTTGTCTGGTATGGATGCACCGCACAATCATAAAAGCTATGAGAACAAAATCACCAAATTTTGTAAGACAAATAGAAGATAATCAATAATTTAAATAAAATAAAGATGAAAACTTGGTTAGAAAAATGGAACCCAGAAGATGAAGCATATTGGAATTCTGACGGAAGTAAAATAGCATGGAGAACTTTAATTATAACAACAATTACTTTAACATTATCATTTGCTTCTTGGTTTATGATGAGTGTTATTGCAGTAAAATTGCCAGGATTAGGATTTAGTTTTTCTAAAGATCAGCTTTTTTGGTTAACTGCAATTCCAGGGTTGGCGGCAGGGTTATTAAGAATTATTCACACCTTTCTGCTTCCAATATTTGGAACTCGTCACATTGTATCTTTTGCAACAGCAATTAAATTAATTCCCGTAATCGGAATTGGTTTTGCAATTATGGATGTAAATACGCCATTTTGGGTTTTTGCAGTTTTAGCATTTACAACAGGTTTTGGCGGAGGAGATTTTTCTTCCTATATGCCAAGTACAAGTTTGTTTTTTCCACAAAGACTAAAAGGAACTGCTCTTGGAATTCAGGCAGGAATTGGAAACTTTGGAGTTTCTCTTGCACAATTCGTTACGCCTTTAGTAATTAGTGTTGGAATTTTTGGAGCTTCAACGGTATTTACGAGTATTGACCCAAAAGAAACCATAACGGTATTTGAAAATTCATCGGTGCAGAAACAAAAAGAAGTTTTTGCTTCTTTGGACACAGAAGTTCAGGCTCGAATCTTATCTAATGTGAAAAAGAATATTGTAGATTCTGTTAGCACGGCAGTTAATTCTCAAGATAATGCAGTTATTTTTTCGTCACTTCCAATTAAGACAAAGGCAAAAGCAATTGCAAATGCTAACCCAAAATTAGCTGAAAAAATACTGAACAATATTAGTCCCGAGAATCCAGCAGTTAAAAACAAACCAATTTATCTACAGTCTGCTGCATTTTGGTTTGCGCCATTTTTAATAATTATGGCATTTGTAAGCTGGTTTTATTTGAAAAGTATTCCGATGAAAGCTTCTGTAAAAGAGCAATTAGATATTTTTTCCAATAAACATACTTGGTACTGTACAATTACTTATGTAATGACTTTTGGGACATTTGCCGGTTTGTCTGCAGCATTTCCTCTTATGATTAAATTTTTATATGGAGATTTTCCCAATGCACCAGATCCTTTGGTATATGCATTTTATGGCCCATTAATTGGTTCTGCCAGCAGAATAGCTTTCGGTTTTGTGGCCGATAAAGTAGGAGGTGCTATTTTAACGACTATAACAGGCATGGGAATTTTAGCAGGATCAATACTTTTAGTAACACAAGGTTTGGTAGCGCCGACAAGTATGGATCAATTTCCGCTTTTTGTAACTGTAATTTTAGGAATGTTCTTTTTTACAGGTATTGGAAATGCAGGAACATTTAGACAATATCCAATTATTTTTAAAGAAAACCCACGTCAGGCCGCAGGAGTAATTGGTTGGACGGCTGCTATTGCTGCTTTTGGACCTTTTATCTTTTCTAAATTGATAGGCAATAATATTTCAGCAAATGGTACTGTAAATCAGTTTTTTATTGGTGTTTGTCTTTTTACCCTTTTAGCTACAGCTATTAACTGGTGGTTCTATAATCGTAAAAATTGCGAAAAACCAAGTTAAAATTACTAACCAATAAATTTTTAATTAAGGATGAAAAACAAAACATATAACACGAAAGCTTTGCTGGTCGCTTCGGCTGTTTCTATACTTACTGTTGTGTTTGTATTTTATGGTTCGAGAGAATTACAAAATTTTGATGCAGCACTTGTAACATACCTTTTTGGAACGATATTCGCCTTCTTCGGAATCGTTTACAGATACACCGTTTGGCTGCAGCGTCCTCCAACATGGATGTACTTTAAACGAAGTATAAAATTTCTATTTACTGGAAGAGTATTTTCTCATTTATGGTTTTTAGGAAAAGAATCGGTGCAGAATATTGTCGTTCAGAAATTTATTTATCCGAGAAGTAAATATCGCTGGTTTGCGCATTTTTGTATTGCATTAGGTTGTCTGTCGGCTTTTGCCATTACAATACCGCTTACATTTGGATGGATCCATTTTACATTGGCTCCTAATTCTATTTCGATTTACGAAGCACATTTTTTCGGATTTAAAATGATGGATTTTGAAATAGGATCGTTTCTTGCATTCTTAATATTTCATGCCTTAAACTGGTCTTCATGGCTTGTAATTATTGGCTCGGTTTATTACTTAAGAAGAAGATTAACCAATCCGGGATTAATTGCAACACAAACTTTTGAAGGCGATTTGCTACCTCTAATTTTATTGATTGCAATTTCAGTAACGGGTTTATGTCTGACGTATTCCTATCAGTTTATGAAAGGATTTGCTTATGACTTCTTAGCTGTAATTCATGCCGTAACAGTTATCATGTTTTTGATTTGGATTCCCTTTGGAAAATTCTTCCACATTATTCAGCGTCCGGCACAAATTGGTGCACACATTTACAAACAGGAGGGCATTAAAAAAGGAATGGCCGTTTGTCCGCACACAGGAGAAGAGTTCGCAACAAAACTTCATATTGATGATTTAAAAATAGTGACCAATCAGTTGGGATTTGATTTTACACATGAAGACGGAACTTCTCATCTTGATTTAAGTCCAGAAGGTAAAAGATCAAGATTAGCTCAGGCACATTTAAGAGCCAGATCGCAGGGAGGTAAGTTATTTGGATAATTTAAAAAGTTTCAGGTTTAACGCTTCAAGTTTGTGCGAAACTTCAAACTTCAAATAAAAATATAGTTTCCTGTTTTAGGTTTCCAAGTTGTACAATCTGTGGATAGCTTGAAACCTGAAACTTTAAACAAAAAAACAAAATAAGCATGGCAAAATTACCAGTATCAGCAGAAAAAATAATAGAAGTTTTCGGACCTCATAAAAATTACGCGCCTCTTGACGGTTATGAAGGAAGAGATGAACCAGATGAGGTTGTAAAAACACATTGTTGTTTTTGCGGAATGCAGTGCGGTATTCAATTATTAGTTAAAGAAAATAAGGTGGTTGGTTTTGAACCTTGGATGGAATTTCCTTTTAACGAAGGTCGTTTGTGTCCAAAAGGTGTACAACGTTATCTTCAGAACAATCACCCTGACCGACTTTTACATCCTATACAAAGAGTTGAAGGAAAAGGTTTTGAAAAGATATCATGGGATAATGCAATGGATAAAACTGTTGCGGAAATAAAACGAATTCAGGAAAAATATGGAAAAGATGCTTTTTCAATGCTTTCAGGAGTATCACTGAGTAACGAAAAAAGTTATCTGGTCGGAAAATTTGCGCGCGTAGCCCTTAAAACAAAGAATCTAGATTATAACGGAAGACTTTGTATGGTGAGCGCTGGTGCGGGCAATAAAAAAGCTTTTGGTTTAGATCGTGCTTCAAATAATTATTCAGATCTGGAATATGCCGAAGTTATTATTGTGACAGGAGCAAATATCAGCGAAACTTTTCCAACATTAACACACTGGATTTGGAAAGCAAGAGACCGTGGTGCCAAATTAATTGTAATTGATCCAAGAATGATTCCGCTAGCTAGAACAGCAGACATTCATTTGGATATAAGACCCGGAACAGATTCTGCTTTGTATGGTGCCATGTTGAAATATTTGGTAGATCACGACATGCTAGATCATGATTTTATAGATAATTACACATCAGGTTTTCAGGAAACGATAGACGCTGTGAAAGATTATACATTAGAATGGGCAGAGGAAATAACAGGCATTGATAAAAACAAAATTAAGGAAGCAGCAGAATTATGGGGTAAAGCTAAGACAAGTTTTTTACTTCATGCTCGAGGCATCGAACAGCATTCTAAAGGAGTAGATAATGTGGTAGGGTGTATAAATTTAGTTTTGGCCACAGGGAGAATTGGAAGACCGTATTGTGGATATGGAACAATAACCGGACAAGGAAATGGACAGGGAGGAAGAGAACACGGTCATAAATGCGATCAGTTGCCGGGAAATAGAGATATAGAAAACCCCGAACATCGTAAATACATATCTGAAGTCTGGGGTATTGATGAAAAAGATATGCCTGGAAAAGGACTTTCGGCTTATGAAATAATTGATGCTATTCATAGAGGAGAAATAAAAGGTTTGCTTTCAATTTGTTTTAATCCATTAGTTTCTCTTCCAAATAATAGTTATGTGCGAGAAGCGCTGGAAAAGTTAGAGTTTTATGTTTGTATCGATTTCTTTTTAAATGAAACTGCCCGCCATGCCGATATTGTTTTGTCAGGCTCTTTACAGGAAGAAGAAGAAGGAACTACAACTTCTGCAGAAGGACGTGTTATAAGAGTTAGACAAGCTGTAACGCCTCCAGGAGAAGCACGAACAGATACTTCCATACTATTAGAAATTGCCAAAAGACTGGGAGAGGAAGATAAATTTACCTATGACAATAGCGAAGCCATTTTTAATGAACTTCGTGTGGCTTCGAAAGGAGGTACAGCAGATTATTTCGGAATTTCTTATAAAAAAGTAGAAGATAATATGGGAGTTTTTTGGCCTTGCCCGACAGAAGACCATCCAGGAACTCCAAGGCTATGGGAAGATAAAAAGTTTAAAACTCCAGATGGAAAAGCGCATTTTAACCCAGCGCCTTATAGATTGCCAAGTGAAGTGACAGATAATGCATATCCGATTACTTTGACTACTGGGCGAGTGGTTTCTCAATATTTAAGCGGAACGCAAACCCGTAGAATTGGAAAATTAGTAGATCAATTTCCTGAACCATTTGTAGAAATTCATCCAGATCTGGCAGCAAAATACGGAATAAAACAAAGAGAATTAGTGAAGGTATCAACAAGAAGAGGAGAAGGAATTTTTCCAGCAAATATTGTAGAAACAATTAGACAGGATACTGTTTTTGTACCGTATCATTGGCCAGGAATAAAATCAGCAAATCAATTAACTATTGCTACGCTTGATCCTGTTTCTAAAATGCCCGAATTTAAAGTTTGTGCGTGCCAATTGGAACCACTGGGAACAATGGCTCCGCCTTCGAAAGAATCTGATGCATATGCAAGCGTTTAATCTGTAAAAAAGAACTTATGAATTTAACCAATTTTAATACCAGCGAGGAATTTTTTGTAGATATGCAACGCTGCATTGGCTGTAAAGCCTGTGAAATGGCCTGTGCTGAATGTGAAACAAATGGTCAGCAAACTTTGATCAGTGTAAATTATGTTGATCGTGCTGCCACAATTCAAACCACAGTGCAGGTTTGTATGCATTGTGAAGATCCGGTTTGTGCCAATGTTTGTCCTGCAGATGCTATTTCTCAGGACGAATTTGGAGTCGTGCACACTGCCAATACAGAAAGATGTATTGGCTGCTCAAATTGTGTAATGGCCTGCCCATTTGGGGTTCCAAAAAAAGTCGAAGAATACGATTTGATGATGAAATGTACAATGTGTTACGACAGAACAAGTGTGGGCAAAAAACCAATGTGTGCAACCGTATGTCCAAGTGGGGCTTTGTTTTACGGAACGAGAAATGAAATAGAAGAAATGAGACCCAATAGCACACCAATTAATAATTTCATTTTTGGCAAAGAGAAAGTTAAGACTAAAGTCAACATTATGATGCCAAAAGGAAGTACAGAATTAAGAATTTATTAAATATCGAGTCATGTCTAAAGAAGATAACTTAAATCAAAACTGGAAAAAAGATTTTCCAATAAAAAAACAAGAATCAACTCAAGTCAGCCGACGCGATTTTGCTAAATTTTTAACTTTTGTTTCTGGCGGATTAATGGTTGGAAGCGGTTTTGTAACTGCAAAAGCATTTTTATTGCCAAAAGAAGAAGTTCAGGGCGAGCATTTTATTTGCAATAAAGAAGATGTTCCTGTAGGCGGTACAAGAGGTTTTGTTTTGGAAGGAAGTACGATTCCGTATATTTTGATTCACTTAGAAAATGGTGAGTTTAAAGCATACGAACAAAAGTGTACACATCTTTCTTGTTCCGTATTCTACAAGCCCGGAACCGGGATTATACATTGTCCTTGTCACGAAGGTTCATTTGATGCCATGACGGGAGACGTAATCGCAGGACCACCGCCAAGAGCTTTGCCACAATTAGAAGTGATTTTTAAAGAAAATGCTGTTTTTGTGAAAGCATTTATTGAGAAAAAGGATAGCTAAAAAATAAAGATATGAGTAATTTTAGAACAGGCCAGAACAATTCAAACCCCAATAAGTTGAATAACATACTTTCAACACTTATATTTATTTTAATTTTAAACGTCAGTATACAAATATGGCTTTTGTATGCTTCTCTAAATAATGCATTAGATAACAATAAAGAAATTTTAATACCAGCATTTATCGCTTCGGCAATCCTGTTTCTTATTGGTTTTTCATGGTTGTATTATCTTCCTAAGGGAAATTTCAAAAAAGAAAGAAAATAAAATCCTTAATTTCTTAAAGATATTTTGGTTTTTTCTAAATCAATTAACGGTAAATGCATTAAATTTATATTTTTTAAAAGAATTAAGATTATTAATAATTCAAACTAAGTAAAAGTACTTATATTTGTGATAAGTATTTTTTGCTTTTTAATACATACCTATAATGATTAAAGTTGAAGAAGCCATAGCAATTATTGAAGCGAATAGTACTAAAATGCCTTGGAAAAGTATTCCTGTCAGCAAAGCACTGGGATATGTTTTAGCAGAAAAAGTAATTTCTCCAATCAATATGCCACCATTTCGCCAATCCGCTATGGACGGATACGCATTTAAGCACGGCATTCGACATCAATATGATATTGTTGGTATTTCGCAAGCTGGAGATCATTCCAATTTCAAATTGAAACCGACAGAAGCTGTTCGTATTTTTACTGGTGCTTATGTTCCTAATGATGCAGATACCGTGGTTATGCAGGAACATGTCATGGCAAGCGAAGATTCAATTTTGATTGCAAAAATGCCAGAACCATTTGCCAATGTAAGAAACAAAGGCGAACAGATAAAAGCAAATGATGTTGTTTTTGAAGCTAATACATTGATTACGCCGGCGGCAATTGGTTTTTTAGCGTGTTTAGGAATTACAGAAATAACAGTTTATAAAAAACCAAAAGTGGCTATTTTAGTCACAGGAAATGAATTGGTAAAACCAGGAAAAAAACTTTCAAAAGGTAAAATTTACGAAAGTAACTCTTTAATGCTTCAAGCTGCACTGCAGACCATTGGAATTAATAAAATTAAAGTTCATACTGTTAAAGACAATTTAAAAGCAACAAAAAAAGCATTGCAGTTTATTCTGAAAAAGAATGAAATTGTGCTTATATCTGGCGGAATTTCTGTTGGGGATTATGATTTTGTAAAAGAAGCATTGTTGAAAAATGGAGTAGAAGAGCTTTTTTACAAGATTAATCAAAAACCTGGAAAACCAATGTTTTTTGGTTCTAAAAAAGATACTTTGGTTTTTGCGCTTCCTGGAAACCCCGCTTCGTCTCTGACTAATTTTTATATTTATGTATATTCAGCAGTCAAAAACAGAATGGGATTTTCTAATACAAATTTGTTAAAGATTGTTCGAAAATTAGACAACGACATCGTAAATAACACAGGTAAAACACTCTTTTTAAAAGCATTATATAATGAAATAAGTGTTGAAATTTTAGATGGACAAAGTTCTGCAATGCTAAATTCTTTTGCTGTCGCGAACGGATTAGTAATAGTGCCAGAAGATGTTGAAAATATCAAAAAAGGGGAGTTGGTAACGATTCTACCAATTGATTAGAGTTTTATAGATAGAATAAAGAATAAAGAATAAAGAATAAAGAATAAAGAATAAAGAATAAAGAATAAAGAATAAAGAATAAAGAATAAAGAATAAAGATTTTTGGATAAAAAACGAAAAGCGCTATATAAATAAAAACACATAGCAATAAACTTGAAACTTTAAACTTGAAACAAATAAAACAAAATACATGAGTCTCCTAACTTCCGAAAATATACTATTATTCAGTTTTGCCTTAATTATAATTGCATTTTTATATTCAAGCGTAGGGCATGGCGGAGCATCGGGATATTTGGCATTGATGAGCATTTTTGCTTTTCCAGTTTCTGTAATGAAACCATCGGCTTTGCTGTTGAATTTGTTTGTTTCGAGTATTTCGTTTTTGTTTTATTATAAAAACAATTATTTCAAACCAAAGCTCTTTTACCCGTTTGCGATAGCATCGATTCCAGCGGCGTTTATTGGCGGTTTTATAACCTTAGATAATACGATTTATAAAATTGTTTTAGGAATTGTATTGGTTTTTGCGGCTTTGAGATTGTTTGGAGTTTTTAATTTTAAAGAAAAAGAAGAAGTAAAAATAAATCTTCCATTTGCTTTGGCAATTGGTTTTACCATCGGGTTATTATCTGGAATGCTGGGAATTGGAGGTGGAATTATATTAAGTCCGATTCTATTATTTTTAGGATGGGCATCAGTAAAAGAATCGGCAGCAATATCGAGTTTATTCATTTTTGTGAATTCATTTGCGGGAATGATGGGATTCTTTTTAGGAGGAAAAACAATTCCGATGGAAAGTTTTTATCTCGTTCCAATTGCTGTAGTAGGAGGAATGTTAGGAGGTTTTTACGGAAGTGGATCTTTCTCCAACAGAACATTAAAAATGGTATTAGGAACAGTGATTTTAATGGCAAGCGTTAAATTGATCTTTCCCTGAAAATAAATTGAATTTAACCGCAAAGCACGCAAGGTTTTGTAAAAGCGGTTTTTGAAATAGTAAAGTTCGCAAAGCTTTGCGAACTTAATTTAAAAGTTAAATGAATAAAAAACTTAGCGCACTTTGCGGTAAAAAAAACTCATTGCAACTTAAAAACCTGAAACAAAAAAGACCATGGAAACACTAACAGTATTTATTCTTTGCGGAGGAAAAAGCACCAGAATGCAGTCAGAAAAAGGATTGGTTTTGTTTCAAGATAAACCATTTATAGAACATATCATTCAGGCGATTTTGCCCATAACAAATCAAATTAAGCTGATTACGGGATCAAAAGAATATGATTATTTGCCCTATCAAAAAATACAGGATTTAGTTGTAGACAAAGGGCCGCTGGGAGGAATTTACACCGCTTTATCACATTCTGAAACCGAATTTAATCTGATTTTAAGCTGTGATATTCCGTTAATTTCAACCGAATTATTGCAGGAATTAATTTCAAAACATACGCAAGAAGCAGGTATTACAGTTTTTGCTTCCGAAAGTAAAACCCATCCGTTAATCGGAATTTATTCAAAAAATATTGTTCCAGTTATAAAAGAAGCAATTGATTCTAATGAATTAAAAATGATGGATCTGCTAGCCAAACTGCCGCATCAGATTATCAACATAGAAGAAAGCGAGAACTTTCATTTTACCAATATTAATTCGGCTGACGAGTTAAACGACCTGAATATCAATTTAACTTAAAAGACTATGCGAAATTTAAAAACACCAAAATTGACGATTGTAGGCGCAGGTCCTGGCGACGTTGAATTGATTACTATAAAAGCAATTAAAGCTTTAAAAAGTGCCGATGTGGTTTTGTACGATGCTTTAGTAAACGAAGAATTACTGGAATATGCATCAAATGCAGAAATTGTTTTTGTTGGAAAACGTTTAGGCTGTCACGCATACACACAAGACCAGATTAACGAATTAATTGTTTCTATGGCAAATCGTTATGGACATGTTGTACGTTTAAAAGGCGGTGATCCGTTTGTTTTTGGAAGAGGAAGTGAAGAAATAGAATTTGCAGAAGATTTCGGAATCGAAACGGCTATTGTTCCTGGAATTTCATCTGCTTTAGGAGTTCCTGCTTCAGTAGGAATCAGTTTGACACAGCGTAAAGTTGCCGAAAGTTTCTGGGTTATTACAGGAACAACCTCAGACCACAAATTGTCAAAAGATATTTTGTTAGCATCAAAATCGGCAGCAACGGTGGTTATTTTAATGGGAATGCATAAATTAGACGAAATCATTTCGATCTATCAGCAAAACAGAAATGACGATCTGCCCATTGCGATTATCCAGAATGGAACAAAAAACTCAGAGCAAAAAGTAATTGGAACTATCAATACAATTACTAAATTGGTGGCTGAAAAAAATATATCATCGCCTGCCATTATTGTGATTGGCGAAGTAGTGAGAAATACATCAAGTTGGATTTCGTATTTTCAAGAACACTTTGAAGACGAATTTATTTTTCAGAATTTAAATTTATAAAAATGATCGAGGTTAAATATTTTGGAGCTGTTGCTGAAAAAACAAAATGTGAATTCGAAAAATTATCTTTTTCGGAAGAATTATCATTACAGCAATTATTACAGGATTTAAACGAGAAATATGAGTTTGAATCACTGACTTTTAGCGTTGCTGTAAATCAGAAAATAGTTTCCAAAACTTCAGATTTTACTTTACAGACCAGTGATATTGTAGCATTATTGCCACCATTTGCCGGAGGATAAAACGAAACCTATGAGCGAAACTTCACGATATAACAGACAAATGATACTTCCTGAGATAGGAGATATTGGCCAGTACAAATTGCTGAAAGCTAAAGTTCTGGTTATTGGTGCTGGAGGTTTAGGAGCCGCAATTCTGCCTTATTTGGCAGGTGCAGGAGTAGGGGGAATCGGAATTGTTGACGATGATTGTATCGAAATTTCGAACCTTCATAGACAAGTAATTTACAAAAGTTTGGCGGTTGGAAAGGGAAAAGCGGCTGAAGCGAAAGCGATGATTTTAGAACTGAATCCGCTTATTAAAGTAAATGTTTTTGCAGAGAAATTGTCTGGAAAAAATGCACTTTTCTTATTTGAAAAATACGATATTATTGTTGATGCAACAGATAATATTGCAATTAAATATTTAATTAATGATGCTTGCCTCGCAACCAATAAGCCAATGGTTTATGGATCTATTTTTAGATTTCAGGGACAAGTTTCAGTTTTCAATTATCAAAATGGTCCAACCTATAGATGTTTGTATCCAGATGAAAATAAGAGTGCTTTAAATTGCGAAGATGCTGGTGTAATAGGAGTTTCGGTTGGAATTATCGGAATGTTTCAAGCCAATGAAGTCATAAAAATGATTCTTGGAGTTGGAGAAGTTTTGAGCGGAAAGATTCTAGTTTATAATGTTTTGAAAAATGAGCAACAGAAATATGATTTCGAAAAAAGCTCAGAATTAGAAATGAGCAAAGAAGATTTCAAACATAAATACAATTCATCTGAAAATCAAATAGAAGAAATAAAATTTGAACTTCTTTTAAATGAAATAGAAAATGATGAGGTTCTTTTTTTAGATGTTCGAAATGTAGATGAAGAACCTAAAATAAATTTGAAAAACAGTCTTCAGATTCCGTTGGTGAATCTAGAAAACGAAATTAAAAAACTGAATTCAAATCAAACTATTTACGTTTTTTGCCAATCTGGAATCAGAAGTAAAATAGCAGTTGAATTGCTTCAAAAACATCAATTTAAAAATATAAAAAGCATTGCTGGTGGTGCTTTAGCGATGAAACAATTATTAGAAACGGAGATAAATTTATAGGCCACAGATTTTAAGGATTAAAAAGGATTATAAGTTAGCATGTCACCCTGAGCGAAGTCGAAGGGAGTTCCAATTGGACGTGGGCTTCGACTTCGCTCAGCCTGACAAAAGAAAAAGAAAGAAATCCTTTTAATCTGTGTAATCTGTGGCAAAAAAAACATAAAAATGAGTAAAAATGTATTTGTAGAAGGACCAATTGCTCCTGAATTTATAGCGGAATCAATCGCTAAACATCAATCAAAACATACGATTGGAGCGCATAATATTTTTCTAGGGCAAGTCCGTGCCGATGTTATTCACGACAATACGGTTGTAGCAATCGATTATTCGGCGTATACAGACATGGCGAATGAAGCTTTGTACGCAATTCGAGAAAAAGCTTTTGCTAAATTCGATTTAACCTGCATGCACATTTACCACAGTTTAGGCGTTGTAAAAGCGGGCGAAATCTGTCTATTTGTTTTTGTTTCGGCAACACGTCGCAAGCAAGTTTATGAAGCAACAGAAGCCATTGTAAATTGGATTAAAACCGATGTTCCGATTTTTGGCAAAGAAATGTTTGAAAACGATACATTCACTTGGAAACAAAATACCTAAGAAATTATAATGGTAGATATTACGCATAAAATAAGCACTTTAAGAGTCGCAACAGCAACCGCAATTGTAAAAGTCAGCAAGCAAGAAACAATTGATGCTGTTGTCAACAATTTAGTGCCAAAAGGGAACGTGTTTGAAATGGCAAAAACGGCTGGACTGTTTGCGGTAAAAAACACCCATTTGTCTATTCCAGATTGTCATCCGCTTCCAATTGAATTTACTTCTGTAGAATACAATATCGAAGGTCTAGACATTCATATCATTTTTAAAGTAAAAACTGTTTACAAAACGGGAGTTGAGGTTGAAGCCATGCACGGCGCGTCAATTGTGGCATTGACAATGTACGATATGCTAAAACCAATTGACAAGGAAATCGAAATTTCGACTATCAAATTAATTAATAAAGAAGGCGGAAAATCGTCTTTCAAAAATAAATTTCCGAATGTAATTAAAGCGGCAGTTTTCGTTTGTTCCGATTCGATTTTTGCAGGCGATAAAGAAGATCGTTCAGGAAAAACAATTGTAGAAAAACTGGATTCTTACGGAGTTGAAACTTCTCATTATGAAATCATTCCAGATGAATTAGATGTTATTCAGGAAAAAACAAAAGCTTTCGCTAAAGATAATCAGCTGGTCATTTTTACAGGCGGAACTGGATTATCTCCAAGAGATGTTACGCCAGAAGCTTTAGAACCATTATTAGAAAGTAGAATTCCAGGAATCGAAGAAGCCATTCGCAGTTACGGCCAGCAGAGAATGCCGTATGCAATGCTTTCTAGAAGTGTTGCGGGAACTTTGGGTAAAAGTCTAGTTTTGGCTTTGCCGGGTTCGACAAATGGCGTTAGAGAATCTATGGATGCTGTTTTTCCGCATGTAATGCACGTTTTTCATATTTTAAAAGGAAAAAATCATGACAGCCTCTAACACTATTTTGACGGATGGTTTTGGGCGCAAGCATAATTATCTGCGCATTTCGCTGCTGGAAAAATGCAACCTGCGTTGTACGTATTGCATGCCAGCGGATGGAATCGCATTATCTCCAAAAGCCAGTTTAATGACGGCCGATGAGATTTTTGCAATTGCCGAAACTTTCGTGAAAAATGGTGTTGACAAAATAAGATTAACAGGCGGTGAACCTTTGCTGAGAAAGGATTTTCCTGAAATTGTTTCTAAATTATCAGAGCTTGGCATTTCACTTTCCATGACAACAAACGGAATCTTAGTTGATCGCCATATTGATGTTTTAAAGCAGTTTAAAGTCAAAAAAATTAATTTGAGTTTAGATACTTTAGTTGCTTCTAAATTCGCTTCTATAACGCTTAGAAACCAGTTTGAGAAAGTAATTGATAATCTGCATTTGCTTTTAAATCATGATTTTCAGGTAAAAGTAAATGTGGTTTTGATGAAAGGTTTCAATGATAATGAAATTGTAGATTTTGTAAAACTGACTCAGTTTTTGCCTATTTCGGTTAGGTTTATTGAATTTATGCCTTTTGCAGGAAACGAATGGGACAGAAGCAAAATGGTTTCGCAACAAGAAATTCTATCTTTAGTTGGAACTCCATTTTCTTCAGAAGAAATTCTGAAATTAGAAGATGAAAAAAATTTCACTTCTAGAAATTATAAAATTAAAGGTTTCCAAGGCGATTTCGGAATCATCAGTTCGATTACAAATCCGTTTTGTGACAGCTGCAACCGCATCCGCTTGACGGCAGACGGAAAAATTAAAAACTGCCTTTTCTCTAATTCAGAAACCGATTTACTGACTGCTTTTAGAAATGGAGAATCGATTACCGAGTTAATTTCAGAATCCATTCAAAACAAAAAGAAAGTCCGCGCAGGAATGGTTACTATGGATGAAATGGACGATCCTAAAAAACACTTTGACAATCGCAGTATGATTGCGATTGGCGGGTATGAGTTTTAAGTTATGAGTTATGAGTGACTCATCGTTATAAGTCCTTCGACTTCGCTCAGGATGACAAAAATTTTGTCTGGCTGAGCGAAGTCGAAGCCTTTTCCGCCTAGTTTTATCATAGAAATCAGGATGACAAACTGGATGTGACATTGCTAATGAAAATAAAAAAAGGTTTAACTTTTTTAAAGTCAAACCTTTCTCAAAACTATTTTTTCTTTTTAGCTTTTGTTTTTTTCTGAGCTTTCGCTTTTTTATCAGCAACTTTCTTAGCTTTCGCTTTTTTAGCCTTTTCTTTTTTCTTTTCGGCTGCTTTTAGTTTTGCTTTTTTCTCTTTTTCTAATTTTTTGATATCAGCTTTAATCGCTTTTTCTCTTTTCTTTTCTTTCTCTTTTTTTGCTTTAAGTTTAGCTTTTAGCTTAGATTTTATGTCGTTTTTCTCCTTGCCAATTTTTTCAACAGTTACAACAGGTTTGCTTTCTGCAACGTCATTGGTTTTAATTTCTACAATCTCAGAAACGATAGGTTCTGTTTTTGCAGCTGTTGTTGCAGGTTTTTTCACAGTAGCTTTCGGTGCTATTTTAGAAGCTGCTCTTACAGGAGTTTTTGCTGCAGTTTTGACAGTCGCTGCAGGTGCTTTTGCCGCAGCTGTTCTTGTTGTAGCTGTTTTGGCAGTTGCTGGTTTTACTGCAGTTCTAGTAGTCCTTTTAATTGTTGTCTTAGTTTCTGGCTGTATTTCTGTAGTGCTTTCTACAGCTGTTTCTGCCGGAACATCGGTAGCTTTATCAGCAGAAGATTGTGTTGTTCTTTTTATCATAACTGTATTTTTTATTGAATAAATAGATCTTAACCAAGTGGTTTTAAAGCTTTTGAAGTATGGTGCTTTAACGTAAATTCTTAGTTAAGCTAAATATACGCAATTTTTGAATACAGAAATAGTAGAACTTATTAATTTTCAACTGTTTCCAAAATTCTAAAATTGCTTTTTGGCGCTTCACAAAGAGAACAGCAATACGTTTCTGGAATATTTTCAAACAAAAGACCTTTTGGAATTCCCTGAGTTTCATCTCCGTATTCTGAATTATAAAGCGTTAGGCATTCCTGGCATTGGTAAATATCCTGTTGTGGTTTTTCTTTTTTCTGTTGTTTTTCGGTGGTTTCAGATGTTGTGTTTCCTAGTTCTTCAAAATATTTTCGGCTTAATTCAATTAAAATAGTTGGCAGTTCGAGCTTATCTATATCTTGTGAATGCACAATATATTCGCGAGTATTTGGATCGAAATTCTTAGCGAACAATACATTATAAGTATCTCTGATTTTGATCGATTCTAAAGCTATAGGAAGTTCATTTTTTTCGATGACAATCGAAGTAAAATAATGCCCATCACGATTGTATTCTGAAATTCCGAAATTCAATCCATATGTACTGATATCAAATTGATCTAATGTTCTAACCAAAAAAGTTTTTAGATTTAAAGCCCATTCCATCGCAACGGGTAAGTGCCAATTCAATTCTAATAACGAATGGCGAACATTAATACCGCGTTTTCCTAAGAATTTTTCCCATTCTAGTTTTCGGTCTTTCGGGATTCCTTTGATTATGAAAGATTTCCAAGGCGTAATACAGATTTTTCCGATTTTGCATTCAAAACATAGATCGCACATTTCTTTCAGGAAATCCAAATCGTATAAATTATTTCTCCAATACAATCCCAGCCAGTATTGATCAATTCCCATTCTGTTCATTCCTTCGTAATACGGAAATGGGTAAAAGGGAATATTCAATGGTTTGTCAATTGTTCTGTTGTTGGTGTCTAAAGCTTCGCTAACCAAAGAGAAAAGCAGTTCGATATCAATTGCATCCTCCTCTGAAATTTTTTCGATTTCGTAATAAATTTTAGCCAAATCCCAGCTGTAAATCAAAACAGGATAAACTTCTATTTTTTCCCATTTTGGAAGACGAATGTATAAATACCAATAATCTTCATGCTCTGAAGCAATGAAATTCAAATGACCTGTAAACAAAGGAACCAATTGCTGCTTCGGATCGGTTATGTTGACTTTAAGTTTGGGTTGTTCTTTAAATTCTTCCAAAATATATAAAAATCTATTTCCAGTAAGCCAATTGGTATTTCTGAAAATGTCTGTCGAAACATAAGAAGAAACAATGTTATTACCGCTTTTTTGATCTGGAAAAACAAAATGATGTTTTCCTAAAGTGGTTTTATCCAAAGATTTAAATCCTTTCGGAAAAATAATATCTTGTCTAGAACCAAACGAAATCGAATCTAAACCTTCTTCCGAAGCGATGTTTACAACTTCCCTAAGTTCTCCTGGCGAAATAACGCCTCCTTTTACTATTAATCTTGTTAGTTCCATTTTTGTTTCTTTGTTTCAGGTTTTCTTTGTTTCAGGTTTCAAGTTGCTTTACTTTGAACATAAATTTTACCGCAAAGTTCGCAAAGGTTTTTCGCAAAGTTTCGCAAAGTTTTTTTATTTTATAATAAGTTGCCAAAGTTCACAAAGCTTTGGGTAAAGATTTTAGCGCATAGCTTTGCGAACTTTGCGTTTAGATCAACACAACATAACAAAAGCAACTAAACCTTGCACTTAGCCAATATTTCCTTTACTTCCGTTTTGCAGCTTCCACAACCTAAACCTGCTCCTGTGTTTTTGCATAAATCCGTAAAATCACTTACACCGCTTTTAATTGTTTCTTCGATGTTTCCAGCTCCAACTTGGCTACAGGAACAAACTAATTTTCCTAAAACTGGTTTTGCATTTGAGCTTCCTCTTAAAAGCGTATTTCGTTTGTCTGATAATTCGATTTTGCTTTCAATCATCGTTTTAAATTCGGCAAACTCGTTTTTATCGCCCATTAAAATCGCTCCAACCAAAAGATCATCTTTTACAATGCATTTTTTGTAATAACGTTTTTTCAAATCTGCAAAAACAATTTCTTCGTAGGAATCATCATTTTCTGGAATGTTAAGATCGCCAATACTGCAAAGATTAATGTCTTCTAGTTTTAGAATATTCATTAAAATCGAGCCTTTGTAATAACTGCTAATATCGCCAGCAAGGAAATTTGCTAGAATGTCAGCTTGTTCTTCGGCGGCAGAAGTGATTCCGAACAGTTTATTATCAAATTCTGCTATTTCTCCAATCGCAAAAATATCAGGATTTGAAGTTTGTAAATACTGATTGACCTTTACGCCGCGTCCGCAGGCTAAACCGCTTTCACGAGCAATTTCGATATTTGGGATTGTTCCAATCGTGTACACAATTGCATTTGCCGTAATGATTTTTCCGCTCTTTAAAGCAATTTCAATTTCATTTGGATTATCGGTTTCAAAAACGGTGCTAACTTCATTATCAAAATAAATCTGAATGTCACGAAGCTGAACTTCTTCGGCCAATAATTTGCTTGAAATTCGGTCCAACTGACGCTCCATCAAACGAGAAGCGCGCTGAATAATTGTAGTTTTTACTTTTTTATGCTTTAAAGCCGCGGCTAATTCTAATCCTAATAGTCCGCCTCCAATAATTACTACATGTTGTTCTTCGGGCGGAAGATTGGTGCTGTCTAAGTGTTTTTTCAAACGGTCGGCATCTTCTTTTCTTCTAACGGTAAAGCGTCCAGGAAGATGAAGCTGTGCATTTTCTGGAACGAAAGGACGGCTTCCAGTTGCCATAATCAACGAATCGAAAGTGTGAATTTCGCCTTGACTATCTATAATTGTTTTTTGTTTTGGATCTAATTTTTCAATTGCCACGCCAGCTTTCATGGTAATTTTCAGTTTATTGAAAGCTTCGCCATCTTTAACTTTTAAAAGCTGTTCCCAAGTAAATTCTCCCGTCATATATTCGGGAAGTAAAACACGATTGTAAAACGGATTTACTTCATTCGAAAAAACAATAATTTCATCGGTTGAATTGAATTCACGATAGTTTTGAATGAATCGGAAAGAAGCCGCTCCAGCGCCAACAATTGCAATTTTCTGAAATGGTTTTACGTATTTTTTAATCGAAACGGTTGTGAATTTAAAATCAGGTTCTTTTGAAACTGGATCGACAACAGTATTCGTTAAATTGTTGGTTCTATTTAAATCATTTTCAAGCTGTTTTCCCCAATGCATTGGCAGAAAAACGACCTTTTCTTTGATCGAATCAGTCACTTTTGCTTTTACGCGAACTTCTCCATTTTTGCTTGAAACCACAACAATATCCCCATTTTTAATATCATTTTTAAAAGCATCAATCGGATTTATTTCTAAAACTGGACTTGGAATATGCGTTAATAATCTCGATACTTTCCCTGTTTTAGTCATCGTATGCCATTGATCGCGAATTCTTCCAGTTGTCAAAATAAAAGGGAATTCATCGTTAGGTTGTACCGAAGTATTTTCGATTGAAACGGGAAGATTAAAAATCGCTTTTCCTGAAGGCGTATAGAATTTTTTATCGGTAAATAATCGTGGAGTTCCCGGATGATTATAATCTGGAACGGGCCACTGAAAAGTTCCTTCGTTTTTTAAACGATTGTAATTCAAAAATGAAATATCAATATTAGTGTTTTTAGTAAGCGCACAATGTTCTTTGTATACTTCTTCGGCACTGTTGAAATTGAATCCGTTGAAATTCATTTTTTTTGCAAAGCGAATTAAGATTTCAATGTCTGGAAGTGCCTCTCCAGGCGCATTGATTCCTTTTGGCAGATACGAAATACGGCGCTCCGAATTGGTCATTGTTCCTTCTTTTTCTAACCAGCCCGCAGCAGGCAATAATAAATCGGCAAATTTGGCTGTATCAGCATTATGCGAAATATCTTGAACAACTACGAATTTTGCATTTTTAAGAGCTTTTTCGGCTCTTCTAGAATCGGGTAAACTCACTAATGGATTGGTGCAGATAATCCAAACGGCTTTCATTTTTCCAGATTCTAAGGCTTCAAACATTTCTGTTGCTGTTAAACCCGGTTTGTCCGAAATCTCGTCAACGCCCCAAAAATCAGCTACTTCTTTACGATGTGTTGGGTTTGCAATGTCTTTGTGTGCAGCCAAAAGTGTTGCCATTCCGCCAACCTCTCTTCCGCCCATTGCGTTGGGCTGACCTGTTAATGAAAATGGCCCAGAACCTGGTTTTCCAACTTGTCCAGTTAACAAAGATAAATTCAGCAATGCCGTATTTTTATCAACGCCAACAGCACTTTGGTTTAATCCCATTGCCCAAAGCGAAATAAAACCTTTTGCTTTTCCTATAATATCGGCGGCAAGTTTAATGTCGTTTACAGAAATTCCGCAAAGTTTTGAAGCTTTTTCAAGAGAAGTTCCTAAAACAAGGTCTTTATATTGTTTGAAATTTTCGGCGTGATTTTTAACGAAATCATGATCGACGTGACCTTTTTCGATAATGCGTTTGGCAATGGCATGATATAAAATAATATCTGAGCCTGGAATAATCTGCAAATGTAAATCGGCAAAAGCAGCCGTATCGGTTCTTCTAGGATCGATACAAATTATTTTGGTTTTCGGATTTTTCTCTTTGTGTTTTTCTAATCTTCTAAAAAGAATAGGGTGGCACCAAGCAGGATTTGCTCCTGTAATTAAAAAAGTGTCCGCCAGCTCAATATCATCGTAAGCAATTGGAACAGAATCTTCTCCAAAAGTTTTTTTATAACCCACAACAGCAGAACTCATACAAAGTCTAGAATTGGTGTCAATATTGTTGGTTTTTAGAAACCCTTTTACAAGTTTATTGACTAAGTAATATTCCTCAGTTAGACATTGTCCAGAAATATAAAATCCAACGCTATCTGGTCCGTGTTTTTTTATAATAGAAGAAAAAACAGCAGCAGCGCGGTTAAGAGCGGTATCCCAACTGACGCGTTCCAGCGGATAGGATTTACTTCCTCGCATTTCTGGATACAAAATTCTGTCAGAGGTATCATTAACTACGTAGTGCAAGTTCATCCCTTTAGAACATAACATTCCTTTGTTTACAGGATGATCTTTGTCGCCTTCTACCATTACTCCATTTTTTGCATCGTTGGTCACAATTATACCACAGCCAACGCCACAGTAGGAACAGGTAGTTTTGATCTTCGTAGTTTGCATTAGAGTTCTATTTAGAGATACTATTTTTATTGATTGATCTGACTTTAGAAAAGTACTTACGCAAAAATAAGTATTTTTACGTATTAATACGTATTTTTTGGATTTATTTTTTTAATTTTGATGAAAATAAATGAGGAACAACAAATTAGTTTTTAATCTGTTAAAATTTAGGACTCATGAAAGAAGAGCAAACCGTTTGTTATTCCTGCGTCAATGAAAATTGTTTTATCAAGAAACATCTGCATTTAGAACAGATGGCAGGTTATGTTTCTAAAAAGCAAAGTATTACCTGTAAAAAAACAGATCAGTTTATTACAGAAGGTGCGCCGTTGCAAGGTCTTTATTTTATTTGCAAAGGAAAGGCTAAAACAGTAAAAACCGGAATTAATGGTCGTGAACAAATCGTTCGTTTAACCGCAAATGGAGACATTATTGGTTTCCGCGGATTTGGAACGAGTAAACGTTATTTAATTGGTGCTTATGCGCTGGAAGACACGGTTCTGTGTAACTTCAGCAACGAAACTATGCAGGAAATTTTACAGCAAGTTCCTGAATTTACCTATGCTTTAATGTTGTTTTATGCCGAAGAATTGAACAAAAGCGAAAACAATATCCGCAAGATTGCACACATGAATGTTCGCGAGCGTGTAATTGATTTGTTGCTTTATATTCATCGCAAATTCGGACAAACGAATGGTTTGATTGATATCGAGCTTTCGCGAAAAGAAATCGCCGATTTTGCAGGAACTACAGAAGAACAAGCAATACGTATTTTATCAAGCCTTAAAAAAGAAGCATTGATTAAAACGGAAGGAAAACGTGTTGGGATTTTAGAAGTTTCAGAGTTGAGATCTGAAATTATGGAGCATAAGTATTTTTAAGGTTCTACTCTTTATTCTGGCTATGCAGTGCAAGTTCCAAAAGTAGGACTCTATTGCGAACTCCTTTTTTATTTCGAATTGGATTATACAAACTAGAATTTTTAAGCATGGCAATTAATGTTACCTTTTCTTTTTCATCAAGCTCTTTTATGTTTTTATTAAAATAGAATTTGGAAGCAGCCTTTACACCAATGTTTTTATATCCAAAATCATAGTTTACTAAAACAAATTTGAGACACTCGTTTTGACTAAATTCTTGTTTTATTTTTAGCTCATAAAGTAATTTAGTAAGTGAATAGGCATGTCTGGATGGGCGAATGTTATTTGAGGCATCTCTGCAAGGGCAACTTGGTTCTTTTATCTTTTTGTAAATTTTGTTATGAATATCAATAAACGATGTAAAATCTTCTTTTTTAGCTTCGTTTAATTTATTTGTTAATAATACAAATTCTTTATTTCTGTAAAGAGGATTGAAATCGCTTAATAAATACAATATTAAAACTCCTAAAAAAACAATTATTCCAAGAAAGATTTTTAATGATTTTTTGAACATAAAAAATTAAATAAATTAGTTTACTTTTTTTCCATTTTCATAAATATAATTCAATTCTTTTCCAGTTTTTGATAAACAGAATTGTTTGCCATTTTTCTTTCCATCTTTATATTGACAGCTGTAGATTAATTTGCCTTCAGAATAATTTTCTTCTAAAATTTTATTTTCATTTTCGTCAAAGTAAGAGGAAGAATAAATGCTTCCATCAAAATCTAATTTGTCCTCTTTTTTCTTTTTAAAAAACGATTGATCATAATAATAAGTTTTTCTGCAAGGAATTCCTTTTTTACTTTTGTTATAGTATTCAGTGTAAAGTATTAGATATACATTTTTAAAATCATTTTTTGATAGTAAGATATTATTCGTCCATCGACGGTTTTCTATTGAACCTGAAAAAAGAGAATCATTACTGACTTTATAAACAAGTCCATCTTTAGAATAAATATCTTTTGAGGTAAGTTGTTGATTATCTTGAGCAAAACTTTGAATAGATAGGAATAGAAAGAGAAGTACTATTTTTTTTATCATAGTTTATTTTTTATTTTTTTTGCCAACAAATCGAATTACAGAGCCAGTTCCATTATGGAATAAGCCTTCGTTTAGTTCAATTTCTTTTTCTTCTAATTCAATTATTTCATAATTAGGGAAATCAGCTTTGATTTCTTCTAGTGAAAATAAAGATTCGATATCTTTTGGTCCGCCAACTTTTTCGTTTTTGGTAACGTATTCTAAATGCTTTTTACTGAAAGCTTCAAAAATGATAAAACCATCTTTTCGTAAAAGTTTGTCAAGTTGTTTATGAATTTCAGATTTTATGGTAGCTGGAAAATGTGCATAGATTAAAGCAATCGCATCAAATTGTCCCTCCTGAAAATCTAAAGTTTCCAGTTCGCCAACTTGATAATCAAGCGAAACATTATTGTTTTCTGCCAAACGAAGCGCTTTGTTTCTGCCTTCTTCGCTAATATCAAAAGCGGCAACTTCCCAGCCTAATTTCGCTGCGAAAATGGCATTTCTTCCTTCGCCTTCAGCAGGAAAAAGAATCGTCCCGGTTTTTAGTTTTTCAATTTGTTCTTTAAGGTAATTGTTGGGTTCTTCGCCGTATGCGAATTCTTCGGTTTTATAACGGTCGTCCCAACGTTGAGTCCAATTGTTCATGGTTTATATATTGAATTTAATTATTAAAGGTTTGTGGTCGCTATACAATGTCCAATCTTTGTAAGTGCCAACTTCAACGCTTTCTAAAACTTCCATAAAGTCATTAGAAACAAAACAATAATCAAGATGATACGGTTTATTTTCATGACGGTACAAGTACCAAGTTGGATGTTCTTCTTTGCCTTGAATCTGATTGAAGTATTTATGATAAGTGCTAAAAATATTCTTTTCGGCCAATTTATTTACAACTGCTGTATGATTTCCTTCTCGACGCGGTTTGTCCCAAATAGAATTGCTGTTGAAATCGCCAATTAGTATGGTTTTAGTTTCTTTGATTAAATCTTCGTAGTAATTAATTGCTTTCCAAATCTGAGTTACATAAGCGCCCTCTTTATCTGCAGGATTATTGGCCCAAATAGCAAATAGAGTAAAGTCAATTTTTCCGTCTGTTACAGCAATTGGAAGGATGTTTTTGAAAGTTGGATTATGACATCCTAACAATTCAAATTTATAATCTCCGAACGAAAAAACGCCAATTCCTTTATTAGGATTTGCGCCGTACCAAAGAATATCCGAAGGTAATTTTATGCCATCTGGAAATTTAAGTTTTTCAGGACTTTCACACTCAGAAATTACAGCAATATCAGGATTTAAAGCTTGAATATATTGAGCTTTTTTTCTGAATGCCATATTGCAGTTCCAAGCGATGAGTTTCATTATTGTTATGGATTTAAATTGATTTTATAATCCTATTTTTTGCTTTTTTTCAATTTCATTTTTCCATTGTTCTCTGTTCGTTACAACAAATTGTTCTTTTAAACCATTTTCGGTTCTTATTAATAATCCGTTGTTGACCATTCCTAAAGTTTTTTCAAATTCTATTAAAGTAACATCCTTTAAATTAATTATACATTCGTGTTTTTGTATAAAATTAAGGATGTTGGTTTGAAAGATTAGTTGATTATCTGTTAAGTATAGATTACCACCAACTGCAATTCCATTTAAGTAATGATTTGCTCTTCCAGAATAGATTATATTTTTTAATTCTTGAAAATTAATTTCTTTATTGTTTATGTGGGCAAACATCTTAAAATAAGATATTAATGTAATAAAAATAAACATAAAGACAGCAGTGAAAAGTATAACATTAAAATTATATTTTCCTTTATAACTAATATAAAGGGTTAAAAAAATACTTGTACTTAATCCTAATACTAACGAATATTTTAGTCTTTTCACAGTTTTTTGTTTTCAGATTGATTAATAAAGAAAAGTTTTTGTTGCTAACGAAAGTACAAATTATAGCATAATGTTGCTTTCATAATTTCGCCAAAAAAATACCCTTTTCCAAAACTGAAAAAGGGTAAGATATACTATATTTTAAGTAATACTTTTATGAGATTAGCCAACAAATTTAGTTTCGCCACTATTTACATCAATTTCAGCAAAATTATGTTTTCCGATCACGATAAGCAGTTTGTCTGAATTATAACTAACATATCTAATTTCAGGTTCTCCTTTTTTTGGTTTTCCGCAAACAGAAATTACATTGGTTTGCCATTTCAATTTGCTTCTTTTGTAAGCAGAAATGGTTTGTAAGTCATTTTCGACATAATAAACGATGTTGTTTTTCTTGATTCCTCTTTTTTGCGTTTTTGCAAAATTTATTTCAGAGTTTTTAGAAATTAAGGCATCATTGTACTTTTGAGCAATGCCTGTTTGTGTGACAATAAAAGTCACCAATGACAATTTTAGAAATGGTTTCATTAGGATAGAATTGGGGGTTCATAATCGCTTCAAATATAAATAATTAAAACAAATAATGAAGTTTTTGGGGATGAAAAAAAATCCCTTTTTCCGAAATGGGAAAAAGGGATTTTTTATGAGTTAATTTTAAAGAAAAATTATTTTTTCCAGCTAAAAATTTTAGGATCAACAGATACCATTAACCAAGCCCAATTATTAGTATGGCTTGTATCTCCACCTTTTACAAATTCCATTGTTTTAGATCCAAACATTTGAGAGTAACCTCCGGTTACAGTTATGTTTTTCTTGAAATTATATCCAAAAGTAGCATCAATCTCAGTTCCTAAATAAGAATCCATTTTTTCGTTGAGAGGAACATTCACTACATCAGCTGCAGCTAAAAATACGTGCGGAATCAAAGCAAATTGCCATTTGTTTACATTGTAGTTTAGTTTGATAAAGGCATCTTGTAAACCATAGCTATTGACATAATTTCCAACATAAAAATAATCCATATAGCCATTAAATCCGTGGTTGGTTCCAAAAAGCGGATTAAAAGATTTGATTACGTTGCTTTCGTCATTTGAAGATTTTCCAGATAAAAATTCGTAACCTAAATCTAGTTTAAAAGCTTCTGTTATATTATACCCTAAATTGGCAGCAGCATTCCAAGCACTCACTTGATGATCATTGCTTTTTCCAGTTTGTCCATATACCCAGAAACTGGTATCTAATTTGCTTTTTTTATAAGTCACATAAGGTCCAAAAGTTTGCTTGTAATCTACTAGAATTTTACCCTCTGCAGTATTTGGATTACGAGTATATTCATATCCTGTATTCAATGCTAAAAAGCTTGCGCCTAAATTTTCGTTAAATTGATTGTGGTACCAAGCATATTGCATGGTTTTGTACATATTAGGTACAGTATAAGCTGTTTGAACAAGATTTTCAGCATCTGAATTGTATGCACCTCCAAAATCTAATTTTTGACTTTCATTATGAAAAGAAACTATTAACGCGTCATGGCTTTGTCCTTGCTGTGCCCAATCCAATCCTCCAAGGATGCGCTGATTATCATAAGAAAGCACTTGACGTCCCATTCTGGCGCTCCATTTTTCAGTAAAATTATATTGTGCCCAAGCTTCGAAAACTGCTACTCCATTTTTATCGGAAGTAGTTGTCGTTGGTACATCTCCCCAAGTTCGGGTATTTTGTAAACTCAATTTTACGATTAAATCCTCTTGTTTGTAATTAATGCCTAAACGAGAGCGTTGTGAAATTTGCGATGTTCCTTCTTGGCCGTATTTCAACGGTTGTTTGAATCCGTTACGATATTCAAAACGTGGCCTAATTTGCAGATTTACATCTAATTCTTGAGCTTGGATTTCAAAACTTAATCCTACGATAAGTAATAAAATTAGTTTAAGTTTTTTCATAAAATTCTTGTATTTATATCGAAGGTAAATTTATAAGAAAATACGGTAGTAAACTATGATTAAGATCATGTTTCTAATTTTTTTTTAATCTAAGTCTAATATGCAGGCTCTAATTTTGCTTTACTTATTTTAACTTCTTTTTCCTTAGATAGTTGTGTAATAGTGTAATGCATCCAAACTAGACAGACAGTTGAGAAGATTAAAATAAAAATCCATGAGCTAGACCAGATTCCGGTTGCAGTTAATAAGTATCCGAAGATAATTGGTCCAAAGAATCCGCCTAAACCGCCAATCATTCCGACCATTCCACCCACAACACCAACTTCATTTGGGAAGTATTCTGGAATATGTTTGTAAACCGCTGCTTTTCCGATTCCCCAAGAAATTCCAATTAAAATTACTAAAATCAGAAACACCCACATATTAGCATCAAATTTAATAACGGTTACACCTTTTGCGATTAGTTCTTTTTTTGCTACACTTTGATTATGTGTTACTACAACATCTTGCCAGCTTGTAGAAGTGGGAAAAATAGCATTTTCATTACCATTGGCTGTTTTTTGCGCAATTGGATATTCTTTATCTCCAATTTTTACGGTTTTGTCACTGATTACGTTTACAACGCCTTTTTTTGCTGCTAAGATTCCAGGGCCAGAAGTTGTAATTTCCATTTTAGGAATCGACAATAAGGCACTCAAAATTACTGAAGAGCCCAAAACCCAATACATTACTTTTCTAGCACCGAATTTATCAGATAAATAACCTCCGAAAGCTCTGATTACTCCAGATGGTAAACTGAACATTGTTGCAAACAATCCTCCCATTACTAAACTGGTTTGGTACACGTTCATGAAATTTGGTAATAACCATTGAGAATAGGCAACAAAACATCCGAAAACTAAGAAGTAATAGGCTCCAAAGCGCCAAACTCTTTGTGATTTTAACGGGGTAAGCATTTGTGAAATAGTTTTGCCATTGCTTTCTATTTTCTTATTTTGAGCGAAAATTAAAAACGCAACCCCAATTACAACCAAGGAAATAGCGTAAATAATTGGAAGAAGTTTCCAGCCATTTTGTGGATCATCAATAGAGAAATGGTTTAACAGAGAAGGCGCTAAAAAAGTGGTAATTGCTGCGCCTGCATTTCCCATTCCGAATATTCCTAAAGCGCGTCCTTGCCATTCTTTTGGATACCAGATAGACGTGTAGCCAATTCCGACTGCAAAACTGGTTCCGACCATTCCGAAGAAGAAACTAAGTAGAGCAAACATGAAAAAACTGTCGGCGTAGGTAAGGAGGAATAACGGAATTGAGCTTAGAAGCAGTAAAAGCGAAAAAACATATTTTCCGCCAAATTTATCAGTTAAAATTCCGATTGGAAGTCGCATGATTGAACCTGTTAAAATTGGAATGCCCAAAAGCCATCCAACTTGTATAACATCCCAATGGAAAATTCCGTTATCGACTAAGAAGGTTACCAGAACCCCGTTTAATGTCCAGCAGGCAAAACACACTGTAAATGCCAATGTGTTCAAAAATAAAATTTTGTGTGATTGCGATAGTGAGTTTGTATTTTTCATAGCACTTATATTTTTATGTAAAAATAAGTACTATAACTTAGTTAAAACCTGCTAAAACGCAGTTTTTGAAAAATAATTACGTATTTATACGTATTTTTAAATTAAAGAATACTCAGCCGCTTTATTTGAAAGTTCCATTAGGTTTTTTACTTTCAGTTTTTTCATCAAGTTGAAACGGTGCACTTCGGCAGTTCTTTTACTGATGTCAAGCGCTTCAGCGATTTCTTTGTTTCCTTTTCCCGATAAAAGAAGCGTCAAGATTTCTTTTTCTCTTTTTGTTATCATCATTTCTTCACCCAAGGTTTGCTTAGGTTCTAAAGATGGCGATGAATTAGTGAGTTGGCTGATTAAAATGGAAGAAATATCACCGCTGAAATATTTGCCTCCACCAGCAACACTGTGTAAAGCTTTTAGGAATTCTTCTTTGCTCGAACCTTTCAGTAAATAACCGTCTGCGCCAGCTTTTATCGATTTCAACACATATTCTTCTGATTCATGCATAGAAAGCATGATTATTTTTACGTTGTTATTCTCGCTTCTAAGTTTTTCTACTACCTCGATACCAGTTAAGTTAGGCATACGAATATCTACTATAAGTAAATCTGGTTGCGTTGCGGCAACTACTTCCAGAGCATCTGCACCATCGATTGCTTCTCCTACAACCTCGATGTTTGCTTCATTTTCCAGTAAGGATTTGATTCCGTCTCTAACAAAAACATGGTCATCTGCCAGTACTACTCGAATGATATTGCTCATAGTTTACTTAATTTTGATTCTCTATTTTTACGTATATTCATCTAAAAAGAAGATGCTAATATACGTACTTTTTTTATTTAAATTTCCAAATTTTTGAAATTCCAAACTCCAACATTAAAAAATCATTAGAAAATTAATTCCAATATCAAAATTCCAAATTCCAATTGTAAGCATTACTGTCAGGCTGAGCGGAGTCGAAGCCCGCGCAAAGAAATTCTACAATCTAAATCACTAATTTTTGCACGCAGATTCCGCAGATTTAAGCAGATTTTTTTGTTCTAAAACTGTTAAATGATTTTTAAATATTGTGGATTTAGATTAAGGAGTTTCTAGTATGATCCTTCGTTCCTCAGGAGGACAAAAAATGCTGGAAAGATCTTGTGTTAAACTTAAATCATCTTTTGAAAAACAACTGCCCGCGAGAGGGATAGGAGCAAGCTACCGAAGTAGCGCGGATAGCCCGACAGCATCCCGATAAGAGGGCTAATAAACACAAAGTAATTTTGGCCCTCTTATCGGGATGGTGGCTCGCCCAAATTAATGAGAAATGAGATGATTAGACAATGATTTTGTCGATTTACTTTGCGGTGGCTTCGACTTCGCTCAGCCTGACAAATGGAAGTTCGACGTTTAGGTAAATTATCTAATTATCAAATTGGCACATTGCCACATTATTTAAGAATCGGGATGTTGAACGTAATCCTCGTTCCTTCGCCTGGAATCGAGTTCATAAAAACACGCCCGTTAATATATTGGATTCTTTCTTTCATGAATAAAAGTCCCATTCCAGATTCGCTGTTGCGTTTTTTGTTGACTGAATTCACGTTGAAACCTTTTCCGTTATCGTCTACGATGATGCTTAAAAGTGTTTCGCTGTGCGAAAGCTGTACAATAATATGTGACGATTCGGCATATTTAATCGCGTTGTTGATCGCTTCCTGTGTGAGACGGTAAATGTTGATTTCGATTAGGGAATCTAAACGCTGGTCAAAATCGGTTTTGTTGTAAAAAAGGATTTCTTTTCCTGTCAGTTTTGAAAGTTCCTGTGTGAGTTTTGCTAAAGAAGAAACGATTCCGTGATCGCTTAATTCCGGTGGCATTAAGTTGAAAGTTGCCGTGCGGACACCTTTTATAATGTCAAGCGAAAGTTTCTTTAAATACTCAATTTTTTGTTCTGATTTTTCTCTGTCATCTAAATTGATGCTCTCTAAACTAAACTTTAGACCTGTAAGCATTTGTCCGATTCCGTCATGAATTTCTTTGGCGATTCGGTTTTGTTCGTTTTCCTGATTTTCAACAATTTTGCTTGAAATGATCTTTTGCTGATTGATTTTTTCAGTTGTATTTTCAAGGTTTAAGCGTTCTACTTCGCGCTGTGCTTTTTTACGTTCAGTGATATTGAAACAAACAATCAAAAGTTCTAGTTCGTCTTTTTTGATCATTACGGGAACCATCGACAAATCGAGCCAGATTTCTTTTTCGTCTTTATTTACAATTTTGATTTCGCCTTGCCAACCGCTACGCTGTTTTTCGAAAATTAAACGGTCAAAATTAACCTGTTCTTTTTCGTCTTCGGTTAGTACTTCAGAGAATTTTTTGTTAGATAAAAACTTAGTGTAATTAAGAAGTTTTGCGAATTTTTCTCCAATATGAATAATCGAGCCATCAGGTGAAATTCGGCAATAAAGCAAAGTATTTTCCATCGCATAATTGAGCGATTTTAACTCTTTTACCGAGTTTTCTTTGATTTCACTAATGATTTCGGTGTCGTATGCCAGTTTTAAAGCTTTCTTTTCAGAAGATAAAAGTTGGGCAATTAACCTTTCGATTTTCTTATTTGTTGGTTTGAAAATGAAGAAGAATTCTAGCAGAAGAACTAAAAGTGTAAAACCAAAAATCCAATATTCGATTCGGCGTTGTTCGGTTACTTTTTCGTGCGCTTCAAGATCGTATTGGGTTACAATTTGATTCATTTTTGAAAGGAAAACGCCTTCGTTTTCTAAAATAATCTGAACCAATTTTTGATTTTCAGAAGCCGATTTTTTCTGTTGCAGATTTAACAAAAAAGAATCTGTAGTTTGCGCAATTTTATTGAAAATCGGATTGATTTCAAGATATAATTTAGAAAGTGTTTCTGATTTTTCTTTTGGAAAAGCTAAACTGTCACTGCCGTTTTTCAGTGCGTTTTGGTTCTTTTTCCAAATTTCTAGAACTTCTTTTAAATGCGAAGTTTTTTTGGCTGTAGCCGAATCAGAAACGTAATGTAAGATCAGAACTTCTTTTACAATTTTCTGGCTTAGCATTCTTTGTTTACCAGAAAAATTGATAATCTTAGAATCGCTTAACTGCTGATTCAGATTGTATTGTACTAAAAACTGACTTATAATTATAGTTAAGGCAATAGTAAGAAGCGCAAAAAAATACAGACGGCGTAAATTTTTGAAAGTGATTTTTTCTGCTGCTTCCTGATTGCTTTTTTTCATATCTTTTTTACAATCCTAAAGAAGCTTTTATTAGGTTTAAATTTTCTTCAGAATAATTGATTTTTAAAGCTTCCTGATGCCCTTTGTCCGACATTTTATCCCAAGTTTTCTTGATGATATTTTTTAGCTTTTCTTCATCATGTTTGTGAACAAAAGGTTCTAAATAATATTCTAAAAATACCAAACAAATTACATCTTCTAGCAATTGGGTTTCGGCATCTTTTTTAAGTAGTTTTTTTTCAATTAAGAAAGAAACACGATCGATGAAAGTCTGATCATATCCAGCTTTTTCAAGAATTTCAGCAGTGGTTTTTGCGTGGAATTTCTTCAGTTCTTCTCTCCATTTTAAATAACCCACGCGATCCATTGGGTAGGATTCTCGGGCCACTTTCCATCGGCAGATGTGCTGTGCTTTTGATGCAATCTGGATTTCTTCTGATGCATTCGGTTCAAATTGCATCAGTTTTTCGTACATCCTGTTTGAATACAATAATTCTTTTGGATATTCGGCGTTTTGGTCTAATTCGATGTTTGGATCTTGTGCGTTTTCAGCATCAATCCATTCGCTTGCTTTTTGAAAAGGTGTAGTCATTTTTTGGTTTGATAATAGAATTTCAAAGATACGGAATTATGTTTTTTTTCGCCACGAATTTCACGAATTAGCACGAATTATTGTTTTTGTTTTTTTGCCACAGATTAAAGGATTTTTTGGATTTAATTTGGGGTTTATTTTTTTTCGCCACGAATTTCACGAATTAGCACGAATTATTGTTTTGGTTTTTTGCCACAGATTAAAAGATTTATTTAAAAAAATCCTTTAATCTTTGTGTATAATTTGAATTGTTTTCGCCACGAATTTCACGGATCTCCACGAATTAAATTAGTGTAATTTGTGAAATTCGTGGCGAAGAAAAAATCCTTTTAATCTGTGTAATCTGTGGCTATAATTAATCTACAAATCCAACAAAAACTTCGTTTTCAACAATCTTAATTGGATAAGTGGCAATGCTGTATTCTTCGCCGTTTAAATTTGAACCATCAACAAGTGAAAAAGTCTTTTTATGCATTGGGCAAGCGATTTTCGGAATATCCTCTGCAGATCCTGTCATTCCTCTTGAAAGCACCATTTCCATTTTGTGCGGACAAGCGTTTTGGCAAGCGTACCATTCGTTTCGGCGTGTAAAATTGAAAATGGCGATTTGTTTGTTTTTGTATTTAATGCATCCGCCTCGGTTGGTCGGGAAATCTTCTACTTTACCAGCTTTGAACCAAATTGTTGCATCGCTTGCGTGAACTGTTTCGTATTGATTTAAGATTTCTTCCATTTTGATTGAGTTTTTGTTTCCTGTTTCTTAGCCCTCTTTTTACAATCAAGAGAGATTTGATGGCGCAGTAAAAAAGAGGGTAAGAAGGACAGCAAACGTTAAATGATTTTTTTTTCTTTTTTTTGGAGCTTTATTGTGTTTTGCCACAAAGGCGCAAAGGCACTAAGTTTTTTCTTTAAGCTTTTGTAATTTGACTTTGCGACTTTGCGTCTTTGCGAGATTAAAACATTTTTTAAGACCAAGCTTTCGGCATTTTTTGATCTCTTAACGGAACAAAAGCAATATTGTCGTCTTTCTCGTCTGAGTTCACAAAATGATTGAAGCGTTTTAATAATCTTGGTTTTTCCAACACTTGTTTCCATTCGCACTCGAAAGTGTTTACCAAAGTCTGCATTTCAGCTTCAAGCGTTTCGCAGATTCCTAAACTGTCTTCGATGATTACTTGTTTTAGATAGTCTAAACCTCCGTCTAGTTTTTCTAACCAAGTTGAAGTTCTAATAAGCGGACCAGCAGTGCGTATGTAATACATTAAGAAACGATCCATATATTTGATTACGGTTTCTTTGTCGATTTTTTCAGCCAATAAAACGGCATGTTTTGGATTCGCTCCACCATTTCCTGCTATGTATAAATTCCATCCGCCTTCAACAGCGATTAATCCGAAATCTTTTCCGCGGGCTTCGGCGCATTCGCGAATGCAGGCAGAAACACCACCTTTTAATTTATGCGGAGAACGAATTCCTTTGTATCTGTTTTCCAATTCGATAGCAAATCCGGCGCTGTCGTCCATTCCGTAACGGCACCAAGCATTTCCAACACAGCTTTTTACAGCACGAAGCGATTTTCCGTAGGCGTGACCGCTTTCAAAACCATTTTCAATTAAGATTTTCCAGATTTTTGGCAAATCACTTAAATGTGCTCCGAATAAATCAACTCTTTGAGCTCCCGTAATTTTAGTGTACAAATCGAATTGTTTTGCCACTTCGCCAATTACAATTAGTTTTTCGGCTGTAATTTCGCCTCCTGCAACTCTCGGAACTACAGAATACGTTCCGTTTCTTTGAATATTGGCTAGAAATCTATCATTTGTATCTTGAGTAGTAACGTGTTTGTTCGCAGTATCATTATAAATACTAGAGAAAATTGAAGCAACAACAGGTTTGCAAATTTCACAACCGTCACCTTTTCCGTGATGATCCAGAACGTCATAGAAATTTTCGTATTTATTGATTTTTACCAAATCGAACAATTCCTGACGTGTGTAACTGAAATGCTCGCAGATAACTTCTTTTACTTCTTTTCCTAAAGATTTTTGAGTGGCTTTTACCAAATCAGAAACCATTGGTTTACAGCCTCCACAGCCAGAAGTTGCTTTGGTTGCCTTCACAACATCTGAAAGTGTAGCACAAGATTCGTCTAGAATTTTACAGCAAATAGCGCCTTTTGTTACGTTTTCGCAAGAACAGATTACAGCTGTATCTGGCAAATCCATTACGCTTCCTAAAGAAGAACCTTCTGAACCATCGCGAGAACCTAAAATCAAATCTTCTGGATTTTTAGGCAATACCATTTCGTTGATATAAATCTGAAATAGCGAATTGTAATCGCTAGAATCTCCAACTAAAATTCCACCTAATAATTTTTTAGAATCTTTGGTAACGTTGATTCTTTTATAAACGCCACTTAATTTATTTTCATAAATAATAGCTGTAACGTCATTATTTTCAATAAAAGGATCACCAAAACTCGCAACTTCAACACCAATTAATTTCAATTGTGTTGACATATCGATGGTTTCTCTCATGGTTTTATCGCCATTTAAGATTTGCTCTGCAGCTACATCTGCCATTTCGTAACCTGGAGCAACAAGCCCGTAAATGTTTTGATTGTACAATGCTGCTTCGCCAATCGCAAAAATAGAAGGATCTGATGTTCGCATTTGATTGTTTACCACAATTCCGCCTCGTACACCAACTTCAAGTCCTGAAACTCTTGCCAGTTCGTCGCGAGGTTTAATTCCGGCCGATATAACCAACATGTCTACTTTTAACAATTCCTCGTTTGCAAACATCATTCCTGTTATACTTTCCTTTCCGTCAATATATTGCGTTGCTTTGTTAAGATGAATTCCGATATTTAATTCTTCGATTTTTGATTGAAGCATATCACTTGCGCCTTGATCCAATTGTCTCGGCATCAAACGCGGTGCAAATTCCACCACATGCGGATTCAATCCTAAATCTCTAACGGCTTTTGCAGCTTCAAGTCCTAATAAACCGCCACCTAAAACGGCTGCTTCGGTTGCGCCTTTTTGTTTTATTTTTTTGGCGTAAGCCATAATGGCGTCTAAATCTTCGATGGTTCTGTAGACAAAAACACCTTCTTTTTCTACACCTTCAATTGGTGGTACAAAAGCCGAAGAACCTGTTGCTAAAACTAAGTAGTCGTACGTATGTGTTTTATTTAAGTGTGTATGAATAGTTTTTGCATCACGATTAATATCTGTAATTAGTTCAGATGTATTTAGAATAATGTTGTTTTCAGCATACCATTGGCTTGTTGAAAGTGATAGATCGTCTGCTGTCTTTCCTCCAAAGTACTCGCTTAAGTGAACGCGATCGTAGGCGCGTCGTGGTTCTTCTCCAAATACTGTGATTTGATACTTTTCCTGTCCTGATTTTGCAACAAACTTTTCGCAAAATTTATAACCAACCATGCCGTTTCCAACTACTATTACTCTAATCATGATTTCTTTAATTAAGTATTACTACGCAAATATAAGTATTTATACTTATAAAAATACGTAAATAAAATATTTTTTAAGTAGTAAGTAAGTTCGGTGGACTACGTATTTTGTCTTAATCTTTTACGTGGTGCGGGTTTTGAACAATTTGTTCCTTACTTAGTTTTTTTAAATTTGAAAGGATTCTAAATAAGCATTTCGAAAAAATATCGTAAATTCATAAGAATTTTACAGATGTTTTATAAAAGGAATATTTTTTAAACTAAGATCTTATGAAAAAATTACTTGTAATATTGTTATTAGCAGCTTTAATAATTGGCTGTAAAACGACTGCAAACAAAGAATCTGGCACAACATCTTCTGTAAGTTCAACAGAAGAAGATCTAAAATATTATTTTAAAGGAACTGGAAATGAGCCATTTTGGGGAATCAAAATAGGGAATGAAGAAATCGTTTTTACGTCATTAATTCCTGGAAAGGAAAAAATCGCTTTTCAAGCAGTTGATGCAATTAGGGCTATGGATGCTAATGTAAAAATGTATCAAGTAAGTAATGAAAATACTTCGGCAACCATTACGATTCAGCAATTGGATTGTCAGGATTCTATGTCTGGAGCGATTTCTCCTTACAGCGTAAAAGTCGAAATCAGAAATAATTCGGAATTAGAAACGAAGAAACTAAGCGGTTGCGGAAAATATCTTACCGATTATAGACTTCACGATATTTGGGTTTTGGAAGAATTAAATGGCTATAAAGTTTTTGCAACCGATTTTCAAAAAGAATTTCCGAGACTTGAAATTAATTCTGCAGAAAATAGATTCTCCGGCTTTGGAGGCTGTAATTCGATAACTGGACAAATCTTTTTTGAAAAAGATGTTTTGCGTTTCACTAAAGTGATTTCAACTTTAATGGCTTGTCCGCAAGGAAATAAAGAAGGTGAGTTTTTAAAAGCTTTACAAAGCACAACAACATATTCTATTGGAAATAATCAATTGACTTTGTCGAATCCTTCTGCGAAATTGGCTGTTTTTAAGAAGGTAGATTAGAGTTTTAAAATGTCCTATTTTATCTAAAATAAAGCTTATTCGGCTCTTTTTTATATTAGCACTAAAATATTTTTGTAAAATAAAACTTATAATATTTATTTTACATGAAAAGGATTTTAATGTTATTAATTGCAATGGTGTTAGTTTGCAGTTGTAAATCGACTAAAGAAACAAAAACAACAACTTCTACTAATCAAGATTTAGTGGAAAAGAAATTACAGCAAACTTGGATTTTGGAAAACTTAAACGGGAAAGTTATTACTGATAAAGATTTTTCAAGTTCTCCGAAAATTGTAATTACCTCCTCTGCATTTTCTGGTTCGACTGGATGTAATGCTGTAAAGGGCAATTTAGTTTCAAAAGGTGAAGGGAAAATTCAATTTTCAAATTTCACAACAGAAACTAAAAAGTGTGATGCAAAAAAAGAAGGTGAGTTCACGCAGTTGTTAAAAACAACATCAGGTTATTCTATTAAGGATAATAAACTTTTCCTTTCAAACCAATTTGGACTTACAATGTCTTTCAAAAAAGGTTAATTAAAAAAAATGAAAGGCTTCGATTGATTTCGAAGCCTTTTTTATTTTGATAAAAATATTGTTACTCAAACAATTCTTTAGGATCTTCTTCATTTTCTGATTCTTCTTCAATGAAATCCAATTCCAAAGCTCTTACGCTTTGAACCGCATTTCCGGCAATACCACGAATTGAACCGTACATTCCTAAAGTATTGTGAACTACTTTTTCGATTTGTTTTTCGCGTTGTTTCCAAATTCTCTGCATCGCTCTTTTTTCAGAATCGAGATCGCTTTGCATTTGCGTAAAACCTTCTACAATACCTTCAATCTGCAAACGGAATTCGTTGCTTGTAAGGAAATCATATAACATAGACATTTTATCGCCTTTATTTTCCTGTGCCTGAACTGCTTGATTAATTTGAATTAAAGATTGACGCAACACAGCACTTAAACCTTTAAATTCTTCATAGGTACAAATCCAGATTCCGTCGCGCATTCCCATTCGGTCCATTCCTGAAGGCATTACTTCAGTTACCAAAACACCAATATTGGCTCTTTTGGTTCTAATATCGTTTTTGAATTTCTCGATCCAAGAAGGCTGAAACGCTTTTGTTCTTTTACTTTCGTAATAAATAGAACCGCAATTTTGATGTTCTCTGGTGTTTACAACTTGAAGACAATCGGCGCCGTTTGCACCTTTTTTAATTTCATCAATGCTATCAAGAGGGAAGTTGTTAGCAAGCCATTCTTCAATCGCCAATTCCATTACTTCGCCTTGCAATTGCATTGAGCCTTGTTCTTGCTTACGCTTCATTTCTTCAGTTAGCTTTTTTTGTTCTTCAAGCTGTTTTTGAAGTTCTTTGAATTTTAATTCGTTTTTATCGTCTTCCTGTTTTCTTATTTTTTCGCGTTCCAAAGCCAATTGTGTATTCAATTGCTTTTCGGCTTCGGCTTGAATAGCATCTTTCATTTCCAGTTTTTCGCGTTGTAATTTTGCGATTTCACCTTCCATTTTATTTAATTCCCTGATTTTTTCAGATTTTTCAGAGAGTTCTTTTTCCATCAATAACAAACGATCTTTGTTTTCTTCCTCAAGTTTCGCTTTTAGTTTTTCTGAAATTTCTTTTTCGGCCGTTTTTTTCTCGCGCTCCAAACGTTCAGCAAAAAGTTCGTTTTCCTGTTTTTTCTTCGCTTCAAATTCGGACTTGGCTTTTTCCAATTGTTCGTTTTTAAGCTCTAATTCACGGTTTTGAACATTTGCTTTTTGCTGGAATTCTTTACGGATGCTGTCTTCCAACTGATGTTTTAAAACATCATTGACATCGATAGGAGTTCCGCAGTTTGGACACTGAATTGAAGATTGCTCGGCCATTTTATATTGAAATTTTATTGTAGAATTTGAATTTGCTAAGATATTTAAAAGTTCTCTTTTTGTGGTGCGGATTTCTGTACTAAATTGTAACGATTTTTTGTTATAGCCACGAGGGCGCTAACACACAAAGTTTCTTATGATTTAATCTCGCAAAGTCGCAGAGGCGCGAAGTTTTTTTGCCACAGATTAAAGGATTAAAAGGATTTATTGAATTGCCTCCAGCTTTAGCTGGAGGTATAAAAGTTGAATTAGAAAAGGCTTTAGCCAAATCAGTAGTTGTTTGGCTAAAGCCTTTTGAACTTAATTATTTTTCCATCCAGCTAAAGCTGGAGGCAACTTATAAATAAAAGCTTTGCGACTTCGCGCTTTGCGAGATTAAAAAAAATGCGTCTTAGCGCCTTTGTGGCAATAAAAACTCAACCGCAGATCGAGTAATCTCAGATTCATCTTCTTTTGCGGTAATAATTGAAACATTCGTATATAAATTCACTTTTTTCAATTCAATAAAACCAATTTCAGGATCTTGATTGTTTTTGGTAATGTTTGACGGAACAATTGAAATTCCTAATCCGTTTTTGACCAATTGTACGATGGAGTTGATGTTATTCGCTTCATGAATAATTTTTGGCGTAAAGCCATAAAAAGCACAAAGCTCCAATAAAACCTCATGATAATGTGGCGCATAATCTTTATTGAAGAAAACAAACGTTTCGTCTTTTAGGTTTGCAATTTCATTTTCTGATTTTATCTGAACGGATTTTTTATTGTAAACCAACGAAAATCCATCTTTAAACCATAAATGAGATTTTATTTTTGCAGAATGAATGGGCGATCTAATTATTCCCATTTCAATTTTTCCTTGCTCTAAAGCATCAATCTGTTTTGTGGTGGAAATCTCGAAAAGTTTGAAATTGACATACGGAAACTGCGCTTTCAAATGTTTTATCAAATCTGAAATGACAGAAGAATAAATCGAACTGATGTATGCAATTCTAAATTCGCCTGAGACGTTCTCTGCAATCTTTTTTGTTTTGATCGAGATGCGTTCCAGATTCTGAAAAAGCGCTTTGACTTCTTCCTTAAAATACTTTCCTGCTTCGGTAAGTTCTACTTTTTTATTGTTTCTAATGAAAAGTTTTGCCTGAAGTTCATCTTCTAGCTCTGCTATTTGTCGGCTTAATGGTGGCTGCGAAATAAAGAGTTTTTCTGAGGCTTTGGTAAAGTTCAGTTCTTCGGCAACTGCTAAGAAATATTTTAAGTGACGTAATTCCATGATACTTTTAAAGTATTATTAATTGATAAAAATAGTATTTTTAAAGTATTTATGAAAGAGGTAGTTTTGGTTTTAAGTTAAATGTTAGAAGTGAAACGTTAAAAGTGGGAGAGCTGTAACGAATAATTCATAACAGTAAACTTGTAACTTTTAAGATAAATTAAACTCTCGCAGATAGGGCAGATGTAGCAGATTATTAGTTTTAGATAAATCATCTTAATCATAATAATATCCCGATCATATAATAGCAAAAAGATTCGCTCCATTTGTTTAATCTGCGAGAGAAAAAAAACAAGGGCTATGAAAAAATCAACTATTGAAGAAATCAAAGAACGATTTGACAATGATGTCGAACGATTTTCAAACTTAGAAACAGGACAAGTGGCTACAATAGATGCTACTATTTCTTTAGAATTAATAACAGAAGCTTCAAAGCGAATTGTTCCAAATGCTACATCCATTTTAGATGTTGGCTGTGGAGCCGGAAATTACACGTTAATGATGTTATCTAAAGTGCCAAATTTAAACTGTACTTTGGTCGATTTGAGTTTGCCAATGTTGGATCGCGCTTTTGAAAGAGTTTCGGCAGTAACAAATGGAAAAGTAGAAATCAAACAAGGCGATATTCGAGAAGCAGCTTTAGAAGAAAACAGCTTTGATATTATTTTGGCTGGAGCAGTCTTACATCATTTGAGAGACGATCAGGATTGGGAAACTACTTTCGTTAAATTATTTAAATTATTGAAGCCAGGTGGTTGTTTGATGATTTCTGATTTGATCACGCAAGACACAGAATTATTGAATGAATATACTTGGCAACGTTATGGCGAATATTTAGAAGGAATAGGAGGGGCAGAGTATCGTCAGAAAGTTTTGGATTATATCGAAAAGGAAGATTCTCCAAGATCTATGAATTATCAATTGGATTTGATGAAAAAAGTAGGTTTTTCAAAAGTCGAAATTTTACACAAGAATATGTGTTTTGGGGCTTTTGGCGGTATTAAATAAGATTTTATTCGCCACGAATTCACGAATTAGTTTAAAAATCTTTGCGTATAGATTAAAAAAATAAATTCGTGAATTCGTGGCAGAAAACCTTTATAGAATCTGAGCAGTTTTATAAACCTGAATCGGAGTTGAAACCAGACTTTCGGTTTTTTTGATGAATTCTTGTAAATAAGATTGATTGTTGTGCAGGTCTAATCCTGGCTGATCTTTCCATTCTTCCCAAAGAATAAAAACATTTTCGGAAGTGTGTAAATCGTAACGAATACAGGCTGCTTCTTTTCTAGTTTCAGAAACTAAATTTGTCAGCAGGTTTTGAACTTCATTTAAATGCTCTGGTTTACTTTTTAAAATTGCTGTAATCGAAATCATAATTATAAGTTTTTAAAAGTTTGCTCTAAATGTTCGGTGTATTGTTTTTTAAAGATAACAATATTTTCTGGTGTTGCGCCTTTTTCTACATCATGAAAATGGAAGCCGTTTATTTTTTCCATTCCGGTGAATTTGTTCATTTTGTGAAAACCAAACATTACGCCATCATCAACAGAAGTCTGATCGAAGAATTCTCCTGGAAGTGTAAAAGCGGTTGCAGGTGCATTCCAGCTTGTAGTAAGCATGTATTTGCGTCCGTGTAGAAGTCCGCCTGTTCCATAATTGATGTCTGGGTTTACACGACTTCTTCCATCGCTTTTATAAATTCCGTTGTTGTGTCCTTGCGTGAAAACATCATCGAGGTATTTTTTGAAAAGGTTTGGAAGTTGAAACCACCAAACTGGTGTATGATAGATAATTAAATCTGCCCAAACGAATTTTTCTACTTCTTTTTGTAGATCTATTTCGTCTTCAATGTGAGTTGTTTTTATTTTGTAATCGTTGTTTTTAGAAAGAAATTCAACTGTCCAATCCTGAACGGTTTTATTGAATTGTCCTCCTGAATGCGCGAATTTTTGTCCGCCGTTAATAATAAATATCTTTTTCATTTTACTTTATGTTGTTATGGATACGTGATGCGTGAGGGATAGGAGCGATATCCTTTTAATTTTTTCTTTAAAAAGTAAAAGATTTAGCGGATAGCCCGGCCCTTGGGACACGCCCAAATTCTAAATTATTTAAGTTTTGAGATTTTTTTTAAACACATAGAAACATAGGTTTTTCTTTCTTGGAAAAGGGAATGGAAAGAAACTAGTTTCTAACACATAGTTGGCAAATCTTTGGCGAGTTACTTACGGAGATTCCTCGTTCCTCGGAATGACAAATTACGTTGACTATGTTTGTTAATGCAATTGAAACACCTTTTGTGCGCTATGAAACCTATGTTTCTATGTGTTTAAAAAAGAGAATTATTTTATTTTAGCAATCGCTTGATTTATAAATTCTAGTTCTGAAGCTGATAAATCGAAATTCATTGCTTTGGCGTTTGAAATGGCTTGTTCTGCGTTTCTTGCTCCCGCTAAAACAATTGCAATTCCTTTTTGTAAAGATGTCCAGCGTAAAACTAATTGTGATAAGCTTGCTTCTTTTGCATGTGCTAAAGAAGTTAATTCTTCGACTAATGTTTTTACTTTTTGAAGATCAAACTGATTGAAATAACCGTTTCTATGGTCGTTTTCTTTTAATTTGCTGTCTGTGAAATATTTCCCAGTCAATAAGCCTCTTTCCATTGGGCTGTAAGCAATGATTCCGATGTTTTCTGCAACTGTAAAAGGAATTAATTCTTCTTCAATTTTACGGTTCAGCATGCTGTAGGCTACTTGATTTGAAGCGACTTGAATTGTTTTTTGTGCTTCCTTAATTTGTGCAACATTGTAATTGCTTACTCCAAAAGCTCTGATTTTTCCTTGCTGAATTAAGCTTTCTGCGGCTTCCATTGTTTCAGAAATTGGAGTTGTTGAATCTGGCCAGTGAATTTGCAATAAGTCAATATAATCGGTTTGAAGGCGTTTTAAGCTTTCTTCAACTTCTTTAATTACGTTTGCTTTTGATGAATATTTGTAAATCGGAACTTTTTTTCCATTATCGTCTGCGTCAAAAAAGAAATCTCCTTTTCCGTTATTGCTTCCGTCCCAAACCAAACCGAATTTTGTAAGTAACTGAACTTTAGAACGATCTTGACTTTTAATAGCTTCTCCGATCATTTCTTCGCTTAAACCAAATCCGTAGAAAGGAGCGGTGTCGATTGTTGTAACTCCATGATCGATTGAAGCGTGGATAGAATCGATTGAATCTTTCTTTTCTGTTCCGCCCCACATGGTTCCGCCAATAGCAAATGCACCATAAGTAATAGCTGATAATTCAAGTTCTGAGTTGCCTAGTTTTCTATATTCCATGATTGTGATTTTTTGTATTTAAAATTGACGAGGCAAAATTATACTGTTTTTATGATTCTTATTTGGTATATATTTGTCTTTTTTAGGTATATTTGCATCTTCAAATAAATAGAATTATGAAAAAAGAAAACTTATATGAACCTTTTACGGTTTCTTTTGAAACGCTGAATGAATATCCAGATGTAGGAGATCGTCATAATTTTTTCGAACTGGTTTACATTTTGGAAGGAACAGGAAGGCAGTGTATTAATAAGAATATTTTTGAGTATGATCCGGGACATTTGTTTTTATTGACGCCTGAAGATTGTCATAATTTTACAATTGAAACCGAAACGAAATTTTTCTTTTTGAGGTTTAATGATATTTATTTGAAAAATTCTAGTCTGCAGAATGAAAATATTCAGCGGTTAGAGTATATTCTTCAAAACGCTAATCATCAGCCGGGCTGTATTCTTAAAAATGATCCTGACAAATGTCTGGTAAAGGTTATGATTGAAGCCATTTGCCGTGAGCATCAGGATAAAGATGTTTACAATCAGGAACTGATTCAGCAGTTGGTGAATACGCTGATTATTATCGTGGCGAGAAATATTGCGAAATATCTTCCAGAACAAATAACGATAAATACGGAAGCAAAAGCGATGGATATTCTGCAATATATTCAGAATAATATTTACTATCCTGAAAAGATTAAAGCAGAATCTATCAGCGATTATTTCGGGATTTCGAATACGTATTTAGGGCGTTATTTTAAGAAACATGCCAGCGAAACGATGCAACAATATATCAGTAATTACAAAACAAAACTAATTGAGCACCGTTTGCAATTTAGCGATAAGCGTATTAACGAAATTGCGTATGAGTTTGGTTTTACCGATGAAAGCCATTTTAATAAGTTTTTTAGAAAACAAAAGGGCTATAGTCCGTCTGAGTTTAGAAAGACGATTCGATTGAGTGCTTAATTTTTGTTCGCCACGAATTCACGAATTTGCACTAATTTTTTTTTGCCACAGATTAAAGTAATTAAAAAGATTTTTTTTGTTTCGGACAGATTTTAAATGAATTTTTAAAATAAATCTACTTAATCTGCGAGAAAAAAAAATCCGTGTAAATCCGTGTTTTCGCAAAGCGAATCTGTTTTATCCGCGTACTTTAATCTTCTTTTCCGATAATAAAATCAAAATGCTCCGTTTTACCGGCTCTTAAATTGTTGATTTCATTTTGAACTAGTTCTTCTATAGAATCAGCAACAATATTTCTGTCCCAAGATTCATTTTGAAGTTCGATGATTTGTCCAAATTTTCCTTTTGAAGCTGGATCTGTATCGTAAAGCAAATAATCGCCATTTCTTCCTGTAGCAAACGGAATCCATTTTGGGTTAGCGTAGTTATTGGTTTGTATTTTTTCGAAATCTATTTCTTGTTCTGGTAAGTCTTCTTCGTCAAATTGTAAATCTTGAATTGAATTCCATTCTTCGGCAATATCTTCAAACGGAATTAAATCGTAGCTCCAATTGTTTACTCCAAACTGGAAAACAGCCGTTACTGGGTCGTAATCTACATTTTTAACTTTATAAAAATTTATTAAAGCTGGCGGTATAGTAATATTATCTTCAAGCTCCATATGTTCTTGAATATCTTCTTCAGAAATTCCTTCTGTAAGATTGTAGTAATCGTTGTTTGTTGAAACAATTTTATTGATTTCCGAAATCCATTCCTGCCATAAGGGCTCAAATAATTTGAATTCGGGGTCAATAGCTGCAGTGATTTTCTTTTCTTTTTCTTCGGAACCGGAAATGCTCAGAGACGTAATTTTGCCATCTTCTTTATCAAACCAAACACTTATCCCGTTAAGAATGAAAGCGCCACTTCGATCTCCTTTAAAAAGCTTTACAAGCTGATTTTTATTGTCTTCGTAGTATTGAAATAATTCTTGTCCGTCAAAAATAAATTCTCCTGCAAAGATGCTTTTTGCGCAATAATCATATTCTCTAACCTCAAATTCAATGGCCAAACTTTCGACTTTGTTTCCTTCTTTAGAAAACGCCATAATGCCAAGTTCATCCCAAGTATAGATATGATTGTATTGTTTTTTTAGATATCTGTAATCTCCTAAAGCTTGTTTTAAAACTGTGATATCAATTGGGAATTCGATGTTTAGGTTATTAATCTGAAAGCCTGTTTTGGATAATTCAAGTTTTGTCATTTTGCTTTTTTGAGGGTTAGATAATCTTTTTGATTACGCGTAGTTTATGGGTGTGTTTGTTTAATTCTGGATTGTAGATTCCAGTATGGTCCAAACGGTCAATACGAACTTTTCCACTTGCGTGAATGATGTAATTGTTGTCCATTATGATTCCGACATGGGTAATGTTTCCTTCGTCATTATCAAAGAAAGCCAAATCACCTGGTTCGCATTCTTCAATAAAGCTTAAAGGATCTCCTTCAAGAGCTTGTTGAGAAGCGTCACGATGAATTTTATAACCGTTCAATTTGTAAACCATTTGAGTAAAACCAGAACAATCAATACCAAAAGGGGTTTTTCCTCCCCATAAATAGGGAGCATTCAAATACATAAAAGCCGTTTTTATTAAAGCGCTTTTAGGTTTGATGCCGCTGGTTTTGGTTCCTTCGAAATCGAAGTTTGAAATATTGATTTCGCTGTTGTTTAAAAAAGATAATGAAGCTCCAAGCGGAATTGGAAGCAGGAGATTGTTTGGAGCCGTGATGTAATCAATTAAATCTGCATTTAAAATAATCGACTCTTTGCTCAAAAGATCAAATTGCTCTTTGGTAATTTCCTGATATTGCTTAGAATCTACCCAGCCTTCATAATCATCAAACTGAATCTTAATTCGTGCCCATTGATTTTTGCGTTCTAAAATTTCGATATGCTCGCCAAACAAAAGCTGTGTGACAATTTCACTTCTGTCGCTGGCTTCAGCTCGAACGGGTACTATGGCTAAATTGCAAATTCCAAACATTTAAGGAAATTTATAAGTTGAAAAATCAGGAGTTGTATTTACTCCTGATTTTTTGTGATATTGTTTTAAGCTCTTTCGATAACAATTGCCGATGCGCCACCGCCGCCGTTGCAAATTGCAGCTGCTCCAGTTTTTGCATTGTTTTGTTCTAAAACATTCAGTAAAGTTACGATTATACGTGCTCCAGAAGCTCCAAGAGGATGTCCTAATGAAACCGCTCCACCGTTTACGTTTACTTTATCGTTATCAAGATTTAATATTTTTGCATTGGCTAATCCAACAACAGAGAAAGCTTCGTTAAACTCGAAATAATCAACATCCGAGATTGAAATTCCTGCTTTGTCTAAAGCTTTTGGTAATGCTTTTGCTGGACTTGTTGTAAACCATTTTGGTTCTTGTGCAGCATCTGCATAGCCTTTTATGTAAGCTAGAGGTTTTAAACCTAATGAGTTTGCTTTTTCTTCAGACATTAAAACCAAAGCAGCAGCTCCATCATTAATTGTTGAAGCGTTTGCAGCAGTTACAGTGCCGTCTTTAGTGAAAACTGGTGCTAAAGATGGAATTTTATCTAATTTCACGTTAGTATATTCCTCATCTTTTGAAAATATAACAGGTTCGCCACGTCTTTGCGGTACTTCAACAGGAACAACTTCATTGTCGAATTTTCCGGCGTCCCAGGCTTTTGCACTTCTTTCGTAAGATTGAATGGCAAATGCATCTTGTTCTTCACGGCTGATTTTATATTCAGATGCACATAAATCAGCACAAACTCCCATTGCGTTGTTGTCGTAAGCATCTGTTAAACCATCTTTTTGCATTCCGTCCAACATAGTTGCAGGACCAAATTTATTTCCGGCACGCATTTGAACGTAGTGAGGAATCAAGCTCATGCTTTCCATTCCGCCCGCTACTACAATTTCAGCGTCACCGCATGCAATTGCTTGTGCAGCAAACATTACAGCTTTCATTCCAGAGGCACATACTTTGTTTACTGTTGTAGCAGCAACTTCTTCAGATAATCCGGCAAATAATGCAGCCTGGCGCGCTGGTGCTTGTCCAACTCCTGCCTGAATTACATTCCCCATGAAAACTTCATCGACTAATTTTGGGTCAAGATTAATTTTTGAAAGCGCTCCTTTTATGGCAGCAGCCCCTAATTTTGGTGCAGGTACACTAGATAACCCGCCCATGAAACTTCCGATAGGTGTTCTAACGGCAGAAACGATAACAACTCTTTTGTTCATTTTCTGTTTAATAATAGTTAGTAAGCAAATTTAATGTTTATTTGAATAAATTCAAATTTTGTATTGAATAGGGTGATTTTAAATTTAAGGTCAAATTTTTGTTAATTCTATTTGTTTGATTGTGAAGTGGTTTTGAAAAAAGATAAAAAAAAACTAAAAAAACTCAAAAAAAAGCTTGTGAGAAAAGGAATGTTGTTATACATTTGCACTCGCAAAACGGAAGCAATTCCACTAGCAAGGAGAGGTGCCAGAGCGGTAATGGAGCAGATTGCTAATCTGTCGACGGGTAACCGTCGCCAGGGTTCGAGTCCCTGTCTCTCCGCTTAAATTTTGCCTCGGGGTGTAGCGTAGCCCGGTTATCGCGCCTGCTTTGGGAGCAGGAGGCCGCAGGTTCGAATCCTGCCACCCCGACTACAATTGAAATAATGGTCGCATAGCTCAGCTGGATAGAGCACCTGCCTTCTAAGCAGGCGGTCGAAGGTTCGAATCCTTCTGCGATCACAAGAAGCTACTCAATCGAGTAGCTTTTTTGTTTTATGTAGATAGTTTTGATTTCTATTCGTAGAAATTTTAAAATAATGGTTCCATAGCTCAGCTGGATAGAGCAACGCACTTCTAATGCGTAGGTCGAAGGTTCGAATCCTTCTGGGATCACAAAAGCCACTCCAATCGAGTGGCTTTTTTGTTTTTGATTCTATTTTAGTTATTTTTAGTTGTTGATGATAAAAAACAAAATGACATGAGAATAGCAATACTGGGAGCTCATTTGGTTGGTAAAACAACATTGGCAGAAAAACTGCATGAATCTTTTCCTGATTATGAGTTTTATCCAGAGCCATACTTTGAATTACAGGAAATGGGTTTTGCTTTTTCTGAAATGCCTACCGCCGATGATTATATGATGCAGCTAGAGCATTCTTTAAAGCAAATTTTAAGAAGTAATAGAAACGCTATTTTTGATCGTTCTCCAATTGATCTTTTAGCTTATGCGCTTGCGGTTGACAATAAACTGAATTTTTCATCAGTATTTACTAAAATACAAAATGCAATTAAAGAAATTGACGTTTTTGTATGGGTTTCTATTGAAGAACCGGATAGAATTTCTTGTTCAGACTCCAATTTGCCAGAACTGAGATATGAGGTAAATGATCTTCTTGGCGAATTAATTGACGATTTTGAGATAGAAGTAATTAAAGTGAAAGGAAGTTTATTTGAAAGATTAAATCAAATTCAAAATAAAGTAGAGCAGTTAAAGAGATAAAAAGAAATCTAATAAAACGAATTTGCTAAAAGTGAGCATGCCCCAAAAAGTTAGACACTATTTGGGGCATTTGCATTAAATCGAGTGGCTTTTTTGTTTTTTGTTTGAATGCCATAAAGGTAACTTTAAGAGATCAATCCCAAAACTTATAGGATTAGAAAACTTATTCTCCCAATGTTTGAATCTCAATAAACAGCTTTTTTTAAATGAAATATTTTAATGAAAACCAACTTAAGTTTTGGGTATTCAACAAACAATTTTTTTACACTGCAATGATATTTATTAATGTCTTTAATTAACCTCAAATAATTTATAAATGATCTATTTGAAATGTTATTAAGTAAGTTAAAAAAAACAGGTATATATACTTAAGTATCTTTAATCTGGGAATGATATTTTTGATATAATTTTTTGTGATTATGGTTTTCCATAATGATTACAAAACATAAAGCTTAATATTTACACTTTATAAATAATCTTTAAATCAAAATTATTGTTTATAATTGTAAGAAAAATACTTAATTATGAAAAATATCGATCAGGAATTATTAAAAATATATACTGTAAAGTCCCAAACAGATAAGGCTATTAGTTCTCTAAAAGGATTTTTATTAGGTATTAAATTAGATGATGAAATTAATATCCAAGAAATAAAAGAACTTCAAAAATGGATTATTGCTTATAGAGAGTTAATGAATCGTAATCCTTTGAACGAATTCATGATTATTATTGAAGATGCTATCTCTAATAAAATTCCACCAAAAGAAACAATTGATGATTTATATTGGTTATGTCAGAAATACGAAAACGGTAATTACTACTTTAATGCAGTAACTTCAGATCTTCAGATTTTGCAAGGGATTTGTCACGGTATTTTAGCAGATGGGATTATTACTGATAAAGAAATTTACGATCTTCAAAAATGGCTAGATGAAAATGAACATTTAAACACCTATTATCCTTATGATGAAATAAGAAGTTTAGTTCTTTCTATTTTATCTGATAATAAAATTGAAGAAGAAGAAAGAGTAGTTTTGATGGCTTTTTTCAAGCAATTTGTACAAATTCAAGATAATGAAATTAGACAGAAGATTGAAAATGAAACAATTGATGTAAATATTTCTGGTCTTTGTACAAGTGAACCTGAGGTAGTTTTTGAAGGTAAAACTTTTTGCATTACAGGTGTTTTACAAAGAGGAAATAGAGAGAATCTTCATAGAGATATTATTAAACTTGGCGGTATACCAACAGACAGCCTTACTAAAAAGACTGATTATTTAATTGTTGGTGACAATGGAAACCCAGCTTGGGCTTTTTCATGTTACGGTAGAAAAGTTGAAAAAGCTATTAACTTAAGAAAAGAAGGACATTCTATTATGTTGATACATGAATTTGATTTTTCTGATCTTATGGACGATTTATTATAATAAATCTGATTTGTAAAATAGTATTGATAAAATCAAATCTAGGATGTATGGATAATTCTATCATAGATATTACAGGAGAATCATATAGTCTTTCGAATATTTCAAAACCTTCAAATGTTCCTTATTGGGGACATCAATATGTATATTCATATTCAGAAATAAATTCAGCGACAAGCCAACAACGTGTTTTTTATAAAACTTTTAAATTTAATTTCTTAAACGGTATTTATACAGATCTTGATGGGAATAATAATTATGCATTTGTTTTGCTTTTTGACCTTTTAAAAGAATTTGATAATCATAAAAATATTGCTCGTTTAGAAAAAGAATTAAGCGAATTAAAAATAAACTATCCTAAAACAAAAACATACAGTGTTTCTCATTTTATTAAAAAATTAGAGCAACACGATTTAAGAAAAGATTCAGAAAGAATTCGTATACAGGAAAATTACTATGATGACTATTCGGGATATGATCAGCTAAAATTGGGATTTCAGTTTAGAGTCAAATTAAATCTAAGTGATGAAGATGCTGTGCTTTTAAACAACATTTGGAATCCGGCTAATAATTTCTTTAATATTGAATATTGTGCTGTCGAAATAATGAAATTTTATTTATCTGTAATCAAAAGATTAGATGAAAGATGTACAAAAGATTCATCTTCTTTGCATGAAGAACTTACTACAGTAGCTGATATTATTGCGCAAAAACATTATAACTATAAACCTGAAAGTAATAACTATAAATACTCTATAGAAACTGTTGTAAATGAGCTTCATTCTAATATTTTCAAATACTGTGAAAATACTGTTCGTGAAATTTTTGGACACAAGAGAAAACTTAATGTAGATCTAACCTATATATCGAATGCTGTAAAAGAGCAATACAACGAGCGAATACTATTAAGGTTAAATAAGATATTACAAATTTACGCACCAACAATTAAAGAGCCTGATGAAAAAACGGATTATGAATTAAATATCCAAAATACAACTCGTTGGAAAATTAAATTTGATGAATTAACTAGTAACTTCAATCAAGATTCGGACACATTCATAAAACAGATTATCAATCTTGGATATTTAAATAGAGATAATCCATCAGTAGAAAATATTTTTTATGATGCATCAAAATTTATCGCAGTTCATAGTAAAGAAGCGTCGCTTACATTGTACGTTTATTACATTCATTATGATTTAAAGTCGGTAAAATTTGATCAGAAACCACTAGGTGTGACAGTACAAAAAATTTTGTTTAAAAATGGTGATCAGTTTGATGATTTTCAAGCTATAATCAATGAGTTTATACAAGATAAAGATTTAGAAAAGGCTTTAAAAGCTGTAAACAATGTTTATACAGCTAAACGAAAAAAAATTCAACTAGATAGAAATGCTATTCAGCAGGTTCATGAAAAACACTCGGGAACCGTTGAACTTCTTAATGAATATCTTAGAGATGAAGATGAACAGGAAGATTTAAAAACAGAGTCAGTCATTAATCCAGAACCCGAGAGGCAGACTGTTTCTGAATGCAGCACGGCGGATACATCTCTCTATGACAGCTTATTCAATTTTACAAAAATACAGCAAGATGTCCTTGATTCTTTTTCTAAGGCAAATTTTTCTGTTCTTCAGGCTGATTTTGAAACTTTCGCAAAATCAAAAGGAATGTTTAAAAACCAATTGATAGAAAGTATTAATGAAATATGTTATGAGACATTAGATGATGTTTTGATTGAAGAAGAAGATGATTTTTATATTATTAACGAAAATTACTATAACCGAATTTTAGCAAAATGACAGAAAACATAAAACCTAAAGAAGCTACAGCAATTATTAATTCATTAATAGGAGGTGTTGTCCCTAAAATTGGTGTTCAACATATTACAGTTGGACGCTCAGAAGAAATTGATGCGGTTGTAAGCGCATTAAAAGATGTGAAAAATGGACATAGTATGGTTAAATTTTGGATCGGAGATTTTGGGTCTGGAAAATCATTCATGTTACACTTACTAAATACGGTTGCACTAAAACAAAAGTTTGTAGTAGCAAATGCAGATTTTACACCAGATAATAGGCTGTATTCAAATGACGGAAAAGGAGTAGCGCTATATGCCGCTATTATGGACAATGTCGCTATTCAGACTAAACCTGAAGGAGGAGCATTGCCAACTTTAATGGAAAAATGGATAGAGCAAGTGGTTATGAAAACAGCAGAATCGAATAATATTTCATTAGAAAATATTAGAGAAGAACAATATTTGAGTCTTATTCAGAATAACATAATGAAAACCATCAATGAAATAACCGAAGTTGGAGGTTTTGATTTTGGAACAGTTGTGATGAAATATTACGAAGGTTATATTAAAGATGATGAGCAATTAAGAAGAAATGCCTTAAAATGGTTAAAAGGAGAATATAATACCAAAACGGAAGCCAAACAAGATTTAGGTGTGAGAGAAATAATCAACGACTTAAATTATTATGATATGCTTAAAAACTTTACAAAATTGTTTGTAAGCATGGGCTATAGTGGTTTTATGATCAATCTTGATGAGGCTATAAATCTTTACAAAATATCTGTTTCTGCAACGAGAGAAAAAAATTATGAAAAGATTCTGGCAATATATAATGATTGTTTTCAAGGTAAAGTGAGTAATCTTTTTTTCAATTTTGCAGGAACTAAAGAAGTATTAGAAAATGAAAGAAGAGGATTATTTAGTTATCATGCCTTAAAATCACGTTTAGAGACAAATAAGTTTGAGACTGCAGAAATTCGGGATTTTGCACAACCTGTAATTAAATTATTACCACTCGATCATAACGAAATTTTTGTGCTTTTAATAAAGCTTAAAGCAATCTTTGATTATAATTATAAAATATCGACAAATGTTTCCGATGAAGATATACAAAACTTCATGGAAGAAATGTTTAATAAACCCGGAGCGTCTGAATTTTTAACGCCAAGAGAAGTTATTAGGGATTTTTTAAATATTCTAAACATATTAAGACAGAATCCTGATTTAGATAAACAAAAACTATTTGGAGAGATTGAAATTTCAGATGAAAGACCAGATACTGTTTTAATGGACAGCATAGAGGAATTATAATGTCATTTGAATTATTATCAGAACCAATCCGAAAATATATTCGTGATAAGCGATGGGAGCAATTACGCCCCATTCAAAATGCAGCGATCTCAAGAGTTTTAACAACAGATAATCATTATATTTTGGTATCTAGAACTGCTTCGGGAAAAACTGAAGCGGCTTTTCTGCCTATTTTATCGCAAGTAAATTTCAACGAAAAAGGAGTTCAGGTCTTATACATTTCGCCTCTTATTGCATTAATTAATGATCAGTTCTACAGAGTTGAAGAATTGTGTAAAAACTTAGAAGTTAATGTTGTAAAGTGGCATGGAGAAGCAAATAAAACTTTAAAAGAGAAATTAATAAAAGATCCATCGGGAGTGGTTTTAATAACGCCCGAATCTTTGGAAGCTATGCTTTCAAACAAGCCTTTTAACGTAAAGCATCTTTTTTCGAATCTTAAATTTGTTGTTATCGATGAAATTCATTCATTTATTGGATCGGGAAGAGGTGTGCAATTAAAATCTATCTTATCAAGATTACAGGATTTAAATGATAATCAATTTAGGCTAATTGGACTTTCAGCAACGTTGGGAGATTATGATGAGGTCAAGAAATTTGCAGGTACCACCGTGCCAACAGTAGTTTTAAGAGATAGTAAATCAAAAGAAATTGAAGCTAAATTTAAATATTTTGAAAGTACCGGACCTGAATTGCCACTAGCTTTATTGAAGGATTTATACCTCGAAACAAAAGATAATAAAGTTCTTGTTTTTCCTAATAGCCGTGGATTGGCAGAAGAAGTAGCTGTTAAATTAAAAAAACTTTCTGAAAAGCTAAACGGTCATGTGAATTATTTTTCGCATCATTCATCTGTCGACAAAGAGGTGAGGGAATATGTCGAATATTTTGCAAAAAGCAACAACAGACAAAATTTTTGCATTTCCTGTACTTCAACCTTAGAACTCGGAATTGATATTGGTTCTGTTGATCAAGTAGTACAAATAGATGCAACCCACAGTATTGCATCATTGATTCAAAGAATTGGAAGAAGTGGCCGAAGAGATGGTGCAAAAAGTTTCCTTTATTTATATGCAACAGATAAATGGAGCTTATTGCAGTCATTGGCTTGCTGGGAATTGTATAAAGAAGGTTTTATTGAGCCAAAAGACTCAATGACTTTGGCACATGATCTTTTACTGCATCAGGCTTTGTCAATAACAAAAGGAAACTCAGGCATTAATTTTAAGGAATTAGTAAATATACTAAAGCAAAATTTCGCATTCAATGACATTGAGAATAAAGATATTGAAGAGATTTTAAACCATTTAATTGCTATTGATTTATTCGAAAAATTAAGGGATGAAGTTATTATAGGAATTGAAGGCGAAAAAATCGTCAACAGCAGGGATTTTTACAGTTCCTTTACTATTGAAGATAACTTTAAGGTTGTGAATGCAGGAATAAAAATCGGTGAAATTCCATTAACGGCACAAGTTAGAGAAGATGAAAATATTTTATTAGCTGCTAAAATCTGGAAAATTATTTTTGTCGATTTCAAAGCAAAAAAAATCGAAGTTAAACCTACAAATGATGGTAAAAAACCTCTTTTTTTTGGAGGAAGTGGAGTGGTGCATCACAGAATTAGAAATAAGATGTTTGAGTTACTATGTAAGAATCAAAAAAATAATGATTTGAGTGAGGAAGCTTCAGAAGAGTTAGATGAGATGCGAAGTGATTTTTCTGTTTTTGAAATCAAAAATATGGAGATGGAAAGACCTTTGTTGACTTCAGAAAAAAAACTCATATTCTACACTTTTACAGGTACTAAAATAAATAGAACATTACAATTTCTTTTTAAATTTTCTGGAATAAAGAACTCATTAGACGAGAGTACAGGCTCATTCGAAATTTATGAATCTCAAGATGATTTTCTGGATAAATTTAATTACATAGCTTCAAATGTGGATGTTGTTGAGGAAATTATAACAGAAGAATTAGAAAAAAATCCAGATTCCTTAATTACATCAAAATGGGGTATTTATTTACCAGTAAAATATCAAATAGAATGGATGAAGCAAAATTATTTTGATATAAAACATACTCAGGAATTTCTACTTAATATTACTAAAATTGTGGATAATTTGTAGTGTTTTATTTTACAGTTAGAAATAAAATTTAGAGGTTTTATATTTAACACCAAGTGAAAATGAATTTGATTTTAAATTTGGGAGATTGAGAGATTAAGCAATATAAAAAGTGGTTAACATATTGGAAAAGAGTTTGTCTGATTTCTTAAAAGCAGATGTCATTTTGAAATAAAACAGTAATTTCTTGTTCAAAATATGAAAGTGTCATTACAAAAACTGATTTAATAAGAAATAAAAATATTAAAAATTTAATAGTAAAAATAGATCTTGAAAGTCTAAAAAAATAAAGACCAAACATTCTTGAACGTTTGGTCTTTATTCGTTTGTAAGATTTGTTTTTAATGCAAATCACATTTATCAATAATTGTCAAATTCTTTACGTTTGTAAAAAGTATCATCGTTACTTTCAGAAGCAAGGCGCGATTCTTCAGTAGGATAATAAGAATTCAATACTCTTCTTTCGTACTCCCTATCAAAATCATTTTGCCAATTATATCTGCTTGTTTTTCTAAATGTATCATATCCAATATTGTTTGCCATGACAATTTTAGTGTCTTTATTTATGCTGACAGAACCAATTGGTATAATAATATGGCTGTCTCCATCTTTGTATATAAATTCCCTTCCGTTTTCATTCGCAATTGCATCATGTACTTCATTACGACTGTCTTCTATTAATCCTTTATCAAGATTAACGTCAAGATAAACAACTCGTTGCATATCTTTATTAACCCAAAGATTATCAATTTTTCCTATTGTGCGGTTGTCTCCGTCTACAATTTTCCAACCTCTTACGTCTGAATAGTTTGAGGCAACTTTATAATCAGAAAGCTCATCTAATCTGTATAAATTTCTATCTTTATTTTCCATAGTTTCTTAATAATTTGCTGTGCTGTCTACACTAGAATTGTTTTCGATTTCCATTCTGTTTTCATTTCGCACTTGATCATCTCTCAAAAAGACATAATATACAAGTGCTGAGATTAATAGGACTGCTACAATCCATGGCCAAATTGGCTTCTTTTTCTCAATTTTAATTTCTGCCATAACCTTTATTTTTTTTATGAATATTTAATTTTATAATAAAGGTACAAATGGAGATTGTGTTTGAAAGTATTTAATTTCAGATAGAAGTTATACAATTCCCAGTCGTCTAGAAAATTGATTTATAATGTTTTGTAAGCAGAGTTGCTTTAAATGTAATTTTTGAAATTGATTTTTAATACTCTAATTAACCCAATGTTTACGGGGGATCCTTGTATTCTTAAATTATTTTGTAGTAAATTGCTTGTTTCTTTTTAATTCTAATAACAAACGAAAAATTTTTACTACGCCCCATGAACGAAGAAATAAAATTATACCGAAACGCTAAGAAAACCAGAAACTTACTTTTATATGCTAGCGGAATCAGTATTTTAATAGCAATTATGCTTCTATACGGCATAGGAACTTTTGACGGAATATTTAAAATAAAACTTTCCATTGCTTCTGGTGCAATTCTTTTAATAATGCTTGTTTTAATATTTAAAATTCTTACAAGCATAAAAGATAAATCTCCATTAATTGAAATAGATTCAAGTGGTTTTTCTGCAAGAACGACTCCAGTGGCCAAAGCTTTTGGAAGAATAGAGTGGCAAGATGTTACCGATTTGCAATTAAAGAAAGTAGGCGGTGATACTTTAGTTGCTGTTACAATTGATAATGTAAACAAGTATGACGACCGTGCTTCTAAGTTTCTTTGGAAACTGGCTTTTGATGAACAAAATTCGAAATTGAATATAATGTACTCGGCTTCAGAAATTGATATGAATGAAAAAGCTCTTTATGACTTGTTTGTAAGTAATTGGAAAAAGTAAAACTTAGAAAATTATTGTTAAGTGATAGGGTTTATTATTTTTTTTAATTATTAAAATAGCTTAACTTAGTGTAAATGACATCAAATAACTTCAAATTTACACGTTTAATGCATTTTAAATATTTATCAATATTCCTGATTTTAATATCTTTTAAATCCAATTCTCAAATTGTTGAAGAAAAAAAGAATTTTCGAGCGGCAGATTCTTTATTGAAAGAAAATAGTTTTTCGGTTCATAAAGATAATTACTTTTTGACAGGAATTCCTTTAGATGAGCCTATAACCAGAAACTCTGCAGACGTAAAGTATCAAGTTAGTTTCAAACTAAGATTAAATTCTAAGCCTTTATGGGGTGGATTTTTCCCCTACTTAATGTATACCCAAAAAGCTTTTTGGGATATATATGCAAGCTCTAAGCCTTTCTCAGAAATTAACTTTAATCCTGGAGTTGCAATTGTTCGGCCTTTTTATTTAAAAGGAGGGAGATTAACATACGGGTCGATTTCAGTTGAACACGAGTCAAATGGTAGAGACTCCATCTATTCCCGAACATGGAATATGATCGCTTTTTCATTAAAATCTCAAGTTTCGCCAAGATGGATTGTTGGAATAAGAGGCTGGATTCCTATTGTTGATAAAGATGATAATCCTGGATTAACCCAATATGTTGGTTATGGAGAAGCCAGTGCAACTTATCAGATAAAACCGGGACGTTGGAGCGCAGATGTTCTCTTTAGGAAAGGCAGTGGGCTTATTAATTACGGATCTCTGCAGACACAGCTTAATTGGCGACCTTATAAAAATGAAAATTATTACGTCACTCTTCAATGGTTTATTGGTTACACGGAAAGTTTAATAGATTATCAGGAACATACTAATATGGTGCGTATAGGTTTTACAATTAAGCCAGAAGGAATGGGCATCTTTTAAATTGCTGTAAATTATTTATTTGAATTTTTTGAGCTGATCAAAACACTGAGAATGGATCGTTTTACCTTGATGGTATTGCTCCAAAGTCATTCCGTATAATTTAATAGAACGATTATATTGGCCATTTTCGATATCTTTTTTTGACTGAAGTGTCTTTTTGCTTTTATTGTTCGTAGAAGACATAATATTGTTGTTAGGATTTATTTGATTTTCCAGTTCTTAAATTTATTGAGACGTTAAAAGCTTTATTTTTTCAATGGCTTCTTTGTTTTCGTGTGCTACTTCTACCAATGCTAATAAAATATCATTTCTAAGTATTGTTTTGTTTCGTACATTTCTAATTAATGCTTTGCTTGGAACAGGGTGCCCTTTTTTGATAATACAAGAAATGGTAAGATCAACATAAGTTACAGGTAAATGCTTATCTATAAATTCATAAGCTTTTTTATTGTGAGAATTATCTTCTTTAAAATTGTTATTATTGATTAATTTTGACATATATTTGCTAATTATTAATGGCATGGTTGTTAGTCTGTGTAAATGTAAGAATATTATTATATTTTATATTCTTTTTAATGTTAAAAAATATATTTTAACTATATTTTGTTTGAATTTTAATGATGATGTATCACGAGAAACTAAGTAAATTCTTTAGGGATAAAGGATTAAAGCAGAAGGAAGTCGGGGCAATTTTAGGATTTAGCCCTGCAATGATTGGAAGGTATTTACATGGAACGGCTAATATAGGTTCTGAATTTATTCTTAGCTTAAGTAAAAACTTTCCGGATGTAGATTTGAATGATCTTTTTGCTCCAGATGAGCAAAATTTGGTTAATGAAGCTGGAGCAGTTTATGAAAAGCAAACTATTTTAAATGATTTACAAGAAATAGAAGGTCGTATTCATGATATTAGACTGCGATTAGCAAACAAAAAGTTTGAGGAATAGTAAAAGTTTTCCAAAAAAAATATCTAACAATTCTAATTTTACAGTATTAATTTAACCACTCTTTTTAGAGTGGTTTTTTATTGTGAAATACCTGATTTTTAGTTGAGTATATTCTAAGAGGTTAAGTTTTTTTTTATTAAATTTGGTTAACAATTTCTAGCAGTAACCAATATGGAAAAATTAAAACGACCGGTTTACGTTAAACCAGGAACAGATGATTTTTTTAAAAAGATGCGTTTAGAAGTGAATGAAACGGTCTTAAAAAACTCGTCTTTATATGTATTAAATGTTGTAAAGTCCCTCGGACTTTTAGCAGTATTTTTTTTATTCTATGCCTGTATTTTAATTTTCGGCAACCAGACTGCCTTACTATTTCTTTTTTACATTTTGGCTGGTATTACAATGATTGTTTTATTTATAAATGCTTTTCATGATGCTGCACATGGAGCTTTGTTCAAAAAGCCAAAGCATAATGAATGGTTTTTGTATGTTTTAGAACTCTTTGGGAGTAATCATTGGCTTTGGATGCGACGTCATATAAGTTTGCATCATGCTTATCCAAACGTGCCCGATTGGGATGTAGATATCAAACAAAGCGATATTATTAGAATATTCCCAAACAGTCCGTTGTTTAATTACCACAAGTATCAGCATATTTATATGTGGTTTATTTATCCTCTTTATAGCTTAAACTGGCTCTACATTAGAGATTTTAAAGACTTTTTCGGCACGAAGGATAATTATGTAAAAAGAGTAGTCGACAAGATTCCGAGACAAGAAGTTTACAGAATGTTTGCGGCCAAGATTATTAATTTAACTTACCTGCTTTTTGTTCCCATGTTGCTTTTAAGCCAGCCTTGGTATACCGTTCTTTTTGCTTGGCTGTCTATGCATTTATTCGGAAGTGCAATCGGGGTTGTGGCGCTGGTTTCGACCCACGTTGATGAAGATGCTCATTTTCCGGGTACAGATGAAGACGGAAATCTTTCTGATACTTGGGTGGTACATCAAATGATTGTAACTAAAGATTTTAGTACAGAAAGCAAATTGGCTAATTTTTTATATGGCGGATTTACGCATCACGTGGCGCACCATCTTTTCCCAGCGGTTGGCCACACGTACTATCCTTATATTACGCCAATTATAAAACGATATGCAGCAGAATATAATTTGCCTTACACTTCATATCCATTTTATCATGCCGTTCGTTCTCATTTTAGAATGTTGAAAAACAAAGGAGTAAAAGAAAATATTTTAGTGACAGGAGAGATATAGTTATTAAAAGCTATTTTATAAAAAAAAGTCTGGTTCATTATTGAACCAGACTTTTTTTGAATTTACTCCAGAGGAGCGATACTTTTTTAACGTTATGCTTATTTTTTATTTATGATATTTTCCTTTTTAATGTTCAAGTCTTTTAAAAGGTTGCCTTTAATTTCAATGTCAAAATTATCTTCTTTAAATACCGTTAGTTTTGATTCGGCAAATTTGTAGACATTAATTTTATTGCTTTTAACATCAATATACAAATCATAAGAGTAACTGCCGCAGTCGTGCTGTTTGCATCCCCAAGCGTGCAATATATTATCTTGTTTCTCAAAAGGAGTTTCGGTATTCCAGTTTGCTACCATTTGATCATAGTCGGTTCCTAATAGTTTTTTTAATCTTGGTGCCAACTTGCTTTTGGTCAAAAACTGAGTTCCGATAACACTTTTATCAGCTAAAGCATATAAAGAATCATTTGGATTTAAAACGATGCTGTCTTCTTTTAAAGCTTCTGTTTTTATTGAAGTAGAATCTGTTTTGGGAATACTTTTAAAGCTTTCTTTTTTGCACGAAACAAAGAGTAAACTGCTCAATATAACTGTCGAAATGTATGTGGCTCTGTAATTCATATAACTGATTTTTTTGAATTAATAATTTAATATACAAAGTCATAATAGTCTAATTTTCATAAAGATATTAAAAATATTTTTTGTTTTAAAAGTAATTTAGGATGGATTTCGGACTCAAAAAACTAATTTTTAGCTTTAAAGAGGAACCATAAGAATCGTTTTTTAATATTTTTTGTTTAATTTCAATTTTTTAAATTATTAGGCAATGAATCACACTTTGAGAATTTTAGTTTTTTTTCTTTTAGGAATTAGCTCTTTACAAGCGCAAAATGAAGCCTATGTATCTTCATCTGAAGCTAAAATCTCAGATACGACTTTTGTAAACCTAAGAGATTATAGCAATGATTTTGTCTATGATATGAAATATGCAACGGAAGATAATTTTCTAAAAACCAAAGTATACGACTGCGCAGAATGCATGCTTCGTTTAAAGACGGTAAAAGCTTTAATTGCGGCCAATAATGATTTTTTGAAGAAAGGATACCGAATCAAATTATTTGACTGCTACAGACCTTTAGATATTCAGAAAAAAATGTGGGAGATTGTGTCGAATCCAACTTATGTCGCAGATCCAAAAAAAGGCTCCATCCACAATAGAGGTGGAGCCGTAGATATTTCTTTGGTTGATATAACAGGAAAAGAAGTGGATATGGGAACTTCTTTTGATTTTTTTGGAATTATGGCCAGTCATAATTTTAAACAGCTTTCAGAAGAAATTCTTTCCAAAAGAGCTTATTTAAAAAATACAATGATTAAAAATGGCTTCAATTCATTTGATTCTGAGTGGTGGCATTATAATTTAAAAGCAGGTTTAAAAGATAAGGTTTCCAACCAGAAATGGAAATGCGATTGATTACTCAACGCATCTAATATTTTGCATGAAATAAGTATTCGGATTGGTTACCTTTCCTGTTAACTCAGATGTTAACTCTCGTTTTACAACATAATCTTCTATGTTGGTCAAGTATTTTATTCGCATAATCGAGATCGGAGATTTTTTTAGTTCTTCGTAATTGTCTTTCATGAACATAAAAATTCCAGTATTTACACGGTTGTTAAAACCTTTTTCGTCACGAATTAATGTACCGCAATTTTCTTGGTTAATGTGCATTAAGGTTACAATTTTTCCGTTTTCTAATTGTAAAAAGATTTTTGAATTTTTATCAAAGCAGTTTGCCTTAATAAAATCTTTACTTTTTTGAATAGCCTGAAGATTTAAAGTTGGCAATCCGTCGGTTTGTGCTAATGAAAAGAAAATGTAATCAAAGTTTCCTCCAAAATATTTTTCGCTCATTAAATACTCATTGGTTACTTTATAGCTTCCAATTGAGTCATTTACATTTACACTGTATTCACATGGTTTTTGTGCAAATGCGGTAATAGTCAATAAAAAAAGAGTTAGTGTAATTAGTTGTTTCATTGTATTAGTTTATTTTGGTGCAAATTAAAACTATTTTGTTAGCTTTTACATCAGTTGTAAAAAAACAATACAAATTACCGCCATTTTTTATTTTCCACTTTTTTCTAATGTTTTCTACCGTCTCGGGAAAATTGCGAGTAGTAATATTCGCCTGCTGACTTGCCAGTTCACTCTTCATTTCATTTTTATTGTATGAAATAACTTTTTGAATCTCAAATTTTCTTCCTGGAAAATCAATTAAATCCTCAGAAGTGTATAAATGAGAATGCTTATGAAGTTTATCTATTTGAAAAGTGATGCTTACTTCATCAAAACCACCAGATTTCATAATCGCGGCATTGGGTTCGTAAAGATATTTCTTTGGAAAATCAAAGGACGGATACGAGATTTCATCGCCTAAAACAAACTCAAAAACTTCTGTTTTTTCTTTTAGAATATTAGCAGTTTTTAAAGTTACGTTGCCTGAATAATCTTTATGAATTTCAAAAATCAGTTCCTTAACTTCGTTTTCGAGTGCTATTATATGGATGTTCTTTACATTTTTTAGTTCTGACAATCCCGCTGAAATATCTAATAATGGCGCGGTTTTAATTAAAATATGATCCGATTTTTCAAAATAAAAACCCAGCAGTTCTGGAACATTTGGAAGACAATCTTTCAGCATGAAAACTTTGCCTTTGCTGTCATTTCTTCGTGAAGGATCAATATAAATCCAGTCAAATTTCTGATTGGTTTCTTCTAATAAATGAAGAGAATCGCCAGCATGAAAAGTGCAATTTTCAACTTTTAACTGTTTAAAATTGTGCGATACAAGGACAGATAATTCTTCGTTTATTTCGCAATGGGTTATCGATTTAAAATTTTTCGAAAAATAATAATCATCAACACCAAAACCTCCGGTTAAATCAATTAAAGATTCGCCAGAAATTAAAGAAGCTTTGTAAGCCGCTGTTTTCTCTGAAGAAGTTTGTTCTACAGATATTTTGCTCGGATAAATTATATTTTCCGTAGCAAACCAAGTCGGCAGTTTTTCTTTGGCCTTTGTTCGGGCTTCAATCTGACTTAAAATTAAAATCCAATCCACCTCTGGAAACGGATTTTTTTGCAACGCCAATTTTGTTACATCTGCACCAGTATTTTGGATTATAAATTCCTGTATTTCTTGATGCAAAATAGAAGTATTCAATGCTAAATTCTTTCGGTTAATACGGAGACAATTTTATTATTAGGAAAAAATTCTTTTAAAATTACTTTGATCATGGTAAAAACAGGAATGGCTATAATCATACCCACAATTCCAAACGTAATACCGCTGATTAAGATAACCAAGAATATTTCTAATGGGTGCGAATTTACACTTTTTGATGAAATTATAGGCTGGCTAACATTATTGTCGATGGCCTGAACCACTAAAAAACCAATAATTACATAAATGGTTGTAGGAAGAATTTCTGATTGAAAATCTTTCCCGATCATACTTATCATGGTTAATAGCCCTGCCAAAGTGGTTCCGATAATTGGTCCCAAATAGGGTATTATATTTAGAATGGCACATAAGAAGGCGATTACAAAAGCATTTTTATTTCCAAAGATCAGTAACACAATTAAATAAAGAATAAAAACAACGATCAATTGCAATAATAAACCAACAAAATAGCGAGTTAACAAATGATTTATTTTGGTAATAGAATTTAAGATTTTATCCTCATTTGAATCTGGTAATATTCTTCTTGCCTGATCTTTAAAGATATCTTGATCTTTAATAAAAAAGAAAGTAATAAAAAATACAGAAACCAATCCCATTCCCATATTGGCCATAAAATTGATTATCGAATTGATGAATCCTGTAAAATAACTGAAATCTAAAACAGAAGTAAGCTTAGAATCTTTTATCACTTTATTTAAATCAATGTGCTGAATATTAAAGTATTCCTCAAGGTGTCTTTCTGCCTCTATAAAATTGGTTTGAAGATGTGCAGTATCTAGCAATGCTAAATTATTGGCTTGCGAAATAATTAAAGGAACAAACAAAAGGATAAAACCTACAATTAGAAATATAAAAAGGATGATGGTGGTGGTGGCCGCCAACGAATTGCTGAATTTTAATTTATTCTTTAAAAATAAAACTAACGGATTCGCAATTAAACATAGGATTAAAGAAATGCACAAGTAAACAATAACAGTTTGTATTTCATATAAAAAATATAAAACGATGCCAATTATTAAGATTGTGGCTAATGCCCTTAAAATTCCGTTCGAAATAGTTTTTGATGTAATCATGTTTCAATATTAGACTATAAATATAGGAAAAAGCATTTTAAAAATTTAAGATAAAAAAAAGCGAGATGAAAATCATCTCGCTCATTTGTCTTTTTTAGATCAACTATTGTGCAAAAGAGGCTCTAGCTCCTCCAGTCGTAAAAATAGCTGAAATTCTGTTTTTCTGACCAGTTGAAAACATGTACATTGCAGCATCGTCGACATAATCCATGTAGTTCATTGTCATTTCTACCGGTGTTCCAGAGCAAGTGCTGTAGTGTGGATATGCAGGAACTCCATAGTTTTCTTCATTGTGAGTAGGAGTGTCAGCAACAAGATCGCTTCCGCAAGTTGCATCTCCCCAAATATGACGTAAATTCATCCAGTGGCCTACTTCGTGTGTGGCAGTTCTTCCTAAGTTGAACGGTGCGTTTGCTGCACCAGATAAACCGAAATAACGAGGATCTATTACCACTCCGTCAGTTGCAGATGAACCTCCAGGAAATTGAGCATATCCTAAAATTCCGCCTCCAATGTTGCAAGACCACATGTTTAATTTTGTAGTTGGGGAAGTAGGAGCAATTCCTCCTTGAGCAGTTTTTTTCATTGCATCATTTGTTCCCCAAGAAGTTTTAGTTGTAGATTTTCTAATAACTTGGTCTAAAACAAAAGTGATTCCAATGTTAGCTTTAACTCCTGAGAATAATGCTGGTACATTATTGTAATCTGAGTTTAAAGCATTAAAATCTTTGTTTAAAACATCAATTTGTGATTGAATTTGTGCGTCCGAAATGTTTTGTGCAGCAGTTCTGTAAAGAACATTCACTACAACTGGAATTTCGATTTTTCCATTTACCAAACGGCCTGTAAAATTTGAACCTGCATGTGTTGCAGTAAAAGTTTCAATTTCGTTCATTCTAATAGCCAATGATGGATCAGCTTTTAATTGCGCCTCTAAAACGTCTTGTGTTGCGCATCCTCTTCTAGAAGCAACACTCGCATCTGGATTAGCAGAATCTGCTGATTGGTCATTTTGACAAGCAAATAACATTAAGGCTACAAATGTGGTAATAATAACTTTTTTCATAATAATTTGGGTTTTTTGTTATAAAATCGTTGTTTAGTTAAATATTGCAGCAATTTTATAACAAAAATATATTGTAGAAAAATATTACAAAGATTATTTTGTCAGAAATTTTACAAACCCTTACAAATGCTGATTCCTACAAAATTTGAATAAAAAATATTAATAGGTTTTTTCTTTCTTTTGTGTTTTTAAAATGCATTTCGTCGTGATTATCTGTAGTTTATCGATAATTTAAAACGAGTAAATTGATTTAAAAATGAAATAAAATGCTTAAAAAAGATTTTTTACAAAGAAGTAATCTCATAAAGCGCAATACTGGCAGCCTGAACAACATTCATACTGCTGTTTTTGCCAAACATATTGATATGCACGATTTGATGAGAAAGTTTTAGAAGTTCTTCAGATATTCCGTTGATTTCGCTTCCTATTAAAAGCGCTATTTTTTTGTTTTTCGGAATAGAAACTTCTTTTAAAGGTTTGCTATTAGAAGCGATTTCCAGAGAGATAATTTCAAAATCATTATCCAGTAGAAAAGATTGAAGTGCAGCAAAATCTTCAATAACAGAATGTGCTACATGAAGATGCGTGCTTCGTGAAGTTTTATTTATTTTACGAGGCGTCAACGGAATATTCTTTCCGTAGAAAATAATATTTTCAACTCCAAAAGCTTCAGAAATTCGGAACAAAGAACCAATATTCTGCTGAAAGTAAATATGATCGCAAACTAATGTAATGGGAAATGTTTTTCTCTCAAATTGATTTTCTTCGTGAGTCAGCTGCACCTTCTAAAATTTAATTAGTAAAAATATAATTGATAATGTTTGCGCCCATTTTTAAGGCTTTGTCTCTTACGTTTGCAGGATCATTATGAACTTCAGGATCTTCCCAGCCGTCGCCTAAGTCGCATTCGAAAGTATAAAGTAAAACCAGCTTATTGTCTATAAAAATTCCAAATGCCTGCGGACGCGTTCCGTCGTGTTCGTGAATTTTCGGCAATCCGTTTGGAAAAGGAAAAGGCTTTTGAAAAATAGGATGATTCGCTGGAATTTCAACTAAACTATTATTTGGGAATATCTTTTTGATTTCTTTTCTAATAAATTGATCCATTCCGTAATTGTCATCAATATGCAGAAAACCGCCAGCAGTTAGATAATTTCTCAAGTTTGTTACGTCGGCATCGCTAAAAACAACATTTCCGTGCCCGGTCATGTGCACAAACGGATACGAAAATAAATCTGGATTGCTTGGTTCTACAGTCGAAGGTTTGTTTTTTATGCGGGTATTAATATTAGCGTTGCAAAAACTAATAAGATTAGGCAAAGAAGTAGGATTTGCATACCAATCGCCACCACCGCTGTATTTAAGCAAAGCAATTTCTTGTGAAAAAGAAGAGATTGAAAAAAGGAATAATAGGTAAAATATTTTTTTCATGTAATTTTAATGCTCTTATATGTTTAAAAGGCTTTTTTGTCATCCTTAGGAACGAAGGATCACATTAGAAATTCCTCACCGTTTGTCGCCAATCTTTGTCTAATCGCGTGAGATCCTTCGTTCCTCAGGATGACAAACTTTGTGCGGTTAATTCATTCATTAAAAAACACAACACTATGGCAAGCCACAACAGCAGCTGTTTCAGTACGTAATCGTGTATTGCCTAAAGTTACAGGTTTGTAATTATTCTCTAATGCCAATGCAATTTCTTTTTCAGAAAAATCGCCTTCTGGACCAATTAGTATCGTTACATCTTCATTTGGTTTTAAAACCTCTTTCAATGATTTTTTATCGGTTTCTTCGCAATGTGCAATTAACTGTAAGCCATTTTGCTGCTGTTTAATGAATTCTTTCAACGAAATAGCTTCATTTAATTTCGGAAGAAATGTTTCGTTGCATTGTTTCATTGCCGAAAGAATGATTTTTTCAAAACGATCTCGGTTAATCACTTTTCTTTCAGAACGATCACAGAAAATAGGAGTGATTTCCTGAATTCCAATTTCGGTAGCCTTTTCCAGAAACCATTCAAAACGATCGTTCATTTTAGTTGGCGCAACAGCCAAGTGCAAATGAAACTTTGGTTTTTCGGCATTCGTAATGTTAAGGACTTCAACAATACATTTATTGTCTGAAGCCAATGTAATCTGAGTTTCAAACAATAGCCCAGAACCATTGGTAACATGCAGAATATCTGCATCTTTTTTTCTAAGGACTTTTATAATATGACGGCTTTCTTCCTTGTCAAAAGAAAAGCTTTCGGTTGTTTCGTCTATATTCGGATTAAAAAATAACTGCATGATTTAAAATTCGATTCTTGCTTTAGAAACCACAGCAGAAGTTTCAAAACGATTAGATAAGTATTTTTGGTATCCTACAATTCCAATCATTGCAGCATTGTCTGTTGTATATTCAAATTTCGGAATAAAAGTTTTCCAGCCATATTTGCTTTCGGTCTCTTTCAGTGTATTTCTAATTCCTGAATTTGCCGAAACTCCACCGCCAATTGCAATTTGTGTAATTCCGGTTTCTTTTACAGCCAATTTTATTTTATCCATTAAGATTTCGATAATCGTATGCTGAATAGAAGCACAAATATCATTCAGATTTTCTTCAATAAAATTCGGATTCTGCTGTTTGTTCTTTTGAATGAAATATAAAATAGCTGTTTTTAATCCAGAGAAGCTAAAATCTAATCCCGGAACTTTCGGTTTTGTAAAAGGAAACGCTTTCGGATTTCCTTCTTTTGCATATTTATCAATCAAAGGTCCTCCAGGATAGGGAAGTCCAAGAATTTTAGCGCTTTTGTCAAATGCTTCACCTACAGCATCGTCTGTGGTTTCTCCGATAATTTCCATATCAAAAAAACTATTCACTTTTACAATCTGAGTATGTCCTCCGCTAATGGTTAAAGCTAAAAAAGGAAATTCTGGTTTATCATATCCTTCTTCATCAATAAAATGAGCTAAGATATGAGCATGCATATGATTTACAGCAATTAGCGGCACATTTAAAGCCAATGACAATGATTTACTGAAGGAAGTCCCCACCAATAAAGAGCCCATTAATCCTGGTCCTTGCGTAAACGCGATTGCGCTTAACTGTTCTTTTTGTACATTTGCTTTACGAAGTGCAGCATCGATCACAGGGACAATATTCTGCTGATGCGCTCGGGAAGCCAATTCAGGAACAACACCTCCGTATTGATTATGAATTAATTGATTGGCAACAACATTTGACAATACTTTGTCGTTATGTAAAACCGCGGCAGCAGTATCATCGCATGAACTTTCGATGGCTAGAATAAAAACCTCTGGATTTTGCATATAAAGGCACAAATTTTGAATTATATTTGACAAATCAAACGATTATATTTCTTTGATTTAAGCAGTGCCCCAAAATTAAAGAATTTTTATCAAAAACAGCCGTACTTTGTCTGTTCAAAATAAATTAAAAGAAAAACTAAAATTAAAGAAGCTATCAAAAAAGTAAAAAAAATAATATCAAGAATCCTAATGGGGTTGCTTTTACTTTTGTTAGCGCTTGCTATCATATTATCTCTTCCTGTCGTTCAGACACAGATTGCCAATTATGTTACCAACTCATTAAACGAAGATTACAAGGTTAATATTAATGTTGAAAAAACGGCAATCAATATTTTTGGCGGAGTAAAATTGAAGAATGTAACAATTTTAGATCATCATAAAAAAACGATGATTTATTCGGATATCATTACTACCGATATTGCTAGTTTTAGCAGATTGTTGGACGGAGATTTAATTTTTGGAGATTTGCGTTTAACAGGTTTGATTTTTAATCTGAAAACCTATAAAGGCGAAGACGAGAACAACATCAATAAGTTTATTCAAGCTTTTGAAGTTGAAAATACTCCTAAGAAAAAATCGACGAAACATTTTTTACTAACGGCAAAGAATGCTTATATCGAAAAAGGAAGATTTTCTGTTGTCGATGAAAATAAAACTACTCCTCAATTTCTGGATTTTACAAAACTAAATGCCTACATCAGTGAGTTTAAATTGTATGGGCCAGATGTAAATACAAACATTCACCGATTTTCTTTTATGGATCACCGCGGTTTGTATGTATCTAATTTTGCAGGAAAATTTAGTTATACTAAAAAACAGATTAAAGTTGAAAATCTGGCTATTAAAACCAAAAGATCCTCTATTTATGGTTTAGCTATTTTAAATTATAAACCGTCAGATTTTCTTGATTTTACAGATAAAGTTCGATTTAATGTTGTGATAGATTCGTCTTCTATTGCAACAAACGATATCCGTTATTTTTATGATGGTTTAGGAAAAAATCAGCATTTTAAACTGAAAACAAAACTAGATGGTCCGTTGAATAATATGACGCTTACAAAGTTAAGATTAAGCGATACAAATGGATCAAAAATTAACGGGACAATCAATTTTAGAAATCTTTTAGGCAGTAAAGAGCAGAAGTTTTCTATGGATGGAAAATTTGATAAACTGCTTTCTAGTTATGATGATTTGGTGGTTTTGCTTCCAGGAGTTTTAGGTAAAAAACTTCCGAAGGAAATGAAGAAAATCGGTAAGTTTAATATTGTCGGAAAAGCAAAAGTAACGACCACAGAACTAGAAACAGCTTTTAAAATTGCTACCGATATCGGGAACGGACAGGTTGATCTTCATATGAATAATATGGACTTTATTGATCGCGCTTCTTATTCTGGGAATATCATTTTGACGAATTTTGATGTTGGAACTGTTTTAAGCAGAAAAGATATTGGCAGAACTACATTAAATCTTGATGTGGATGGAGTTGGTTTTACCGAAAAATATTTGAATACGGTTATTAAAGGAGATATTGCGAAACTGGATTACAATAAATACACCTACAATAATATAGTAGTAAATGGAAACTTTAAGCTTCCTTATTATAAAGGGCAAATTGCAATAAACGATCCTAACTTGAATTTAAGTTTTGATGGTTTGCTGGATTTGAGTAAAAAAGAGAATCGTTATGATTTTCATATCAATGTTGAAAATTCTGATTTGCGAAAACTTAAGTTGGTCAAAGATTCGATTTCGCGTTTTAAAGGAGATGTGGTCGTTCAATTAACTGGAAATTCTATCGAAAATCTGCAAGGAGACATTTTTATTAATGATGCAGAATATGAAAACCCAAAATCGACTTATGTTTTTGATCAGGTGAATTTGAACTCCAGTTTTGATGCCGATCGTTTGAGAACCATCACGATTAGTTCGAATGATGTGGTCGACGGAAAAATTGTGGGTAAATTCAGATTTGATCAATTGGATAAATTGGTTATGAATTCTGTAGGTAGTTTATATACCAATTACAAGCCTTATAAAGTTAGAAAAGGGCAGTTTTTACGATTTAATTTCCGTGTTTACGATAAAGTGGTTGAAATGCTTTATCCGCAAATTAATATTGATTCCTCTACAGTTGTGCGCGGAAAAATTGATTCGGATTTGCAAGAATTTAAATTCCGATTCAGATCTAAAAAAATTACCGCAGACAAAAATACCTTTGATAATATCCGCATTAATATTGATAATAAGAATCCGCTTTATAATGCTTATGTCGAATTAGACAGTATTAAAACACCTTATTATAAAATACGTGATTTTAATTTGATTAATGTTACAGCAAATGATACTCTTTATGTGCGTTCGGAGTTTAAAGGAGGGAATAAGGGCGAGGATTACTTTAATCTAGATTTATACCATACGATAGACAAGAGTAAAAACAACATTATCGGGATCAAGAAATCTGAAATGAAGTTTAAGGACTATATCTGGTACTTAAATGAAGATGCTGAAAAAGATAATCAGATTATAATTGATCAATTTTTTAAAAATTTCACATTTGATAATATCGTTTTATCTCACGAAAACCAAAAAATTGATTTAAACGGAGTTATTAAAGGAACAGATTATAAAGATCTCCAACTGACTTTTGAAGATGTTGATATTAATAAAATTACACCTGCAAATTCCAAATTTGTATTTGATGGTAATTTAAATGGAAATGTCAATTATAAGCAGAATAAAAATGTTTATCAGCCCACGGCATCCATAAAAATCGATCATCTGGTTATGAATAAGACAGAATTGGGTACGCTTAATTTTGATATTTCTGGAGATGAAAGCTTTAAAAAATTTACGGTTAATTCATCGATTCAAAATGGTTTTACGGAATCATTTAGGGCCAACGGAACTTTTGCCGTAGAGAATAAAGAAACAGTTATGGACATGAGCCTTAAACTTGAAGGTTTCAATTTGGCTACGTTAGGAACTATCGGTGGAGATGTTTTGTCTAATGTTCGTGGTTCTGTTTCTGGAAATGCTGCTGTTATTGGGAATTTGAAAAAACCAGAAATCAACGGTCGTTTGTATGTGGAAAAAGCAGGAATGACCATTCCATACCTCAATACAGATTACGAACTTAGCGATAGAACAGTAATTGATTTAACAAACGAGAAATTCTTGTTTAGGAATAATCAGTTGACAGATACTAAATACAACACAAAAGGTTTGTTGAACGGAAGTATTGAGCATAATAATTTTGGAGATTGGAAATTAGATTTGAATATTACTTCTAAACGATTAGTAGCGCTCGATACAAAAGATAGTGATGATGCAGCCTATTTTGGTACGGCATTTATAAACGGATCGGCCAGTATAAAAGGTCCCGTTGACGCTCTGTTTATTAAGGTAGATGCAAAATCTGAAAAAGGAACCGAGGTTAAGATACCTATTAATAATACGCAAAGTGTTGGAGAAAGCAGCTGGATTCATTTTGTAACTCCAAAAGAAAAGTACAATCTAGCCAATGGAATTGTAGAAAAAACCAGAGATTATAATGGACTTGAGCTAGAATTTGATTTTGATATTACGCCAGATGCCGAAGTAGAAGTTATTCTAGATCGAAATTCGGGTCATGGTATGAAAGGAAAAGGATATGGATCGCTTTTGTTTAAAATTAATACTTTGGGTAAGTTTAATATGTGGGGAGATTTCCAGGCATACGAAGGAACGTATAATTTTAAATATGGCGGACTTATCGATAAAAAGTTTACGGTTAAAAAAGGAGGTTCTATTATTTGGGAAGGAAACCCAATGCGTGCCCAACTGAATTTGGAAGCCGTTTATAAAACACAGGCCAATCCAGCGGTGCTTTTAGATAATACTTCTTCGTTCAATAAAAAAGTTCCTGTAGAAGTTGTTATTGGGTTGAGGGGAGATTTGGCTAGTCCAGAACCAAATTTTGATATTCAGTTTCCATCAGTAAGTAATGTTTTAAAATCGGAGATACAGTATAAGTTGGATGATAAAGATATTCGTCAGACACAGGCGCTTTATTTATTGTCAACGGGTTCGTTTATGAGTACCGACGGATTCAGCCAAGGAGATTTTTCTGGTACATTAACAGAAACGGCTTCGAGTTTACTGGGTGGAATTATCAAATCGGATAATGATAAAGTAAACATCGACTTGAATTATATTGCGGCAGATAGAAGAACAGGGCAGGAGGTTGACGGTCAGTTTGTTGCTAATATATCGTCTCAGGTAAATGAACGAATTACAATCAATGGTAAATTGGGAGTTCCTGTTGGAGGTGTAAACGAATCGGCTATTGTTGGAGATATTGAGATTTTGTATCGTGTAAATGAAGACGGTACGATGAATCTTCGCTTATTCAATAAAGAAAATGACATTAATTATATAGGACAAGGGATTGGTTATACGCAAGGAGTCGGTATTTCGTACGAAGTAGATTTCGATACCTTTAGCGAGCTTGTCAATAAGCTATTTAAAAGCCATAAAATAGAAAAAGCGGTAAAAGGTTCTTCTGCTGATCAAATGCAGGATTCTTATTTAAATCCGGATTATATGAATTTTACAAGTAAAAAAGATTCGGAGAAAAACAAAAAGAAAGCAAAAGAAGACGAGGAGAAACGAAAAAAAGAAGAAGAAAAGAAGAAAAAAGAACAGTCGCAAACACAAACTCCAAATAATAATCAGGGATTAATTCCTGACAGTGATTATTAACACTTTGTTAAAAATAGACATTTATAAAACCATTATTCTCGATAATGGTTTTTTTTGTGCTAAATTTAGGCGCTCTAATAGAATTTTTCATTGGAGCGAGAAATTCTGAGTTTTATAACACTTCATCTGGGTATTGTTAATTTTGACGATTTAATTAAAAAAATACGGTTTTATTATTTTTAATGAAATTTTTTCCTTGAAAAAACTTATTAACGAAAACGTTTGAATTTAACAGATTTTATTAATTTATGATAATCGTAACCCGAAAAGTGCTGAATGTTTGCTAATTTTACACTTTAATACTTAAATAATGCCAAAAACAATAAAAAAAGTAGGTGTTCTTACCTCAGGAGGAGATTCACCTGGAATGAATGCTGCAATACGATCAGTTGTTCGAACTTGCGCATACCATAATATAGAATGCATCGGAATTTATAGAGGGTACCAGGGAATGATTGAAGGTGACTTCAAAGAAATGGGACCACGAAGCGTAAATAATATTGTAAACAAAGGTGGAACGATCTTAAAATCGGCTCGTTCAGTTGAGTTTAGAACCCCTGAAGGTAGAAAAAAGGCACACGAAAACCTAGTTAAGGCTGGTGTAGATGCTTTAGTTGTTATTGGTGGTGATGGTAGTTTTACTGGAGGATTAATTTTTAATTCAGAATTCGATTTCCCAATAATGGGAATTCCTGGTACAATTGACAATGATATTTATGGTACAAGTTTTACTTTAGGGTACGACACGGCTTTAAATACTGTTGTAGACTGTATCGATAAAATTAGAGACACAGCAAGTTCTCATAATCGTCTTTTCTTTGTAGAGGTTATGGGTAGAGATGCGGGTCATATTGCTCTTAACGCTGGTATTGGTGCAGGAGCAGAAGAAATTCTTATTCCTGAAGAAGATTTAGGTTTAGATCGTCTTTTAGATTCACTTCAAAAAAGTAAAGCATCAGGAAAATCATCTAGTATTGTTGTAATTGCTGAAGGAGATAAAATTGGTAAAAACGTATTCGAATTAAAAGATTATGTTGAAGCTAATTTACCAGAATATGATGTACGTGTTTCTGTATTAGGACACATGCAGCGTGGTGGTTCTCCATCTTGCTTTGACCGTGTTTTGGCAAGCCGTTTAGGAGTTAAAGCAGTTGAATCTTTAATTGAAGGAAAATCGAACTATATGGTTGGACTTCGTGAAGATAAAGTGATCTTAACACCACTTGAGCAAGCTATCAAAGGGAAATCAGAAATTGATAGAGAATTATTAAGAGTGTCTGACATCATGTCGACATAACCAATATAAAGTTTAAAAAGAGAGAGAAGTTTATTGTGAGGAAATTAGACTTTGAATTAGTGTAATAAAAACAAAAGCAAAAAATTTAGTAAAATGTCAAAAGTAAAATTAGGAATAAACGGATTTGGACGTATCGGAAGAATCGTTTTTAGAGAGTCTTTCAATAGAGATAATGTAGAAGTTGTTGCAATCAATGACTTGTTAGACGTAGACCACTTAGCTTATTTATTAAAATATGACTCAGTTCACGGTCGTTTCAACGGAACTGTAGAAGTTAAAGAAGGAAAACTATATGTAAACGGAAGAAACATCCGTATCACTGCAGAAAGAAATCCTGCTGACTTAAAATGGAACGAAGTTGATGTAGATGTAGTAGCGGAATGTACTGGTATCTTCACAACTATCGAAACTGCAAGCGAGCACTTAAAAGGTGGAGCGAAGAAAGTTATCATTTCTGCTCCTTCTGCTGATGCTCCAATGTTTGTAATGGGAGTTAACCACGAAACTGCAAAAGCTTCTGATTTAGTTGTTTCTAACGCTTCTTGTACTACAAACTGTTTAGCTCCATTGGCTAAAGTTATCCACGATAATTTCGAAATCGTTGAAGGTTTAATGACTACTGTTCACGCAACTACTTCAACTCAAATGACAGCTGACGGACCTTCTAGAAAAGACTGGAGAGGTGGACGTGCTGCTGCAATCAACATCATTCCTTCTTCAACAGGTGCTGCTAAAGCGGTTGGAAAAGTTATCCCATCTTTGAATGGAAAATTAACTGGAATGTCTTTCCGTGTACCTACTGCTGACGTTTCTGTTGTAGATTTAACTGTAAAAGTGGCTAAAGAAACTACTTACGAAGAAATCTTAGCTGTATTGAAAAAAGCTTCAGAAAACGAAATGAAAGGTATCTTAGGATATACTGAAGATGCAGTTGTTTCTCAAGACTTTATTTCAGATAAAAGAACTTCTATCGTTGATGCTGGTGCAGGAATCGGTTTAAATTCGACTTTCTTCAAATTGGTTTCTTGGTATGACAATGAGTACGGATACTCAAGCAAATTAATCGATTTATCTGTACATATTGCAGGTTTAAAATAATAATATATATTTTTGCAAAATCCCGTTACTTTACAATAACGGGATTTTCTTATTTTGTTACTTCTATAATTAATGTAAAAAGTACACTTTTAAATTAAAAATAGAGAAACCTAATTCCAAAAACTAAACAAATGAAATTAATAGTTGACAGTGGATCTACTAAAGCCGATTGGATTGCGATAGATGATAATGGAAAAGTATTATTCACAACACAAACTTTAGGATTAAATCCTGAAATTCTAGACGAGCCAGAAATTATCGAAAGATTAAATGACCGTTTTGATATCTTACAAAATAAAAAAAATGCTACACATTTATTCTTTTACGGTGCCGGATGTGGTACAGATAGAATGAAAGAGTGGTTAAAAAGAATCTTTCAAGAATATTTTTCTAACGCCTTTGTAGATGTTCAAGAAGATACTTATGCAGCTGTTTACGCAACAACTCCAAAAGGAGAAGAGGCAATAGTTTCAATCTTAGGAACAGGCTCTAACTGCAGTTATTTTGATGGAAAAGTATTGCACCAAAAAGTTCAATCATTAGGATACATTGTTATGGATGATTGTAGTGGTAATGTTTTTGGAAAAGAATTAATTAGAAAATACTATTTTAATAAAATGCCTAAAGAATTGGCTGTTGAACTTGAAAAAGAGTACGACGTTGATCCAGATTTTATTAAAAACAAATTATATAAAGAACCAAACCCGAATGCTTATTTAGCTACTTACGCTAAATTCTTAATTAAGCATAAAGACACTGAGTTCTGCAGAAAAATCATCTTCAAAGGAATGAAGTCTTTCGTTAAGAATTACATCAAACAATTTGATAACTGCAAAGAAGTTCCAGTACATTTTGTTGGTTCAATTGCATTTTACTTGAAAGATGAATTGCAAGAGACATTTAACAAATATGAACTTCAATTGGGTAATGTTTTAAGAAGGCCTATTGACGGATTAATTGCTTACCATGTCGCTAATCAATAGTTCTGGTTTTATGGAAATTGCCATTATTGCTCATGATGGAAAAAAAGCGGATTTAATCGATTTCTTAATCAAAAATGAAGCTGTTTTGCATAATGAAAAGATAAGGCTTATTGGTACTGGTACTACGGGAGGAAAAGCAGAAGCTGCGGGGTTTAAAACTCAAAGAATGCTATCTGGACCTCTTGGAGGCGATGCGCAAATTGCAGGAAGAGTAGCAGAAGGAATTACGCAGATGGTTTTCTTTTTTAAAGATCCTTTGTCAAGCCATCCGCATGAAGCTGATATTAATATGCTAATTCGTGTTTGCGATGTGCATAATGTGCCGCTGGCAACCAATGAAGCAACGGCACAATTATTATTAGATGCTATTGCACAGCGATTATAGAAATTTCTACATTAACATTTTTTGGCAAACAAGCCACTTGAACCGTTTCACGAGCTGGAGCGGTTTTTTCGTTAAAATAAGAACCGTAAACCGTGTTTATTGCTCCAAAGTTATTCATGTCCATGATGAAAATAGTTGACTTAACAACATTTTCAAATGTCATGTCTGCTGCTTCAAGAATAGCGGCAATGTTTTGCATCACTTGATGGGTCTCATCATTAATATTCTCTGTAATTAATTCTCCTGACTCAGGATTGATTGCAATTTGTCCAGAAGCATAAAGTGTGTTTCCAGATAATACGGCTTGATTATAAGGCCCGATTGGAGCCGGAGCTTTCTCAGTGAAAATGATCTTTTTCATAATAAAATTTTATTTTGATTCGAAAGTATATTATCTATTTGAAACGCTTCGTTTGTTCCATTTGATATCGCTAAGCATACCAGATTTAATTCCGATGAAGAAGTTCCAGTTAGAATTTGTACCCAAAGGTTGCCAGTTAAAGGCCATTCTCCAGCTTAATAAATCTCTTTCAAAACGGAATTGTGTAAAGGTAACTCCTTTTTGTACAAAATCGTATCCTGTAGAAACCCCAGCTTTCCATTTAGGGGTAAGATCGGTATTGATGGAAATCATAAGAGAGTTTCCAGAAATAGTGCTTTCTCGTTTGATGTTTGAATAGGTTAACGAATAGGCAAGTGTCATATCCCATGGAACTTTAGAATTAAAGAATTCTGTAATTACATCATCTTTTTCGGGTTCATTGGCAAACTGGCTGTTACGGCTGTCATTTAAGTCGGTATTGGTACCAAATAAGTCATCGCTTCGACCTCCGTTTCGCTGACTCTGTGTGTTTTGTTCTTTTTCTTTTCCGCTTCCTTTATTCGAGAATGAATAGTTTACAGTTACGTTTGCACTTGTCATTCTGAATAAACTTCCGCCATTGTCAATGTTGAATTTGTCAATTTTGTTGCCACCATTATCAATCGCATAAGGATCTAATGTGGCGCCAAAGTTCATATTCATTTTATTGTCAAAAAACTGTGTTCCACCACTAACTAATACAGGCTGCCATCCAAATGTTGATTTTCCGTCAGCATTAAAATTGTAGCTTGTGCTAAAGTTTAAGTTGTTTAACAGCATTATTTTTTTAGGTTCTGTTTTTGTGCTGTCTCGATCTCTTACTTTAGCTTCAAAAGTATTGCTCAAAGCAAAACCAACAATGTTTGAATTGTCTTTTCCTGGCGATCCATATATTCCGCTTTCAAATCGGGTATACTCAGAAGTAATTCTGCCAGAAGCATCAACAGCATATGTGTCATAGTATTTTTCAAAACTTGGAGTATAAGCATAAGTTACACTCGGACGCATTACGTGTCGAATAGATTGGATTCTTTTATCGTCTCCAAAATTAAAAGTTCCGTAAATCGTCGTACCTAAATTGGTGCTGAAATTGTATGTTCTAAAGGAATCAAAACCATTTACAGTTTTGTTAACTGTTTGTCCTTCTGTAGGGTCGTAAACTTTTTGAATCGTTTTATTTACCCATGTTTCTTGATAAGTTGTAGAAGCTCCAGCACTAAAATATTTGAAGATTTTAAAGTTCGTGCTTAACGGAATAGTCTGTTGCAACCCTAATTGCGCATCATCAAACATTTGTGGTTTGAAAAATAGCGAATCTTTGGTTTTAAAATAGTTTTTACCGCTTACATTATACTGTAAGTTGATGTTTTTGATTAATCCTTTTTTAACGCCATTCTTTCCAACAAAAGGATAGATACGGTCAATACTTCCCTGTAAAGACGGAAGCGTCATAATAATGTCTTCTGTTTGCGTATTTTGGCTATGAGTTGCAGATAACGCAATACGGGAACCTGGGATCGTATTAAATGTTTTATTATATGAAATAGAAGAACTTAATGTGTTATTTAAGTTCGATCCAATATTGGCTTGGTTGATAGACTGTTTAAAGTACTTACTACTACCCATGTTGACAGAAGCAGAGAAAGTAGAATTTGGGTTCGATTTTGTGTCTTTAGAATGCGACCACTGAATATTGTAGATACTTTGTTTTGAATAATCAGGATAACCGCGTTCACTGCTAATTAAATTCTCAAAACGAATGTTCACGTTTCCTCTATACTTATACCTTGTCGCATATGCAGATTCAAAACGCATGGCGTAACTTCCGTTGGTATAATAATCACCAAGTACGGTTAAATCGTAATTATCACTTAAAGCAAAGTAATAACCTCCATTTTGCAATGAAAATCCACGTGTGTTAGAATCGTTGTAACTCGGAATGATAATACCCGATACGCTTTTTTCCTTACTTAAAGGGAAAAAACCGTAAGGTAATGCAAGTGGAGTAGGAACATCGGCAATTACCATTTGCGTTAAGCCTGCAACAATTTTTTTGCCTGGCACAAACTTAATTCTACTCGTTTGGAAATAGTATTCAGGATGATCGATATCTTGAGCAGTCGTAATACGTGCACCTTTTAAAAAGTATACAGAGTCGTTTTCTTTTTTAGTAACAGAAGCCTTAATGTTTAATTCGCCTTGTTTTGTTCTTGAATTATAAATTAAAGCCTTTTTTGTTTTAAAATTAAAGCGAATAGAATCTGGTTGCACTTCGCTTGATCCCTGTTTGAAATTAGGATATTGAGTTAATACTCCTGCAGAATCTTTAATTCTTCCGGCATAAACTTCGTCTTTTTCATAATTAAGAACAATTATACCAGATTTTAATTCAACATCTTTATAGTATAATTCCGCTTCATTATATAAGGTGATCAGCTTTTTTTTCTGATCAATTTTAGCATAATCTTTTGCTTTGTATCTTACTTTTCCATCCAAAAAAGTCTTTTTGGGTTTAACAGTATCTAGTTTTATGGTGTCTGTAATGGCAGGATTTTCCTTATCTGTTTGTTTTACAGCAGGTAAAGGCTTTTTTTTGTTTTTTATTTCTTGCGAGTATAAATTACCACAACCTATAGTTAGGAAAAATGATATTAAAACGATATTAAATAAGTTTGTGTGCAAAGGTTTAAATGCTATTTTTGTAAAATTATGGCTTGTTTTTTGACATGTCAAACTTACATATAATTTTTTGGCAAAAATAATCAATTCTAAAAATTATAACAGCTGCATTTTATTAAAATTAACTTTTAGATTTATGAATAGAATTAACAAATTTAAGGTAATATTTACTTTATTTCTAATAATATCGTCCTTTTGTGCTCAGAGTCAGTCAAATGTGTTTAAGGTAACGCTTGACGCGGGCCACGGAGATCATGACTTCGGAGCGGTTTATAGCGGACGAATTGAAAAGAATATTGCTTTAGCTATTGTTTTGAAAGTGGGGAAGATTTTAGAACTTAATCCTAATGTTAATGTAATTTATACTCGTAAAACAGATGTTTTTATAGATTTAGTTGAAAGAGCTAATATCGCCAACCGTGCAAATTCAAACATTTTTGTTTCTATTCACTGTAATGCAAATAAAAATACGGCTGCCGACGGAACAGAAACTTATGTAATGGGTTTAAGTAAAGTAGCCTCAAACCTTGAAGCGGCGAAAAAAGAGAACTCTGTAATTACATTAGAGAAAGACTACAAGCGTAAATATGAAGGTTTCGATCCTAACTCGCCAGAGTCGATGATTGGTATGACTTTGATGCAGGAAGAATATTTAGATAATAGTATTACACTTGCGACTAAAATCGAGGAAAATTTTGAGAAATTAGGAAAAAAACTTCGTCACGGAGGAGTGAAGCAAGCTCCCTTTATGGTACTTCATAAAGCTTATATGCCTAGGGTTTTGGTGGAAACAGGGTTTGTGTCGAATCCAACAGAAGGAAATATCCTGAATTCTGAAGAAGGCCAAGATGATATTGCAAGAGCAATTGCAGAAGCTATTTTAAGTTATAAACGTGAATATTTTGGGACAGGAGCGGAAGCTCCTGAGAGTCGGCCCGTAAGAGATACTACGCCTGCAAAACCAAAAACAACTACTCCAGTTGCAGTAGCGAAAAATGCTCCAAAAGGGACATTTTTTAAAGTACAGCTTATTGCAAGTATCAAAAAAACACCTTTAGAGCCTAAAAATTTTAAAGGATTGAAAAATGTAACAATGGTGTACGAAAATAATATTTATAAATATTTCTACGAAGAAACCTCAAGTTACGAAACCGCTCAAAAATATCTGCAAGAAGCTAAAGCTAAAGGATATGGCGCTGCATTTTTAGTAGCAACTAAAGATGGGGAAAAAATCAGTATTCAGGACGCGCTTAAATAATAAGCGCAAGTTCGAATATTTATATTAATTTTGTACAAACACTTAGAATTTTGAAACTAACAAGAGAAATTAAAACGGCTATTTTAGTCATCGTATCTATTTTATTATTTATCTGGGGATATAGTTTTTTAAAAGGTAGAGATCTTTTTACTAATTATACTGTCTTATATGCTGAATATGATAATGTTGAAGATTTATCACCATCAGCTCCAGTAACACTAAATGGACTTGCAATTGGTAAAGTAAGTAAAATTACAATTGATGAAGTAACAGGTAAATTACTGGTTGAACTTCAGCTTAAAACAGATTTCCCAATTACGAAAAGCAGTACAGCGGCAATTTATTCTCCAAGTTTAATTGCAGGAAAACAAATTAAAATCATTCCGAATTTTGCTGACAAAGAATTAGCAGAAGATGGACAGAAATTAATTTCTACTGTCGAATTAGGTTTGACAGAATCATTAGGAGGAAAAATTGAACCAATTCAGCAAAAGCTTGATAAAATGCTTTTGAATATTGATAATTTGGTTACAGGATTAAACAATACTTTAGATAAGAATACTCAAGAAAATCTAAAGAAAACAATTGCTGAATTAAGTCAGACAATGCAACAATTTCATAAAGCATCTGGAAGTCTTAACAATATCTTGGATACGAATAAAGGACAGATTAATGGAATGGTTACAAACTTCAATAAAATGTCTGGCAACTTCAATAAGATTTCAGATTCATTAAATAAAGCAGATTTAGGTAAAACAGTTCGCAATTTGAACCAAACTTTAGCTAAAGTTGATGTTTTAATGAATAATTTGAATTCTGGAAAAGGTACAGCAGGAAAAATACTTAACGATGAGGCTTTGTATAATAACCTGACTAAAACTTCAAAAGAGCTTGAATTGTTATTGCAAGATCTTCGTCTTTATCCAACTCGTTACGTAAATGTTTCTCTTTTTGGAAAGAAAAATAAACCATACGTGGCACCAACAGAAGAAACAAACTCAACAGATAAAAAATAATTATAAATGAGTTATTTAGATAATATTTTATTCGCAGTACTTCTTATAGTAGGTTTCGGTTTTTTTGCAGCGAGCGTAAAAAAAATCATCCGAAATATTAATTTGGGAGTTGATGTAGATCGAAAAGATAATCCTAAAGCTCGTTGGAAAAACATGGCATTGATTGCTCTTGGGCAATCAAAAATGGTGAGACGCCCTGTTGCAGGAATCCTTCATATTTTTGTATATGTAGGTTTCATAATAATTAATATCGAATTATTAGAAATTATTATTGATGGACTTTTTGGAACACATAGAGTTTTTGCGCCTTATTTAGGTGTAGTTTATGATGTTTTAATTGCTTCATTTGAAATATTGGCAATACTTGTAATTTTTGCTGTTACGGTATTTTGGCTAAGAAGAAACTTTATTCGATTAAAGCGTTTTATACATTCTGATTTAACTGGTTTTCCAAAAAGTGATGCCAATTACATTCTATATTTTGAAACAGTTTTAATGATTCTGTTTTTATTAATGAATGCTTCAGATTTGCATTTGCAGAATGTTCCAGGAGGATATTCTCATTTTCATAAAGCAGGAAGTTATCCAATAAGTCAATTTATAGCGCCAATTTTTAATGGTACATCTAATGAAACAGTTGGATTGTTATTTGAAGTTTTCTGGTGGTTACATATTGTGGGTATTTTAGTTTTTATGAACTATTTATACTTTTCAAAACACTTGCACATTCTTTTGGCTTTCCCGAATACGTATTTTGCAAACTTAAAACCAGAAGGGCAATTTGATAATTTAGCTTCTGTTACAAAAGAGGTAAAATTAATGATGGATCCAAATGCTGATCCGTTTGCGGCAGCTCCGGTTGATGAAAACGCTGCTCCGAGTAAATTTGGTGCAAGCGATGTTCAGGATTTAAACTGGGTTCAGTTGTTAAATGCTTATACGTGTACAGAATGCGGACGTTGCACTTATTCTTGTCCAGCAAATCAAACGGGTAAAAAGTTGTCTCCACGTAAAATTATGATGGATACAAGAGATCGTTTAACTGAAGTTGGTAAAAATATTGATGCTAATAAAGGTGTGTTTGTTCCAGATAACAAAACATTATTAAACGATTATATTACTCCAGAAGAATTATGGGCTTGTACTTCTTGTAATGCTTGTGTTGAGGAATGTCCTGTAAATATTAGTCCGTTATCTATTATTATGGATATGCGTCGTTATTTAGTGATGGAACAAAGTGCTGCTCCAATGTCATTAAACGCAATGATGACTAATATTGAAAATAACGGTGCACCTTGGCAATACAGCCAGCAAGACCGTTTAAATTGGAAAAACGAGAATTAATATTTATTGTTTAATCGGTTAGTTCTTTAACCGTTTAATCGATTTTTAAAATAATATTTCGGTTTTTACAGAATTGTCATTTTGCTTTTAGCGATTAAACAATTTCACGACTAACCGATTAAACAAAAGTGAGAGAAATGTCAGAAAATTTAGTAGTACCAACAATGGCAGAAATGCTTGCCGAAGGAAAACAGCCAGAGGTTTTGTTTTGGGTAGGTTGCGCAGGAAGTTTTGATGATAGAGCAAAAAAAATTACTAAAGCATTTGTACGAATCTTAAATCGTACCAATGTTTCTTTTGCAGTTTTAGGTACAGAAGAGAGTTGTACTGGCGATCCTGCAAAGAGAGCTGGAAATGAATTTTTGTTTCAAATGCAAGCTATGATGAATATCGAGGTTTTGAATGCTTATGAAGCTAAGAAAATCGTTACAGCTTGTCCGCATTGTTTTAATACATTGAAAAATGAATATCCAGAATTAGGAGGTAATTACGAAGTTATTCATCACACAGAATTCTTGAAATCATTAATTGATGATGGAAGATTAACTGTTGAGGGTGGGCAATTTAAAGGTAAAAAAATTACGTTCCACGATCCTTGTTATTTAGGTAGAGCCAATAAAGTTTACGAAGCGCCAAGAGATTTAATTCAGAAATTGGACGTTGAATTAGTTGAAATGAAACGTTCTAAAGCAAATGGATTATGCTGCGGAGCGGGTGGAGCACAAATGTTTAAAGATGCTGAACCTGGAAACAAAGAAGTAAATGTTCTTCGTACAGAAGATGCATTAGAAGTAAAACCAGACATTATTGCTGCGGGTTGTCCGTTCTGTAATACAATGTTAACCGATGGTATTAAACATGCTCATAAAGAGGGTGAGGTAAAAGTTATGGACGTTGCTGAGTTAATTGCAAATGCACAAGATTTGTAAAAGAGGTGCTAAGGTTCTAAGATGCTAAGCTACTAAGTTTTGAAACTTGAAACTTTAAACCTGAAACAAAAACAAACAAAAAAAAGTTAAAAATGTATATACCTTTTGAAAATTTACCAGGTGAGTCTAGAGTTTGGATTTACCAGTCGAACAGAAAATTTTCTGAGGAAGAGTTTTCTGAAATCGAAACGGATTTAAAAGCTTTTGTAGAACAATGGGCTGCACACGGCACAAGTCTAGAAGCTTCGTTTTTATTAAAATACAACCGATTTATAATATTGGCAGTAAATCAAGATGTACAGGCTGCTACAGGTTGTTCTATTGATAGTTCTGTTGAATTTATTCAAAGTTTAGAGAAAAAGTACAACGTTGATTTATTGGATAAAATGAATGTTACTTTTAAACTTGGAGAACATATTGCACATAAACCATTAATTGATTTCAAGAAAATGGTAAAAGATAAATCAGTTTCTGAGAATACAATTGTTTTCAATAATTTGGTAAACAATATCGAAGAATTTAATGAGTCTTGGGAAGTTCCTGCAGCCGATAGCTGGCACAGCAGATTTTTCTAAGAGTATTTAAAAATATATTTAAAAGGCACGAAATTTAAATTTTGTGCCTTTTTTTGTGGTTTTAAGTTTCAAGTTTCAGGTTTCAAGTTTCAGGTTGGAAACCTAACAGGTTTTTAAAACCTGTTAGGTTTAGTTGGTAAAGAAGTTTGTCAATTTTGGGTGATAGTGTTTGCGAATTAAACCCGACAGGTTTTTAAAAACTGTCGGGTTTCGTTACGGAATATTTGTAAGTAAGAACTTTGTCAAAGTTTTAAACTTTGACAAAGTTGGGTAAAATAGGTTCTTATGAAAACAAAAAGGTCTAATCTAGCCCCGATGGGAGCGGTATCTCCCGATTTAGAAAAACAAGGCTTTTTCAGCCGTAGTTTTTGTTGATCGGGAATTTAGCGGACAGCGGGACTGCAAGTGCTTTTGAATGATATTGTTCTGCTTCTAAAAAATATTTATCAACCAGAGTTAATCTAATTTTGTCAAAAATCTAACAATTTAAACGGTTAATTAAACGCTATTTTTGAGTATTTTCGTAGAATTAAATTTTATACATGAAAATAGCAATTGTCTGTTATCCTACTTTTGGAGGTAGTGGTGTAGTAGCTACTGAGTTAGGTCTCGAATTGGCCAGAAGAGGACACGAAATACATTTTATTACATATAGCCAGCCAGTGAGATTGGCACTTTTGAATCCGAATGTTCATTATCACGAAGTAAACGTTCCGGAATATCCTTTGTTTCATTATCAGCCCTACGAATTAGCTTTGTCTAGTAAATTGGTTGATATGGTAAAATTGTACAAAATTGAGCTTCTGCACGTGCATTATGCCATTCCGCATGCTTATGCAGGTTATATGGCAAAACAAATGCTTAAGAACGAAGGGATTAATCTACCAATGATTACAACGCTTCACGGAACGGATATTACACTTGTTGGGAATCATCCATTTTATAAGCCTGCGGTGACTTTTAGTATTAATAAATCAGATTATGTGACTTCGGTTTCGCAGAGTTTGAAAGATGATACGTTGAAATTGTTCAAAATCAAAAATAAAATTAAGGTGATTCCGAATTTTATTGAATTGGACAAAGTCAAAAAAGATCCAAACGCGCCTTGTCACCGTTATGTAATGGCGAATGAGAATGAGCGTATTATTACTCATATTAGTAACTTTAGAAAAGTAAAACGTATTCCAGATATTATTAAGATTTTCTATAACGTTCAGAAAGAAATTCCAGCTAAATTGATGATGGTTGGTGATGGACCTGAAAAGGAAAAAGCAGAGATTTTATGTCAGGAATTGGGGATTTTAGACAAAGTGATTTTCTTTGGAAATAGCCACGAAATTGATAAAATCTTATGCATGACCGATTTGTTTTTATTGCCTTCAGAAACTGAAAGTTTTGGTTTGGCGGCGTTAGAAGCAATGGCATGTGGTGTTCCAGTAATTTCAAGTAATTCTGGAGGTTTGCCTGAAGTAAATTTTGATGGTTTTTCTGGATACTTAAGCAATGTCGGAAATGTCGAGGAAATGGCACAAAACGCATTGAAGATTTTAAAAGACGATGCGGTTTTAAGTCAGTTTAAGGCAAATGCTCTTGAAGTGGCAAGAAAATTTGATATTAAAAATATCTTGCCTAAATATGAGGCTTTATATCAGAAAGCGGTTGATGATTACAAATTGGAGAAGCACTAATTTAAAAGAATAAGATGAAAAAAGTAATTTCTGTTTTAGCGATTTTTGTTTTGATTTCGTGCGGAGTGAAGAAGGTTGGAAGTTCAAATGCGGCATTGTACGAAGTTTTAACAACGCAATCGGATGGCGGTGGAAATATTAAATTTTTTGAAATTTTGACAGAGCCCAATGAAATCAAAATGCTTGAAAACGATCCGCTTTTGGCGCATAAAATGAAGGATCCCGATATTCAGGATTATAATTATGTGATTCTAAATATGGGCGAAAAAAACACAAGCGGTTATTCTATAGATGTTGAAAAGGTAGAAGAAACAGATAAAAATATCATTATCACTGTAAAAGAAAATAGTCCAGCAAAAGATGCTATGACGATGCAGGTAATTTCATATCCTTATACGGTGGTGAAAATTCATTCTAAGAAAGAAATTATTATTAAGTAAAATTATGTAAGGGCTGGGCTTCGACTGCGCTCAGCCTGACATTGATTGTTTCTTAGGAAGCGATTTCAAAGTTTGTCAGGCTGAGCGCAGTCGAAGCCCTTTTTTAAAATTTCTTTTGAAACCATAAAAAAAACCTGTCGCTTTTAAACGACAGGTTTCTTCTTACAATTATTTTTTAATTTTAATTTAGAATCTAAATTTAACTCCTAAACCAACGTCAAATCCGAAATTGTCATCATCATAGTAACCTGAACCAATTTCTGGTCTTGCGTCCAATGATAGGGTAAGTGGCACTTCGCTAAATCTATATTCTATACCGATATCTCCAGCTGCAAAAACATAAGTTCCGCTATCGCTGTATCTATAATTATTGTTGTAGTAATCGTGATCCCAAGCGGCTAATCCTCCACCGACACCAGCGTACCAGTTAAAACCTCCGTCGATGTTCCAAACCCATTGGTAAAGAGCAACTCCTTTTATAGCGTCTACATCACTGCTGTTTCTCCATCCTAAATCAAATTCAAGTCTGTTTTTTTGATTTAATCCTAATTGGTATGATATTTCTCCTCCAAATCCGTTGTTGTCTCCCAGACGTAATCCTAAAGCGTGTTTCGAAATTTCTTGCGATTGAGCCGTAAATGCTAAACCAAGAAGCATAAGGGCAGATAAAAGTATCTTTTTCATAAAAATGGTTAATTAATTTTTTTCAAATGTATTATATCGGTCAAATAGAGAACGTATAATATTTTTGAAAATTGTTATATAATTTTCATTTTTAGGAATTCCGACCGTTAAAATTCTTAAAAAACTCCTTCTGAGGCCTTTATTTAAGGATTATGGAAGATATGAGCTGAGATGTGATAAGATCTTCCATTTCTAAAAGATTTTCTTCTTCAGCAAAGTTGCTAGCCTTGTAAGAGAAAAGCTTCCAGCGTTTTTTATGGTATTCTAAAGCAGTCAGATTTTCTACCCAATCACCAGAATTGAGGTATAAAGTAGAACCGTGTTTGTTTTCCTTGGTTACTATTTTTGGTTCATGGATATGTCCGCAGATTACATAATCGTAATTCTTTTCAATGGCTAGATCGGTTGCTGTGGTTTCAAAATCAGAAATGAATTTTACGGCTTTTTTAACGCTGGCTTTTATTTTTTTAGAAAAAGAATAAGGTTCGCGTCCTAATTTAGCTAGACACCAATTGGCAAAACGATTCGTTAGGATTAGATAATCGTAACCCAGTCCGCCTAATTTTGCAATCCATTTTGAATGCTGAACCGAGGCATCAAAAACGTCTCCGTGAAAAATCCAAGCTTTTTTGTCGTCTAATTCTAAAACTAATTTATCAACTAGAGCAAAATTTCCCATATTCATATCGCTGAATTTTCGAAGTATCTCGTCGTGATTTCCAGTAATATAGTAAACTTTTGTTCCTTTAGAAGCCATTCCGATAATGCGCTGAATTACTCGTAAATGTGCTTTTGGGAAATACGATTTACGAAACTGCCAAGCATCAATTATATCGCCGTTTAAAACTAAAGTTTTGGGTTTAATGCTTGAAAGATAGTTGTTTAGTTCTTTAGCATGACTTCCGTAAGTTCCTAAATGGACATCAGAAAGAATGACCAATTCGACATTTCTTTTTTTCAATTTTTCTTGATTTGAAGTTTTACAAATGAAAGAAAATTTGTGAAATTTAATTTTATTAAAAGGTTATCAAAAGGAGGGTAATTTTACCAAATTGTGATTTTTATCCCATTTAATGTTTCGTTAATAATACCAGTTTTAAATTTTTTAATTTAATTCATAAAACTTACATTTGCTCAAAACAAAACACAATGGCAGGAAACAGCTTCGGCACACTATATAAAGTAACTACATTTGGAGAATCTCACGGTGAAGCTTTAGGCGGAATTATTGACGGATGTCCTCCAGGAATACAATTAGATTTTGAAGCAATTGAACTAGATATGGCACGCAGAAAGCCAGGTCAGTCGGCAATTGTTACACAAAGAAAAGAGCCAGATGCGGTTCAGTTTCTATCAGGAATATTTGAAGGAAAAACGACTGGAACTCCAATCGGTTTCATTATTCCAAATACCAATCAAAAATCAGACGATTACTCTCATATAAAAGATAATTACAGACCAAGCCATGCTGATTATGTTTACGATCAGAAATATGGTTTCCGCGATTATCGTGGTGGCGGAAGAAGTTCTGCAAGAGAAACAGCAAGTAGAGTAGTAGCAGGTGCAATTGCAAAGCAAATGTTGGCAGAAATTAAAATCAATGCTTATGTTTCTTCTGTTGGTCCAATTCACTTAGAAACACCATACCAAGAATTAGATTTTTCTAAAATTGAAAGCAATCCAGTGCGTTGTCCAGACGAGAAATCTGCAGCGACTATGGAAGAATATATTCGTGAGATCCGCAAACAGGGAGACACTGTTGGAGGTGTTGTGAGTTGTGTAATTCAAAATGTTCCAGTTGGTTTAGGAGAACCAGTATTTGATAAACTTCATGCAGAATTAGGAAAAGCAATGCTTTCTATTAATGCAGTAAAAGGTTTTGAATACGGAAGCGGTTTTTCTGGATCTGAAATGAAAGGAAGCGAGCATAACGATTTATACAATCCTGACGGAACTACAAAAACAAATTTATCAGGCGGAATTCAAGGTGGTATAAGCAACGGAATGGATATTTATTTCAGAGTTGCCTTTAAGCCAGTTGCAACTATTATGCAGACTCAAGATTCTTTAGATAATAAAGGAAACATTACACCAATGACTGGAAAAGGACGTCATGATCCATGTGTAGTGCCTCGCGCAGTGCCAATCGTTGAAGCGATGGCCGCAATTGTTTTGGCTGATTTTTATTTGATCAACAAAACATATTAATAAAAGGTAAGACAGTGAGGGTCTTATTATTTTAATAATTAAAAAATAAATTAATGCAAGAAGTTACAGAAACTAAAAAACAATCATTTCTTTCGGGATTAACAGGGCAAATTATAATTGCGATGGTTCTTGGAGCCATTTTAGGAATTATATTGCACAATACCATTTCGCCAGAATCAGCGCAGGCATTTAGCAGTAAAATTAAAATGCTGGCAACCATCTTTATTCGTTTGGTGCAAATGATTATTTCTCCATTGGTTTTTACGACTTTGGTAGTGGGAATTGCAAAATTGGGTGATATTAAAACTGTTGGAAGAATTGGAGGAAAAGCTATTGGGTGGTTTTTTACAGCTTCATTTATTTCTCTTTTAATTGGATTGTTTTACGTAAATATTTTGCAGCCAGGTGTTGGTTTAAAGCTAGAACACGTTGATATGGCAGCGGCTTCTGAGGTTACAGGTAAAACACAAAATCTGTCTTTTGATAATTTTGTTGAGCATATCGTGCCAAAAAGTATTGTGGAAGCGATGGCTACCAATGAAATTCTGCAGATTGTAGTTTTCTCTATTTTCTTCGGGTTAGCAGCAGCTTCTTTAGGGTCAACAGTAAAGCCAATTATTAGTGCTTTTGATAAACTATCGCACATTGTTTTGAAAATGGTAAACTATGTAATGAAGTTTGCTCCAATTGGAGTTTTTGGAGCCATTGCAGGTGTGTTTGCTATTCGAGATGCAGAAGAATTGGTTATTACATACTTCAAATTTTTCGGTTCGTTTTTAATTGGTATCGGTACGCTTTGGGCAATTTTAATTGTAATCGGATATATTTTCCTAAAAGGAAGAATGACAGAATTGTTAAGACGTATTACGGGGCCTTTGGCAATCGCTTTTGGAACTACAAGTAGTGAAGCCGTATTTCCTAAATTAACAGAAGAATTAGAAGGTTTTGGAGTAAAAGATAAAATCGTTTCTTTCATGCTGCCACTTGGATATTCCTTTAACCTTGACGGAAGTATGATGTACATGACTTTTGCGAGCATCTTTATTGCTCAATTCTATAATGTGCATTTAGATTTAGGAACACAAATGGCAATGCTTTTAGTTTTAATGCTTACCAGTAAAGGTATTGCAGGTGTGCCACGTGCTAGTTTGGTTGTCGTTGCGGCGACATGTGGTATGTTTGATATTCCGATTGAAGGAATTGCGTTAATTCTTCCAATTGACCACTTTTGCGACATGTTTAGAAGTGCAACAAATGTGTTAGGAAATGCATTAGCGACTTCTGTTGTTGGACAATGGGAAAATAATAAAGAATAATAAAAAAGCTAAGATTTTAATTTTTTTATCTTAGTTATTGAAATAATATTTTGAAAAGCTGTATTTTTTTATGAAATACAGCTTTTTTTTATTTTAAAGTGTATATTTGATCAAACTAGCCGATTGATGCCCCAAAAACGGATTTTGTTACTTTTACTCTTGATTCTGAATTGCTTTGCCAATTCGGCAATCGCGCAATCTAATTGTAATCTAGATCCTAAAATTGATAAGACTGTTAAGAAAGCACTTTTAAATTTTAGAGAATCTAATTTCGAAAAATCACTTATCTATTCTAGAGCTGCCTTAAATGCGGCAACAGTACTAAAAGATTACTGTCTTACTGCTCGTTCTTACAATATTATCGCGGCCAACTATAATGAATTGGCAGAGTTTGATAAAGCGATTTTCTTCTACAAAAAGGGGCTGTATTATGCCAATAAAACCGATAACGATTCTATAAAATGTCTTCTCTATAATAATTTAGGGAATATGTATTGTTTTGAAAAGAAACAGTTTGATGAAGGAATCCGTAATTATAAAAAAGCAGTTGCTTATGCTTTGAAAATTAATGATTTGAAAGAGGTGTATTTTACCAATGTCAATATTGCTTGGGCGTATTTTGATATTGGAAACTTCAATCAAGGGCATCTTTTTTTGAAATATGTTAATAGCACGAAATTAAAATATAACGACGGATCGACAGAAGTTATAGTGGATATGCTGAACGGTATTTATGCTAGCCATAAAAATGATAACAAGGCTGCAAATGCCTATTTTTTGAGTGCTATTGAATCAGGAAAAAAATGCCAGGAAAAAACAGATTTGGCACATGCATATTTAGAATATGCCCATTTCTTAAATAAAATCGATAAACACAAAGAAGCCTACGAAGCGCTTGTTGATCATTATAATCTTTCTGATAATTTATATGATGTTAAAAAACTAAAAAAAGCTTCTCAAGCTGGTCTAAGTCTAGAATTGGACGAATATAAAAGGCAGATTGATAAAGTTGAGGGAGAAAAAGTAGAGCAATCTCAAAGTTTAAGAAAGTCAAAAATCATTGTAATTCTTTTTATTTTGATTTCGCTTATTCTTTTAATTTTAATTATCACACTGATAAAGAATATCAGATACAAGAAAAAACACAATTTAGAGCTTCTTAAAGCGAAAGAAATCGCAGAAGAAGCCTCTTTGCTCAAAACGCAATTTATATCGACTATAAGTCACGAATTGCGTACTCCGCTTTATGGAGTGGTCGGAATTACCAATATGCTGCTCGAAGAACATAAAGAAATTTCGAGAAGCCAGCATTTAAGTTCCTTAAAATTTTCTGCAAGATATCTATTGTCTCTCGTAAATGATATTTTGCAGATAAACAAAATTGAAGAGAACAAGATTGTATTGGAGAATTTGACTTTTAATATTTCTGATGAAATTACGGTAATTAAGAATTCGCTTTCTTTTCTCTCACAGAAGAATAATAATAGCATTTCTATTGATATTGATTCTCATATTCCAGAATATTTAATTGGAGATAAATTGCGCTTGGCTCAGATCTTAATGAATTTGGTTAGTAATGCTTTGAAATTTACCAAAGACGGACAAGTTGAAATTATAGTAAAACTGAATAAAGTAGAAGGAAAGCTCCATTATTTAGATTTTTTGATAAAAGACAACGGAATAGGAATTGCCGCTGTAGATCAAAATAAGATTTTTGAAAAATTTGTTCAAGTTGGCCGTAAAGACGAAGATTATCAAGGTACAGGATTGGGGCTTAGTATTGTAAAAAGACTTTTAGGGCTTTTTGGAAGCACCATTACTTTGGACAGCGATTTAGGAAAAGGAACTTCATTTTCGTTTACCATTGCTTTTGAGCATGATTTAGCCAAAACGAAAAGCATTATTGATGAGATTGAAGTTGATTTGACTTCAAGCGAAGTTTATAAAATTCTAGTGGTTGAAGACAATTTGATTAATCAGCTTGTTACCAAAAAGATTATCGAAAAAAATAATTATTCCTGTAAAGTAGTCGATGATGGTTTTGCAGCTCTTAAAGCCTTAGAAAACGATACGTTCGATCTAATTTTAATGGATATTAATATGCCTTTAATGAACGGATTTGAAACCACCAAACGAATACGTCTTCAAGGTATAGAAACTCCTATTGTCGCTTTGACGGCTTTTGATAAAGATGAAATTACAGATGAGGCGATTTCATCTGGAATGAATGATATTATTATTAAACCTTTTGAACCGGTTAAATTATTTAAAATAATTAATTTCCTTATAAAAGAAAAAAACGCTGTTTAGTACCAGCGTTTTTTGTTTTTCTTAGCGTTTGTTGACTTTCTCGATTTGTGAGCTCCGCCGCTTCTGTTTGAACTTTTAGGCTTTTCTCCAGCTTCTGGACTTCCAGAATGCCATTGATACGGATGATCAGCAATCGTTTTTACATCAACTTTTATTAATTTTTGAATGTCTTTCCAATACGGAAGTTCATCTTTTCCGCAGAAAGAAATTGCGATTCCGCCATTTCCTGCACGACCTGTACGGCCAATTCGGTGAACGTAAGTTTCTGGAATATTCGGTAAATCGAAATTGATTACATAAGGCAATTGCTCGATGTCAATTCCTCGTGCTGCAATATCGGTTGCAACCAAAACTCCAACTTCTTTGTTTTTGAAGGCATCTAGAACTCTTTGTCTTGCGTTTTGCGATTTATCTCCGTGAATAGCTTCTGCAGGAATATCTTTTTTGCGAAGCGCTTTTACCACATTGTCAGCGCCGTGTTTGGTTCTCGAGAAAACAAGCACGTTCGATAGATTTTCTTCTTTAATTAAATTGTATAGCAAGTTTCTTTTTTCTGTTTTATCAACAAAATAAATGCGTTGCTCGACATTTTCTGCTGTAGAAGAAACGGGAGAAACTTCAACTTTTTCTGGATCTTGAAGAAACATTTCTGCAAGTTCGCGAATTGCAATTGGCATTGTTGCAGAGAAAAGTAACGTTTGTCTGTTTTTAGGAGTCAGTTTTACGATTTTTTTGACATCGTTTATAAAACCCATATCCAGCATCTGATCGGCTTCATCTAGCACTAAAGTGTGCAAATGATTTAAATCAAGAAAACCTTGTTTATGAAGGTCTAATAAACGTCCTGGAGTGGCAACTAAAATATCAACTCCATTTTTTAAAGCATCAACTTGCGGATTTTGAGAAACTCCTCCGAAAATAGTCAGTTGTGTTAAGTTGGTATATTTTGCATAAGTGTCAAAACTTTGACCGATCTGCACTGCTAGTTCGCGAGTAGGCGTAACCACAAGCGCGCGAATCACTTTTGCTTTTTTTGATGAACCGACAATTCGGTGTAATTGATGTATGATTGGAATAGCAAATGCTGCCGTTTTTCCTGTTCCTGTTTGTGCACAGCCAATTAAATCACGGCCTTCTAAAACAATCGGAATTGATTTTTCCTGAATTGGAGTCGGATTTAAGTAGCCTTCTTCAAATACGGCTTTTTGTATACTTTTTGAAAGTGATAGATCTTCGAATAACATATCTTTGGTATTTAGTATTTCAGTTTTAATAACTAAAATGCTGTGCAAAGATATGTTTATTCGTCCAATCGTTTGTTTGAATTTGCTTTTATTTGGCAAATAGGCCTTATGGCATAACCTAATAGGGTATTTAAAATCAAGCGGGTTCGATGTTTGCTTTGATAAAATCGGTAACTAAATAACCAATCAATTTGCCGATTAAATTATTGTTTGGAGAATTATCTAAATCTGGTGCTCCTTCGCAGATATGCAGATATGCAGCATGCTTATGTTCGCCAAAGAAAGAAACAAACTGTCTTAATTCTTCAACAGAGAAACCGCTGATAGTCATGGCGCTGCTGGCAATGTTTGGAATCGCATCAAGATCAATTTCAATTCCGAAAGCATCACTTTTAATAAAATCCAAAGCGGTAATCATTTCGCGATTAAAATCTTTTTCTTTTCTAATGTTGACACTGTCGTAAGTATTGTATCGAACGCGGTCTTCCAATTTTTTTATAATATCTAAAACACTTTTTGAAGTGTAATTTTCATGAAGGCCAAAAATGAAATATTTCTTTAAGAAACCTTCTTCGTAAGCATATGAAAATCCGTTTCCGCTATGGCGGCCTTCTAAGATTCTAAAATCAGAGTGCGCATCAAAATTGATTGCATTTATAGGTTTTCCTTTCGCAAGAGCAGCACCTTTAATATTTCCGTAGGCATTATTGTGGCCTCCACCAATAATAATTGGCGTTTTTCCAGCTTTGATTATAGTGAAAATAGTATGAGAGACTTCTTTGTCTATTTTTTCAACCAGCTGACTTAATTTTGAACGATCGTCAATGTCGTTAAAATCTAAGTTTTCAACCTGACGCATTTCGTCACTAACATTAATGTGTCCTAAAATAATAATGTTACTCCCCTTAGAAAAACGATTGTGCTGAATATTGGCAATGCTTTTTATCGCAGATTGCCATGCAGAAGCAGCTCCAGGCCTTCCGTAATTGGCGCGCACACCAATATCTTCGGGAATTCCTAGAAGCACATATTTAGCTTCACTTTCTTTAATAAAATTAATCTTATCAATTCCTGGCGGAATGACAATCATTTTTTCTCCGAACTTTATTTCACCACTTCTGTGATTTGTGATTTTAGCTAAATCATTTATAGTGAATGGGATTAATTTTTCCATGAAAAAAATTTATTTTCCAAAAATAATATAATTGTAGAAACTTACGTTATTACCTTATATTAATTCTTAAATTTGTTATTAAAGAAAATTATTTAAATATGGAAAACCCAAAGAACAACAATTCAAGTCTAAAGGCGGTAATCGCAGTTTTAGCAGTCCTACTGATCGGTAGCTTAGTGTATATTTTTAAATTATCTTCTGATACAGAGGTGGTTAAGACTGAACTTACAACAACCTTGACTGAGAAAGAGTCTGTAATGAAAGATTTACAGGAGTTAAAAGCGACTTATGATGCTGCAATTGCTGAAAACACTTCTATGTCTGACGAATTAATCCAAGAAAGAGACAAAGTTGTGGCTTTAATGGATGATTTGAACAAGTCTAAAGGAGATGTTTCTAAATACAGATCTCAAGTTCAAGCAATGCAGAGTAAAATGAAAACTTTAGTTGCTGAAAACGATGAGTTGAAAAAACAAAATGGTGTTTTAACAACTCAAAGAGATAGTACTATTGTAGTTTTAGGAGAGTCTAAAAAGTATAATGAAGTATTAGTTGGTCAAAATGAAGAATTGGCTAAAACTGTGGAAAAAGGATCTAAATTATCTGTTTTAAATACTAAAACTTCGGCTTACAAATTGAAAAGCTCTGGAAAACAAATCGAAACGGATAAAGCAAGTCGTGCTGATGTTTTGAAAGTTAGTTTTACAATTGCTGAAAATCAAATTGCAAAATCTGGAGACAAAACGTATTATGTTCAAGTTATCGACGCTAAAAACAATGTTTTAGGCGAAAAGAAAACTGAAAGTTTTGGAGAAAACACATTAACTTACAGCTTTAAAACTACAGTGAAATACGAAAATAAAACTGTACAAGTTAGTGAAGATCTTCCAGGAAAAGATTTTGCTAAAGGAACTTATTTTATCAATGTTTTTGATAATGATGAATTAGTTTCTAAAACTAGTTTTAGTTTAAGATAATTCGGCCGAAGGGATACAATACCACTTAAGATATTAAAGGTCTGTGATTTTTCACAGGCCTTTTTTTATGGGGTAATGTGTGGTGATTTTTTCAATTTAATCTGCAAATATCTGCCTAAATCTTTTTAAATCTGCGTGAAACATTTTACGTATAGATTTTTTCACGCAGATTTAAATGATTTTGGCAGATAAAATTAAATTTTAATTATTGAATTGAACTGTTTGTTTATTTGGACAAACGATTTATTTTAAAATTTTGCCCTCAACAAAAACTGATTCAATAAGATTGCTTCCAAAAGCGTAAGGAATCTGGTAATAAGAAGATATAGGATTTGTTAGAATCAGATTGGCTTTTTTGCCTTTTGTGATACTTCCGTGTGTTTCTGAAAGTCCCATTGCGTAGGCGCCGTTTATTGTTGCTGCATTAATTGCTTCTTCTGGCGTCATTTTCATTTTTATACAAGCTGTTGCTACAACAAAATTCATATTTCCTGATGGAGTAGATCCAGGGTTGAAATCTGTTGCTAACGCTAAAGGTAAACCTGCTTTTATCATTTCGCGCGCTGGTGTATACGGGATGCTTAAAAAATAAGAACAAGAAGGTAAAGCAACAGGCATTGTTTCGGTGTCTTTTAACGCTTCAATATCTTCTGGGTTCATAATTTCAAGATGATCTACAGATAGTGCATTAAATTTAACGCCAGCCTGAATTCCGCCAATAGAATTAAATTGATTGACATGAATTTTTGGTTTCAAGCCAAATGCTAAACCTGCTTCCATTATTTTTTCGGTTTCTTCTACAGAAAAATAACCGCTTTCGCAGAAAACATCTACATAATCAGCAAGCTTATTTTTGGAAATTTCTGGCAGCATCTCGTTAATCATTTCGTCAAGATAGCCTGCTTTATCCTCTTTGTAATGTAAAGGAAAAGCATGTGCGCCTAGAAATGTCGCTTTGATGGCGATAGGATAGTTTTCTGCCAATTTTTTAATTACACGAAGCATTTTTAATTCTCCATCAACCGTTAATCCATAACCCGATTTAATTTCTACAGCACCGGTTCCTAACTGCATTACTTCTTCTAATCGAACTTTAGATTGCTCATAAATTTCTTCTTCAGAAGTTTCGTTTAGTTTTTTAGCCGAATTTAAAATTCCGCCGCCGCGATTGGCTATTTCTTCGTAAGAAAGACCATTTATACGATCAACAAATTCTTGCTCGCGATTTCCTGCATAAACAATATGCGTGTGGCTGTCGCACCAAGACGGAAGAACAACTTTTCCAGTTGCATCAATAGTTTTATCAGCTTTGATTTCTGGAAGATTATCCATCGAGCCGAAATCTTCAATTAAATTGTCTTTTAATACCAAAAAAGCATTTTTAATTGTTGGAAGTTTTGCCATTTCCGCACCCGAAACTTTAGTGATAGGAGTTTCGCGAACTTGTAATAACTCTTGTATGTTTATGATTAATGTTGTCATTGTGGATATTGTTATAAAACACAAATTTCACGAATTTTCACTAATGAATTGTGAAAACTCGTGAAATTTGTGTCAGATAGGAATTTGGAATTTTAAAAATTCAATATTTTTATCTTTATTCTGAAACGGTAATTTCGAACATTTTGCTCCAGTTTTTACCCGTTACAAAAATAGTTTTAGTTTTAGGATTGTATGCAATACCGTTTAAAACATCATCTTTTGTAATATCTGTCATTGTTTTTCTTAAATCAGATAAATTTAAAATGGCTTCAACTGCTCCTGAATTTGGATTTACGACAGCAATAGCATCTTTGAACCATACATTTGCATAGATTTTTCCATTGATCCATTCGATTTCATTAACGGCTTTAATTTTAGATTCTCCCGAATAAACGTTGATATAGTCAATCATTTTTTGAGTAGCAGGGTCAACTTTCCAGATTTTTTCAGTTCCGTCAGTTTGATAAATGTGCTTTCCGTCATTTGTCATTCCCCAACCTTCAATCTCTTTTTCATAATCAAAGGTTTTTTCAAGTTTTAAAGTCTTTGCGTCGTAAATGAAACCTTTTTTGTTTTTGTACGTTAGTTGGAATAATTTATCATTTATAAATGTAATTCCCTCTCCAAAATACTGTTGGTCTAGATCAATTTGTTTGTAAACTTTTCCAGTTTTGTAATCGTATTTTTTTACAAAAGAAGCTCCTTCTTGTCCAGTGCTTTCGTATAAAGTATCTTTATAAAACTCTAAACCTTCTGTAAAAGCTTTTTTGTCGTGAGGAAAAGTATTTACGACTTTATATTTTAATAATTTAGGCTCAATGTCTGAAACGACTTCAATTCTAGCAGTTGCGTCTGAAGAATCTCCGCCAAAATAAACTTTAGCTTTTAAGTATTGGTATCCTAATTTTTGATCTATTAATTCAAATCTAAAATTTGCAGCACCTTTTGTACCTCCAACTCTTTGGTCGTTTACAAAGTAGGCAACGCTGTCAATTTCTTTAGATTTCGGGTTTAAAATTCCAATATTAAGCGCTTCTTTTTGCGTAAGATGAGCAGGAAAAGCAGAATCATCGATAGTAAATAAAGAATTTTCAACATTCTTTTCCTTTACACATCCAACCAATGTGATTCCTAATAAAATGACAGCTAGGAAGTTATATTTTTTCATAGTTTAAAATTTCAATAAGCCAATATACGACGATATTTTTATTGTTACAAAGGTCTTGCAAAAATATAAAAAGGTTGTATATTTGCACCGGCAAGTCCTACACGACCAGCTCCTGCAGACTCCCCCAGGATGGGAACATAGCAAGGGTACGTGGTTGAGCGGTGCGATGTAGGTCGCTTGCCATTTTTTTTATAATTTAATAGTTTTGTAATCTTCCTTTTTGGAGGATTTTTTTATTTTTGACCCTATCTGAAGTTAAATGTTATTGGTTAGAAGTTCAAAATTGACTGCTTTATGTGGTTCAAAATAAACCCAATTCCAAAAACTTATAACTCATAACCCATAACTTATAACTAAAAAATGAGCAAAGTCGTTTTAATTACCGGAGGATCATCAGGAATTGGAAAATCTATTGGTGAGTTTTTACATCAAAAAGGTTTTGTTGTATACGGAACAAGCAGAAATCCTGAGAAAGTTTTAAATTCAGTTTTTCCGTTAGTTGCTTTAGATGTTCGAAATTCTGATTCTATTAAAACAGCGGTAAACAAAATTATCGAAACTTCTGGAAGATTGGATATTGTAATTAATAACGCTGGAGTTGGAATTACAGGGCCTTTAGAAGAAATTCCGACTGAGGAAATTCGAAATAATTTTGAGACTAACTTTTTTGGTCCAATTGAAGTTATGAAAGCGGCGTTGCCACAAATGCGTAAGCAAAATTCAGGTCTTATTATTAATATTACTTCGATTGCTGGTTATATGGGACTTCCGTATAGAAGTGTTTATTCTGCATCAAAAGGAGCTTTGGAATTGATTACTGAAGCTTTGAGAATGGAAGTTAAGGCTTTTGGTGTCGAAATTACGAACGTTGCGCCTGGAGATTTTGCTACCAATATTGCTGCTGGACGTTATCACGCCCCAGTTATTAAAAATTCTGCTTACGAAAAAGTTTACGGCGATGTTCTAGCCACAATGAATGATCATGTTGATGCAGGAAGTAATCCAAATGAAATGGCAGAAGCAGTTTATAAAATTATTCAAACTAAAAAACCAAACGTACATTATAAAGTGGGCGCTTTTATGCAGAAGTTTTCGATTGTTTTAAAACGTGCGCTTCCAGATAAAGTGTATGAGAAAATGCTTATGAATCATTATAAGCTGTAGAAAAATGTAAAAAATACACTTATTTTTAACATATAATTTTAAAATGGTTTTAATTTTAAAATCTTTATTGGTATTGATTTTGTAATTTTGCAGCTAGATTTCTTTAAAAAGAATTTCTTTGAAAAGAAATTTATAGATACAAACAAACCATTTTTAATTAAACAAATTATGAAATTTTTTATAGACACAGCTAATTTAGCTCAAATTAAAGAAGCACAAGCTTTAGGTGTTTTGGATGGTGTAACAACTAATCCGTCATTAATGGCAAAAGAAGGAATCACTGGAAAAAACAATATCCTTAAGCATTATGTTGACATTTGCAATCTTGTTGATGGTGATGTAAGTGCAGAAGTTAACGCTCTTGACTTTGAAGGTATGGTTAAAGAAGGTGAGGAGTTAGCTGAATTACATGAGCAGATTGTTGTAAAACTTCCTATGACTAAGGAAGGTGTTATGGCAGCAAAATACTTTTCTGATAAAGGAATTAAAACTAACGTAACTCTTGTTTTCTCTGTAGGACAAGCACTTTTGGCTGCAAAAGCTGGAGCAACTTTTGTTTCTCCTTTCGTTGGGCGTTTAGATGATATTTCTACTGATGGATTGAATTTGATTCAAGAAATTAGAGAGGTTTATGATAACTACGGTTACGAAACTCAAATTTTAGCAGCTTCTGTACGTCACACTATGCATATTGTAAACTGTGCTAAAATTGGTGCAGACGTTATGACTGGACCTCTTTCTGCAATTTACGGTTTATTGAAACACCCATTGACAGATATCGGTTTAGCTCAGTTTGTAGCTGACTTTGAAAAAGGAAATAAATAATCCTTAGATACTTACAAAATTAAAATCGTCTTTTTTCTAACGAGAAGAGACGATTTTTTTTACTTTTATATTGAATCTTAAATAGTTAAATATGAAAGTTATCTTATTTATGTTGTCTTTTTTTGTAGCGAGTTTTTCTATAAACGCTCAAGCCGCTAAAGTTATTACTTCGGTAAATGAAGCGGGCGATGTTGCTACTTATGAGCTAGATTGCTCAGTTAAATTTCAAACTCTCGCCAAAGGTCTTCGATATAATATTACGAGGCATGAGTTTAAAGGTCCTGAGTTAAAAAATTCATATCGTCTTTTGCTGGTAATGGATGGATTTTATTCGAAAACATTAAATAGCGAAATGACGATTTCGGCAATCTTAAGTGACGGAACAAAAATAGAAGCTAGAAAAACTATAGAAGATGACGGCTTTTTTGATGGAGCCTGCACCTTGAAGATTAAAGATCCGCAAGCGCTTTTAAATGCCGATATAGATAAAGTAATTGTTCATGCGGACAAAGATGTGGTTTATCCTTTAACGGTTCAAAATAAGGCTCTTTTTAAGAAGAACTTGAGTAATATTATTAATGCCAAATAAAAGTTGCTAAGATTCTGAGATGCTAAGTTTCTAAGGTTTTCTTTTTTTTGGAAATAAAAAAATCCAAGTTCCAGTTTTAAAATTGGAATTTGGATTTTTTATATTGGATTTTTTTAAATCTTAGTGTCCTCCACCAGCACTTTCTATGTGGCTAATACCTTGTCTTTTTAAAATTTTAGGGCAGTAGAAACCATAGAATCCTAAATATGCAAAACCAAGTAGCGGTATAATGTAAGAGAAGTGAGTGTATGTGATACCGAAAATTCCGTTTGGATTTGTTGCATCTAAATCACAGATGCTTCCTTGTACCAATGGAATAACTCCACCACCAAGAATCATCATGATTAAGAAAGAAGATGCTTTTCCTGTGTTTTTCCCCAATCCTGCAATCGCTAAATCGAAGATTGAAGGCCACATGATAGATAAGAATAATCCACCAGAGATAAAGAAGAATTTAGCAATTTCTGGATCTGGCCATGCTAATCCTAATGCCATCATAGTTAATCCTGAAATTCCGAAAAGCATTAATGTTTTTCCAGCATTTTTACCACCAATAAAACTTACTGCAATAAATAGTAAAATCCAGAATGGGTAGATGTAGAATGAAGAAACATCGTGAGCAGCAAAAATATTTGCTCCAATGATTACTCCAAATGCAGCAGCAGGAACGATAAATTTAAGTGCTGTATTTACTAAGTTTGAAGTATTAAATACGTTTGCTCCACCATTCCAACGACCAATCATTAAACTTCCCCAGTAAAGCGCAATAAACGGTGCTACAGCATCTTCTAAGATGTTTCCGAATTCGTGAGTGTGTAATAAAGCAGGTAAATTACTGATGATAGTTACCTCAGTTCCTACATAAATAAAAATTCCTAACATACCCAAGTATAATTGTGGATAGTCAAGAATGTTGAATTTGCTGTGTTTGTCTTTAATTACTGCTTCTTCCTCTTTTACAGGATCTTCGATTTTTGAGAAATTCATAAATACCGCAACCGCAATAAAAGCAAGACCTAAAATGATGAAAGGCAATTTAATATCTTCTAATGAAAGAGCTGTTTTTTTGTTATCTCCCATTCCGAATAAAGCGATACCTAATAAAATAGCTCCGATTGTTGTTCCGAAAGAGTTGATTCCTCCCGCAAGAGTTAAACGGTGTGCTCCAGTTTCTGGACTTCCCATTTTAATAGCTAACGGATTTGCAACAATCTGTTGGATAGAGAATCCTAAACCTACTGTGAATAAAGCTGTTAAGAAGAAAGGGAAACTTTGAATTGTAGCTGCTGGAATGAATAGGAATGAACCTACTGCTGATAAAATTAATCCTGCAGATAGTGTTTTTTTGTAGCCGTATTTTTGTAAAACGTCTACTTTTAAAGAAACGATAAAGAATATAATTGATCCAACAAAATATGCAGCGTAGAAAGCCCATGCTACTAATTGAGATTTTACTTGCGATAACGTAAATACTTTTTTGAATACTGGAATCAGGATATCATTGGCTGAACCAACAAAACCCCAAAAGAAGAAGACGATTATCAAAGAGATAAATTGCCCCCATTTGGTTTGCACATTTTCTGAACTCATAATAATAAGGTTAATTTTTTATTTTATTGTTTTTTGAAGACCGTAAATATATTTGTTAGGATTATCAAAAAAAAATAAAAAGGTATAAATAATGTTAAATTTAAACCAACGGCTATGTTTTTTCAACAAAGTGTTAATTTTAACCTACTTAGAAAATGTAATTCGTAATTATATTTTATTCCAATATCTTGTTTTTAACTTCTTTACTGTAGTTTCTGCCTATCGGAATGTTGTAAGATTGTATTTGAACGCGGTTTCCTTCTATAGATTTCACCTTATTTAGTGCAATTACATAAGATTTATGTATTCTAAGGAAGCGATCTGCAGGCAATTCTTCAGATAAGGATGTAAGAGATTTATGTGTAATATAGGTTTTATCGGGAGTGACAACTTTTATATATTCCTTCATTCCTTCGACAAATAGAATTTCTTCAATATTAATTTTCATCATTTTTTTATCTACTTTGATAAAAATATGAGAATCTCCTTTTGCGGTTTCAATCTTGATATTGTTTTTAAGATTGTATTCGGTCGTGATTTTGTTGATGCATTTTATAAATCTTGGCAACGGAATTGGTTTTACCAAATAATCTAATACATCCAAATCATAACTTTCGGCAGCAAATTCTCTAAATGCAGTGGTAATAATAACTTTGGTTTTGTTTTCGATAAGACTAATAAGTTCAAAACCCGTCATCATGGGCATGTTAATATCTAAAAAGACGGCATCAACAGGAGTACTGTTTATAAAATCGAGCGCTTCTAGAGAATTATTGAATGTCGCAACAACTTCAAAATCTGTAAAATTGGTAAAATAATTTTGCAAGACTTTGATAGCTAGAGGCTCATCATCAATTAACACGCATTTAATCTTCATTCTGAGTTGGTATTTGCAATCTGATTATGTAGAAATTTAGTTTGGTTTGCTGTTTTAGGCTAAAATTGTTTTTGTAAATTAGCTTTAGTCTCTTTTTTGTATTAACGAGACCAATTCCTTTTTTTTGATTATGATTTTGTGAAATTACGAAATTATTTAAGATTTCAAAATCGAGTACTTTGTTGTTTATAACTTTGCAATTGATTTTTATTTTTAAATTTTTGTTGTTTAATCCACCGTGTTTAAATGCATTTTCGACCAAAGAAATAAAGATTAAAGGCGGTACAACAACATCTTCTATATTAGATTCTAAATTTATGGTCACTTCAACATTTTCAAAACGAAGTTTTTCGATTTCAATATAGTTCTGAATATAATCTATTTCTTTTATAAGCGGAACAAATTTGGTTCCTTTTACATCATACAAAACATACTCCATCAAATTAGAAAGTTTGATGATTACATCTGGAACTTTCTTTGATGATTCTAAAGATAAAGCGTACAGATTATTTAGTGTATTAAAGAAAAAATGAGGCTGAATCTGATTTTCGAGATATTTTAATTTTATTTTAAATTGATTTTCTCTCAATGATCTATTTCTTTCACGCTCTCTTAACCAGGTTAAAGTAAGATATACAGATGAAGCCATTGCTAGAACATACAATTCTCCTATGCAAACAGCAACAATGTGATTGATCTCAAAAGGATGGTATTCGCGATTTGCTTCTGGCCAGATATTTTCTGATATAATATAATAGGTTAGGGCCGTTTTGAGCAGATACATTACAAACAAGCTTACTAGAAGCAAAAAAGTATACAGGATGTATTTTTGTTTTAGTACATACTTGGGAACTAAAACAAATAAATTTAAATACACTAACGGAATAACTAGTGAGAATTCAATTACATTAGACTTAAATGCATAAGGATAATCATTAAAGTAAGCCCCCCATCTTAAAAAGTTTAAAGTAAAATATACTCCCCAAAACCAGATATGATTTTGAAGTTTAATATCAAATTTAACTTTTCGTATTTCTTTCAATTGGTTTTAAGTTATTTGCGTTTTTTTTGGTTTTTCTTAACAATATTGAAATATTGTGCAACTTTAAACAATTAACTGCAAAGAGCCAATTTTTTTGAATAAAATTTTGCAAAAAAAGGATATTTGTGCTTATTTTTTCTATTAGAACGTTTTCGTAAAGCGTATTATTGAATGTTTTGTGTCGTTCGTTTAAATTTTATTGCTGTTGGTTTAATTTATTTTTTTTAACAATGCCTTAAGAATAATTTTACATCATAACTAACAAAATAAAATAAACATGAAAAAAATTTTCTTAATCTTTATGATTGTTTTTACGGCGCAAGTTTCGCTTGCACAAGTAAAAAATGTCAAGGGTGTGATTACAGATTCTGATGGTATGCCATTACCTGGTGCTTCTGTTGCTGTACAAGGAGGTCAAAAAGGAACTACTACCGATTTTGACGGATTGTACACTATTGAAGTTCAAAAAGGTCAAAGTTTAGTTTTTACTTACGTAGGACTAGAGACTCAAACGATAGTTGTAGGAGATGCTGCTACAATTAATGTGAAGATGGTTCAAGGAGCTTCAAATGCATTAAATGAGGTTGTAGTAACTTCTTTAGGTGTTAAGAAAACAAGAAAATCTTTGACTTATGCAGCTCAAGAGCTTAAAGGAGAAGAGTTGACTCGTGTAAAAGATGCCAACGTTATTAATACAATTGCAGGTAAAATTGCGGGTGTTGCTGTAACAAAAAGTTCTGGAGGTACTGGAGGATCTACAAAAGTTGTAATTCGTGGTAACTCTTCTATCATGAACAGCCAGCCACTTTATGTTATTGATGGTATTCCTATGTATAATGGTACTTCAAATCAGCAAGGTAATACAAATGCGTCAAATGATTCATTTGGTAGCACTGCTGGAGGTAACCGTGACGGAGGAGATGTTATTTCTTTGATTAATCCAGACGACTACGAAGGAATGACTGTACTTAAAGGTGCAGCAGCTTCTGTATTATACGGATCTCAAGGAGCAAATGGGGTTATTTTATTGTCTTCTAAAAAAGTTAAAGAAAATACAGGAAATTTAGCTGTTTCTTCTGTTACTACTTTTGAATCTGTTCATTCATTACCAGAATTTCAGTATGAATATGGAACAGCGGATGCACAAAAATCTTGGGGAGGAAAAGTACAGTCGAATGATTTTGTAAAAGACTTCTTTAACACAGGAGTTACTCAAATTACTTCTGCTGCTTTTACAACGGGATCTGATATTTCTTCAACAAGTATATCTTATGCTAATACTACAGCTTCAGGAGTTATTGAAGGTAATGGCTTAAAGAAAAACAATTTTGGAATCCGTCAGACAGGTAAATTTTTCAACAATAAATTAACTGTTTCTGCTGATGCAAAATATACATCGCAAACAATTAATAACAGACCTGTAAACGGACTTTACTCAAACCCATTAACGGGAGTTTATTTGTTCCAAAGAGGAAATGACTTTAATTATTACAAAGATAATTTCGAAACATTTATTCCTTCTAGAAACCTATATGGCCAAAACTTTTACAGCGCACCAAATGCTGATATTTATGTTCAGAATCCTTATTGGTTAATCAACAGAAATAAATCTGTTGATAAAGATAATTTCTTCAACGGAAATTTAGCTTTAGAATACAAAGCAAACAATTGGTTAAGCATTGCTGCAAGATATAGCTATAATAGAGTTGAAAATGATTATGATAAAAAGATTTATGCTACAACCAATACTTCTTTATCTAATATAAACGGTAGATATATAAACGTTGCTAATTTAAGCACACAGCGTTATGGAGATTTGATTGCTAAAATTAATACTAATTTCAACGAAGATTTTAGCTTTAATGCTATCGTAGGAGCAAGTATCAATAATACATTAGCAAATCAACAGACTACTTTAGATTCTGGTATTGTTGGCGGGCTTGTAAATGCTAACTTGTTTACTTTGGGGAATTTTGCAAGTGCAAGTGGTTTAGATAACTTAAGCCTTCAGGCTACAGGTTCTTCAAGAGAGGTTCAATCAATTTTTGCTTCTGCAACTTTTGGTTATAAAAACATGTTGTACTTAGATGTTACAGGACGTAATGATTGGTCTTCTACTTTAGTAAATACTGATACTTCATCTTATTTTTATCCATCTGTAGGGGTTACTGCTCTTATTAGTGAAATGGCAACAATGCCAGAATGGATTAACTTCGGAAAAGTGAGAGGAACTTATGCTCAAGTGGGTAATGACGTTTCTGCTTTTGTGACTTCTCCAAAATCGACTATTCAAGGTGGTAATATTATTCCTCCTGTAGTAGGCCCAAGACCAGGTGAAGGATTGAAACCTGAATTGAAATCAGAATTTGAATTTGGTACTGAATGGAGAATGTTCAACAATAGATTAGGTTTTGAAATTTCTTACTACAACTCAGAAACTAAAAATCAATACATTCAAGTTCCGGCTCCGGCAACAAACCCTTACGGTTATACTTTCTACGGAATAAATGCTGGTAGTATAGAAAATAAAGGACTTGAAATTGTTGTTAGCGGTAAAATTATTGAAGGACAAAAATTTTCATGGGAAACTATGGTAAATTATTCTCACAATAAAAATAAAGTAAAAGAAATTCCAGAAGAATTAGGAGGTAAAATTCCATTAACTCCTGTAAATAATATTAACTACAGATACTCTTTAACAGAAGGAAGACCATTTGGTGTGATTGAAGGAAAAGGTATTGTAAGAAATGATAATGGAGAAATTGTTTTAGATGATAAAGGAAATTTAGCAGTTGAAGCTGATTTCCATGAAGTTGGTAATGCAAACCCTGATTTTATGTTAGGCTGGTCAAACACATTCAAATTTGGTTCTTTTACAGCTAACTTCTTGATCGATGGTCGTTTTGGAGGAGATGTAATGAGTATTACTGAAGGTATGAATGATTTTTATGGCGTATCAAAAAGATCTGCAGATGCTAGAAATGCTGGTGGTGTTGCTGTAAATGCAGTTATGCCTGATGGTACCAAAGTGACTAAAATAGATGCTCAAAAATACTATGAAGCTGTAGGTGGTCTTAACGGTGCTACTGCTGAGTATGTATATGATGCAACAAATGTAAGTTTAAGAGAGGTTTCGCTTGGATATACCTTCAATAAAAAAGCAATTCCATTTGTTAATACAGCAACTTTATCATTAATCGCAAGAAACTTATTCTTCTTTTATAAAGATGCACCATTCGATCCAAACATTGCTTTAAGTACAGGTCAGGGCTTACAAGGAGTTGATATTTATGGTTTACCATCAACAAGAAGTATTGGTCTTAATTTAAATGTAACTTTCTAATTAAAACATCATGAAAACAAATAATATAAAAAAATCACTAATCTGTCTTGGTCTTTTGGCCTTAGTTGGTTGTACAGATAATTTTGACGAGATTAATAGCAATCCTGATGGTTTTACTCAAGAGGAACTAACGCAAGACTTTAATCATATTAAAGGACCTTTCACTACGATGTTTGACAACGTGATGGTAAATGTACCAGGTTGGAAATATCAAGTGGCTATTGATTTATCGGGTAACACTTGGGGTGGATATACTACAGCACCAGGTTTTGACGGTAATAATAATCTTTCTTATGCGCTTGCTGATAACTGGAACCTTTGGGGTTGGGAAGCTATTTACACGCAAGTAATGGCAAATTACTTAAAAGTTGAAGCTGCATCTAAAGGAAAATATGATGAGTTTTATGCTTTAGCAACAATAGTAAAAGTACAAACTTTACATAAAGCAGCAGATTCATGGGGACCAATAGTTTATTCTAAATTAGGTACTACAGATGCAGCAATTGGTTATGATTCTCAAGAAGAAGCTTATGGCTTAATGTTTAAAGATTTAGATTTTGCTGTTGCGGAATTAACAAAAAGAATTGATGCAGGAGAAGTAAGTTCTTTTACAAAAATCGATCGTTCGACTTATAAAGGAGATTATACAAAATGGGTTAGATATGCAAACTCTTTACGTTTAAGATTAGCAATGCGTATTGTAAAAGCAAATCCAGCATTAGCTAAAGCGGAAGCTGAAAAAGCAGTTAACCAAAAATTTGGTGTAATGACAGTAAACGCAGACAGCTTTATTGTGAATAAAGATGTTTCGCAACACCCACTTAGAGTTGCTGCTTACGAATATAATGATAGCCGTATGTCTGCAGATATGGAGTCTATCATGGGAGGCTACAATGATCCTAGAATAAGTGTTTATTTTAAAACTTCAGAAGAGTTTCCGGGAGAATATAAAGGAATCCGTACAGGTGGTATTCTTGGTGATAAGTCAAAACACATTAATTTTTCGAATTTTGGTAAGATAATAGATGAAGACAAACAAGTTGTTTGGTTAAATGCAGCTGAGATTTACTTCTTAAGAGCAGAAGGAGCTTTAAGAGGCTGGAATATGGGCGGTGACGCTGCAACATTATACAAAGCAGGTATTACAGCTTCTTTTGAACAGCTTTCTGTAGGTGGTGCTGCTGATTATATTGCAAATAATGTAAAAACAGCTAAAGATTATGTAGATCCAGTTGCTCCATTCAATAGTGGTTTAGCGGTGAATAAAGTAACTGTTGCTTGGGATGATGCAGCAAGCAATGAAGTAAAATTACAAAAAATCATTACTCAAAAATGGATTGCTAATTTCCCTGACGGTATGGAAGCTTGGGCTGAACACCGTAGAACGGGTTATCCTAAATTATTACCAATTCTTAACAACCAAAGTGCTGGTGCAATTACAACTGAATATGGTGTAAGAAGAATCAACTTTGTTTCTACTGAAAAAGACGGAAACCCAGAAGGTCTTAAAACAGGTATTGCAAAACTTAACGGTCCTGACAATGGTGGAACAAGAACTTGGTGGGATGTTAACGCTCCAAATTTCTAAAAAAAACGAGAATATTAAGTTTGGTTAGTAGTATGGTATAGATGGCGAAAGCGATCTATACCATTCTTAAAACCAAAATGGTAATTACTACAAAAAAGAAAAGAAATGAAAAGTGCTTTAGAAATAAAACCTGATATTAGTTACAAAAGCGCGGGAAAATTTGAAGAAACTCGATTTGAGAAAATTCATATTGAAATCTTTAAAGGCTCGATTGATGCTTCTGTAATTGTAGCACAGGAAATTGCGCAGCTAATTAGATCTAAACAGGAGAAAAATAAATCTTGTGTTTTAGGTCTGGCAACAGGTTCTTCTCCTATTAAAGTTTATGAGGAACTAGTGAGAATGCACAGAGAAGAAGGACTTAGTTTTAGCAATGTAATCACCTTTAATTTGGACGAATATTATCCAATGACTAAGGAGAACAATCAGAGCTATCATTATTTCATGCATGAGCATCTTTTTAATCACATTGATATCAAATCTGAAAATATTAATATTCCTGACGGTACAGTAGCAATTGAGGAAATCAATCAATATTGTATCGATTACGAGATGAATATTAAAAATGCAGGTGGACTTGATTTTCAATTGCTTGGAATTGGTAGAACGGGACACGTTGGATTTAACGAGCCAGGTTCGCATATCAATTCAGGAACAAGAATTATTACCTTAGATCACATCACTAGAGTCGATGCTTCATCTGCTTTTAATGGTATCGATAATGTGCCGAAACGTGCCATAACAATGGGGGTTTCTACCATCATGAGGTCAAAACGTATTGTTTTGATGGCTTGGGGGCAAAATAAAGCAGACATTATAAAAAGAACAGTTCAAGGCGATATCAGTTCAGAAATTCCAGCAACATTTTTACAGAATCATCCAAACGCAACTTTTGTTTTAGATCAGTCGGCAGCTTCAGAGTTAACCCGTTTCAAAACGCCTTGGTTAGTTGGAGAATGTCTTTGGACTCCTGAATTAAAAAGTAAAGCGATTGTTTGGCTGTGTCAAAAAACAAAACAATCTATTCTGAAATTGACAGACCGCGATTATAACAATAACGGAATGTCTGATCTTTTGGCTCAAGAAGGTTCTGCTTATGATATGAATATTAATATGTTCAATATTTTGCAGCACACGATTACCGGATGGCCAGGAGGAAAACCAAACACAGATGATTCATTTCGTCCAGAAAGGGCAAATCCGGCAAAAAAGAGAATTATTCTTTTTAGTCCTCACCCAGACGATGATGTAATTTCTATGGGAGGAACGTTTTCGAAATTAATCAAACAAGGACACGATGTTCACGTGGTGTACCAGACCTCTGGAAATATTGCGGTTTCAGATGATGAAGCATTAAAATTTGCAGAAGTTGCCAGCGATTTTATCGGAAATGAAAAATCAGATATCAATTTCAAATCAGTAATCGAATTTCTAAATAACAAATCTGAAATTCAGATCGATTCTTTGGAAGTACGAAAATTAAAAGGATTGATTAGAAGAAGAGAATCTTACGGAGCAACAAGATATATTGGACTGAAAGATGAGAATACACACTTTTTAGATCTTCCTTTTTATGAAACGGGGCAAGTTAAAAAGAATCCGTTAGGGCCAGAAGATATTGCTATTGTAAAAAATATTATTGCAAAAATAAAACCGCATCAAGTTTTTGCTGCTGGAGATCTTGCAGATCCGCACGGAACACATGAGGTTTGTTTAAATGCCATTTTTGCAGCTTTAAAAGAACTTAAGCCAGAACCGTACATGGATGACTGCTGGTTATGGCTTTATAGAGGAGCTTGGCACGAGTGGGATATTCACGAAATAGATATGGCAGTTCCATTAAGCCCATCAGAGGTTTTGTTGAAACGTCATGCTATTTTACACCATCAGTCTCAAAAAGACAGGGTGATGTTTCAAGGTAACGACTCTCGTGAATTTTGGGTTAGGGCAGAAGATCGAAATAAAAATACAGCCATTTTATATGATGAATTAGGTTTGGCTGAATATGAAGCGATCGAAGCTTTTAAACGTTTTGATTACTAAAAATTTTTTCCGATTCATTTTAGAATGAATCAAATAGCAAAATTCAGATTGATCTCATAGCAAAGTGAGGTAAAAGCTGAAATCATTCTGAGTTTTGTTTTTTTTATAAATTTAGGATACTTATAAAAAACTATCCAACCAAAAAAAAGAAAAATGAAATATCTATTTGTACTATTATTTGCAGGTTTAACAGCAGGTGCTCAAGTCCAGAAGGAGCAGCTAAATCTTATGCCTTGGCCTCAGAATGTTGTTATTAATGAAGGTAATTTTAATTTAACTAAAAATTTTAAAGTAAACATTACAGGAAATCCAAACGCTAGAATATTTGGAGGAGTAACTCGTTTTTTGCGCCGCTTAGATGGTAGAACAGGTATATTTTTCGAACAAGGTTTTATTGAAAAACTAAATGAAGTTCCAAATGCAGAATTGCAGATCAATTGCACTAAAAGCGGTAAAATTGGTTTGTACGAAGACGAAAGTTATCATTTAGATATTACTTCTAATAAAATAACAATAAACGCTTCAAGCGATTTAGGAGCTTTACATGGTTTGGAGACATTGTTGCAGATGCTTCAAAACAACTCAAAATCTTTTTATTTTCCAGTTTCAAAAATTTCAGATTTCCCAAGATTTACATGGAGAGGTTTAATGATTGATGTTTCAAGACATTTTCAGCCAATTGACGTAATTAAAAGAAATATTGATGCATTGGCAGCTGTGAAAATGAATGTTTTTCACTGGCATTTGGTTGATGATCAAGGTTGGAGAATCGAAATGAAAAAACATCCAAAGTTTACTCAATTAGCTTCGGATGGAATGTATTATACACAAGAGGAAATTAAAAATATCGTAAAATATGCCGATGAGCGCGGTATTTTAATTGTTCCAGAAATAGATGTTCCAGGTCACGGATCTGCAATTTTAACGGCTTATCCAGAAATTGGCAGTAAAGTAATCACGCTGACAGGAGGAACATCCGAAAAAAATATTCAAGGTACAGCAATTGCTACCTATGGAATTGAAAGAAATGCGGGTATTTTTTCGCCAACATTAGATCCTTCAAATCCTAAAACATATCAATTATTAAGTGAAGTTTTTGATGAGGTTTGTCCATTATTTCCTGGCGCTTATTTCCACATTGGAGGAGATGAAAACGAAGGAAAAGATTGGGATGCAAATCCGAAGATTCAAGAATTCAAAAAGAAGCATAATTTAAAAACCAACCACGAATTGCAAACTTATTTTACAATGCAATTGGCACCGATGTTAAAGAAACACGGAAAGCAATTAATGGGTTGGGAAGAAATCTTGACAAAAGATTTATCTAAAGAAGCTATTGTACATTCTTGGAGAGGTCCAAATGAAGGAATGCCAGCAGGACAATCTTTAGTAGATGCAGTTAAAAAAGGATACAAAACCGTTCTTTCAAATGGCTATTATATCGATCTAATGTATCCAATAGCAAGCCATTATTTAAATGATCCGATGCCAAAAGGAGCTAATTTAACTAGCGACGAAAAAGCAAGAATCTTGGGTGGAGAAGCTACAATGTGGACAGAATTGGCTACACCAACAACCATAGATTCTAGAGTTTGGCCAAGAACAGCTGCTATTGCTGAAAGATTGTGGTCTGCAGAAGATGTAGTGGATGTAGAAAATATGCGCAAACGTTTAGAACAGATCTCTTTCAGATTAGAAGAGCTAGGCATTACGCACATTCGCAACAAAGATGTTATTTTAAGAAATATTGCCAACAATCAAAACATTCAGTCGCTTGAAGAATTTTCTAAAGTTAGTGAGCCTTTAAAAGGATATACGCGTAACAAAGGAGGAACAGAGTACCAGATGTATTCTCCGTTTACCTTGTTTGCAGATGCATGCGGACCAGATGCAAAAGATGCACTTGCGTTTGATGCTGCAGTAAATCAATATTTAGCAAATAAATCGGCTGATAATAAAGCAAAAGTAACGGCATTTTTTAATAAATGGATTACTGTAAATAAAGACTTAACAGCGCTAAGTGCCAATGCGCCATTAGTGCAGCCAATTTTGCCTTTGTCAAAAAAATTAAGTGATGCATCGCAAGAATTATTGCTTGTATTAGATAATAAATCGACTTTAAAACCACCAGATTTAAAAAGTCTAATAGAGCAATGCAATACAAAAGATCATGCTGACGTAGAATTGTCAGTTTATGAGAGTTTAAAGAAACTAATATAAATTTTGGTTGAGTTAGTGTTTTAGAGTTACATTAATCAGGCTTTTAATTATCTCTGCCGGAGTTCCTCGGTAGAGATAGTTATAGCCAAGATTTCAGAAGTAAACAGCACTTAACTTAATTCAATAATAAAAATATAAGCCATGAGACTAGTATTAACCTTTAAAACCAAATAGAAGAATTAGAATACCACAAAACATGACAAAAAACGAGAGTATAGATTGATGATTAGTCCCAAATTTATCATTTGTATTTAAGATTAATTTTTAGAATTATAAATAAATATCAATCACTGCTATTTACTAATGATTATGAATGAATCAGTAATAGTAATATTTATCTATAGAATGTAATTTGAGTTTATTTCCAATCGACCGCGGGGTTCCAATCTGCAGTTGAGCGAAACCCAGAAGATTTTAAAAGCTTCTGTGGCCCAATTATTTATTTTCTATTAACTAATATTTATTAACTATGAAACATTATTACAGATTGCTCTTTTTGTTATTGTTTCCCTTACTAGCGTTGGCTCAACCAGCTCACGGAAAAAAAGTAGTGGGGTATTATGCGCAATGGTCTATCTATGCTAGGGATTTTAATGTTCCTAAAATTGATGGAAGTAAAATAACGCATTTAAATTATTCTTTTTATGGCACAACTTATGATCCTGCCCATCCAGAGAATACCAAGTTAAAATGTTTAGACACTTATGCTGATTATGAGCATATGGAAGGCGGCATTCCGTGGGATGCGCCAGTAAAAGGAAACTTTTATGATTTAATGAAATTAAAAGAAAAGTATCCGCATTTAAAAATTCTAATTTCTGTTGGAGGCTGGACAAAAGGACAAGATCTTTCTCCAATTGCTGCAAGTCCTGTAGCAAGAGCAGCTTTAGCAGCAGATATGGCAAACTTTATTACTACGTATCCTTTTATTGACGGTTTTGATATCGATTGGGAATATCCTCTTTCGGGCGGGACTGACGGTACAGAAATAGTAAATGGCGCGCCTGTTCCTCCGCAAAAATACAGTCCTGACGACAATAAAAACTTAGTGCTTTTATTGAAAGCAATGCGTCAGGCAATGCCAAATAAATTGGTTACCATTGCTGCAGGAAACAATGTTAGAAACGTTGCTAAACAGTATTTAGGACCAAATAACAGAGCGCAGTATGGCATGAGCGAAGATATTTCGACTTACTGTGATTATATTACTTACTTCGGATATGATTTTGGAGGAAACTGGTATGATAAAACATGCTATAATGCTCCTTTATATGCAAGTGGAAATCCAAACGATCCGTTGTATGGCGCAACGCAATCAGAATCATTAGACGAATTAACCAATCAATATCTAAACGTAATTGGTTTTCCTGCCAATAAATTAATCATGGGATTGCCTTTTTACGGAAAAAAATTCGATAATGTTGCTGCAAATTCAACAAACGGATTATTTGTTGCAGCACCAAGATATGTAGTTCCTGGATGTACAAATCCGCAAAACCCAACCGGAACATGGGATGGTTCGGGAGCTTGTGAAAAATCTGGAAGTATCGAAATCTGTGATTTAGTTGGAAATCCAGTTACCAATTCGCATGCTTATTTAGATCCAAACACGATGATGGTTACGGCATCTGCGGCTTCGGCAGGATGGGTTCGTTATTTTGATAATACGACTAAAGTTCCTTATTTATATAATGCTACTAGAAAAGAGTTTATTTCTTATGAAGATAAACAGTCAATGGACTTAAAAGTGCAGTATATAAAATCGAAAAACTTAGCAGGAGGTATGATTTGGGAATTATCTCAAGATACCAGAGGTGCAATTCCGAATTCATTATTAAACCAAGTGGATGTTTCTTTCGGTAGCGTTGTTCCAGGAACAGTAAGTATTTCTGGTTCTGTAAAAAACGGATCGACTTTGGTTACCAATGTTACTGTTGAATTACGTAATGCATCTAATGCCGTTATCCAGACAGTAGTTTCTCAAACAGGAAACTTTGCATTCAATAATTTAACTTCAGGACAAAACTATTCGCTTACAGCATTAAAAGCGAGTTATACCTTTGTTCCAGTATCGCTAAATAATGTAACAGTGAATCAGACGGCAGTTGTAATTAACGGAACACAGCCAACTTATACTGTAAGCGGAACAATTGTAGACGGAAGTGGTCCAGTTTCTGGTGTAACCGTTTCAGCAGTTTCTGGAAGCACAACTTTGACAGCAGTTTCAAATGCAAGTGGGGCTTACAGCGTTGCAGGTTTAACAGCAGGTTTAAACTTCACGGTTACAGCTTCAAAATCTGGATTTTCTTATACACCAGCTTCAACAGTTTACAATGCAATTGATGCCAACAAGACGTTGAATTTCACTCAAGGCGCAGCGGTTGTAACGTACACCGTAAGCGGAACAGTTCTTAACGGAAGTACTGCAGTTTCTGGCGTAGCCGTTACGGCGGCTTCTACAGCAGGAAATGTTACGGCAACAACTAATTCAAGTGGGGCATATTCATTGACTTTAGCTTCGGGCGGAAATTATACTGTAACTGCAGCTTTAACAGGACAGACATTTACACCGGCGTCGACAGTTTATTCTAATTTGAATGCCAATAAAACATTAAACTTTGCTCAAGATGTTGCAACGACTTCAAGTAAAATTAGCGGAACAGTTAAAAACGGAACAACTCCAGTTTCAGGAGCGAAAGTAGAATTGGTTTTACCTTGGACAGATAATGCACATCCGTGGAAAAGTGTTCTGGCAACCACAGATGCACAAGGGAAATACAGTTTTGATAATTCAGTTATAGACGGTTATACAACTATTACAAGTTTAAAACTAAATACTTGGTCAAACGGAGAAGTTAATTATTATCCAAATAATCTAGCCAATTTTGCAGTTCCTGCAAGTCCAACAACGTACAACTTTAATACAAGTTCAACGGCTAGAGTAGCATTAGCGGCAGCTACAAACTTAATCAGCGGAACGGTGAAAAACGGTTCAACGCCTGTAGCGAATGCAAAAGTGGAATTGGTGGTGCCTTGGACAGACAATACACACAACTGGAAAAGTGTTCTAGCGACAACAGATGCATCAGGAAATTACGCTTTTGATGATTCAGTTGTAGCAGGTTATACGCAAATTTTAAGCTTGAAATTAAATTCGTGGCAAAACGGAGAAGTAGCTTATTACCCAAATAATCTGGCAAACTTTGCTGTTCCTACAACGCCAACAGTTTATAATTTTAATACACAAACAACGGTTGTAACTAAGCCAGTGGTTGCTATTACAGCACCAACAGCTTCGGCAATTGCTATAAATTTAGGTTCGGCAATTAACTTTGTTGCCAGTGTTGGATTAAGTGCTACAGATGCCACTACAATTTCATCTGTTGTATTTAGTTTAGACGGACAAAGCATAAGCGCGACCAATTCTTCAGGAACTTATACAGCGGTTTGGACACCAGTAGCAAATCAGTTTGGAGTTTCTCATACCTTAACTGTTACAGCTACCGCATCAAACGGAACAACAGATTCAAAAACATATACTTTTACATTAAATTGTTCAGGTGCAAATTGTCCAAATTCATTACCTGTAATCACTTGGAATTCACCATCAAATACTACTGTATACCAAAGTTCTTTCCAAGCTGTGCCAATTTCAGTTACAGCGGTTGATAGTGACGGAACAGTTTCTGGTGTTACCATTACAATAAATGGAGGCACATTTAATATGACAGCAGGAACAAATAATAGGTATACATATAATTTTACACCAACTGCATATCAGGATTATCCAATTGTAATTAAAGCAACCGATAATAAAGCTGCGGTAACTACATTAAACAATACTATTAAAATTGCTACGATAAGTGGTAATAGATTTATTCCGCTTCCATCTAAAATTATTTTAGGATACGCACATTCTTGGGAAAATACTGCTGCTCCATTTTTATATTTTTCTCAAATGGTGGGAAGTAAATTTAATGTAGTTGATTATTCTTTCGTAGAAACGGTTAATCGCGATGGTTACACACCAATACTAACAACAAACGATGCGAGATATTTGACTAATGGTGTTTTCAATAAACAGTTGTTGAAAAACGATATAAAAGCCTTAAGAGATAGCGGTGTTCCTGTTATTGTTTCTATTGGAGGTCAAAATGGTCATGTTGTTTTAGACAATGTAACTCAGAAAAATATTTTTGTTAATGGTCTAAAAGCAATCATCGACGAGTATCAATTTGATGGAGTTGATATTGATTTTGAAGGCGGATCGATGAATTTTAGCGCAGGAGGTTTAAGAGATATTTCGTATGCGGGTATTTCTGCTTATCCAAGATTGAAAAACGTAGTTGATGCTTTCAAAGAATTAAAAGCCTACTATGGCCCTGGATTTTTATTGACTGCGGCGCCAGAAACACAATATGTACAAGGAGGATATACTACTTATACAGATACTTTTGGTTCGTTCTTGCCAATTATTCAAAACTTACGCAACGAGTTAGATTTGCTAGCGGTACAATTGTATAATACAGGAGGAGAAAACGGATTAGATGGTCAATATTATGGCACGGCTAAAAAAGCAAACATGGTTACAGCCTTAACGGATATGATCATAAAAGGGTATAACATTGCTTCAACAGGAATGCATTTTGATGGATTGCCAGCTTCAAAAGTTCTTATTGCATTACCAGCTTGTCCGAGTGCAGCAGGTAGCGGTTATTTGACTCCGACAGAAGGAATTAATGCTATGGATTATTTAAGAAACGGAACGAATTTCTCAGGAAGAACATACACTATGCAGCCAGGCGGACCATATCCTTCTTTAAGAGGTTTAATGACTTGGTCTGTAAACTGGGATGCTTCTTCTTGCGGTAATTCATCTGAATTGTCTAAAGCGTACGCAGCTTATTTTGCATCGCAAGCCACAGCAAAAACATTAGTTCTTGAAGATATTTCAGCAGAAAGCAATACGACTGTTGCCTATTTTAGAAACAATACCTTATCAGTATCTAATGAAACAGAAGACATTGCTCAGGTTGATGTATTCAATACGATAGGACAAACTGTTACAAGTTCTAGAAATATTCAAAACAACAAAGAAGTATTGCTTCATAGTCCAAGTTTTGCTAGTAGACAAATTTTTGTCGTGATCGTAACAGATAAAGCTGGACATAAAAAGTCATTGAAAGTAATGAACTTTTTAAACTAAAAAAAGAATTGAAAATTTAGAAATAAAAAACGGGACGGTTAAAATTGAGTTTGGTTATTTATGTTTTAATCTATTTTATTTCTAAAAAATGCGACTTTAGGTAATTTGTTATTTGGTTTTTGCCTAAAGATGCGCATTATGAACCTGGTAGTTTTACTGCCAGGTTTTTTTATGACTTTCCATAAATGGACTAATAACTCAATATAGTACACGGATGAGGCGGATTTACTTCGTAAAGACGCAGATTAAAACGGATTTTTTTACTTAATTTTTTAGATAGATTAATAAAAAATCTGCTAAATCTGCGAGAAACCCTTTGCGAACTTTGCGTATACCTTCGCTCCCGATAGCTATCGAGATTGCGGTTAAAAAACTTTCACTATTTTTGAGATCAAATACAATTGTTTCAGAATCCATGCAGAAATTCACTAGCTTAATTGCACTACTCTTTATTTTCACAATAAGTACAGCTCAAAATAAATTCGGAAATCCAGAAGTTGATCCCTTACAAATTCAGAAAACCTACGAGCAATGGTCGGTTTATAATAAAGGAATTATGCTTTCGAGAGATTTCACTGCACTTGATTCATCTTCAAAAGAAATCTCAAAAGAAGCTTTTTTAGATCAGCTGGCAAATGGAAATTTCATTCCAGTTCGATTGAAATCAGAAGCAAATATGTATGTTTATAAGCTATTTAAAATTCAACCAAAAACAGATTCAAGCATAAAAGCGACCATCAATCAAATTGGTTTTGATGCTTATAAAAACTACAAAATGGAAGGAACCGCTTTTCCAAAATTTTCATTTAAAGATTTAGACGGAAATCTGGTTAGCAACGAATCCATGAAAGGAAAAATCATTGTGATCAAATGCTGGTACATTCACTGCACGCCTTGCATTAGAGAATTTCCTCAGGTAAATAAATTAGTTTCAGAATACAAAGATCGAAACGATATTGTTTTTATGAGTTTAGCCGAAGATTCAGCAGAACAATTAAAAACATTTTTAGCTATAAAACCTCTTTCCTATTCTGTAATTCCTGATATGAAAGAATATATGAATGAATCGTTGCAATTGAATTCTTTCCCAACACATTTTATAATAAACAAAGAAGGAATGATTGCTAAAGTGCTTCCTAATTTTGAAAGTCTTGAAGTGGCTTTGGCGAAGGAAAGTAAATTGTAAGTTTTAATTAATCTCGCAAAGTCGCGAAGTCGCAAAGTTTTATGGCAAAGTAACCTCATTTTTGTCATTTCGACTGAAAGGAGAAATCGCACTAGTTAATCGACAAAGTAACCTCATTTTTTGTCATTTCGAGGAACGAGAAATTTCCACAAGAAACTATACAAAGATTGTTTTTTTGTTGCGGAGCTACTCGCAAAGATTTCTCGTTCCTCGAAATGACAAGATTACGTAGTAATCAATTTGGTGAAACAAAACTCTGCGCCTTAGCGACTCTGCGAGAACCTCTCATCACCAGCATAAAAAACTTAGTCCCTTTGCACCTTTGCAACTCTGAACCTTTTTCCGTACTTTTGCACCAAATTAATTAAAAAGACATTCATGTTAACAGTCAATAATTTATCAGTTCAATTTGGCAAACGAATTTTGTTTGACGAAGTAAATACCACATTCACTCACGGAAATATTTACGGCGTTATTGGAGCCAATGGTGCTGGAAAATCTACATTTCTAAAAATTATTTCAGGCGATATGGACCCAACTTCTGGGCACATTCATTTAGAACCAGGAAAACGTATGTCGGTTTTAAACCAGAACCATAACATGTTCGATGAGCATACTGTTTTGGAAACCGTTTTAATGGGAAATAAAGTTCTGTACGCTGTTAAAAAAGAAATGGATGAACTTTATTTAGATTATAATGATGCTAATGCAGACAGAATAGGGGAGTTACAAGTTCAGTTTGAAGAAATGAACGGATGGAATGCCGATTCTGATGCTGCTGCAATGTTATCTAACTTAGGAATCACAGAAGCAGATCATTATACTTTAATGGCCGATATGGAAGGAAAGATGAAAGTACGTGTGCTTTTGGCACAGGCACTTTTTGGAAATCCTGACTTGCTAATTATGGATGAGCCTACCAACGATTTGGATTTCGAGACAATCGCTTGGTTAGAAAACTTCTTGGCAAACTACGAAAATACTGTAATTGTGGTGTCTCACGACCGTCACTTTTTAGATGCGGTTTGTACACATATTTCTGATATTGATTTCGGAAAAATCAATCACTACTCAGGAAACTATACGTTCTGGTACGAGTCTAGCCAATTAGCGGCAAAACAGCGTGCGCAGCAAAACAAAAAAGCAGAAGAGAAGAAACAAGAGTTGGAAGAATTTATTCGTCGTTTTAGTGCAAACGTGGCGAAATCGAAACAAGCAACTTCTCGTAAAAAAATGATTTCGAAATTAAATATTTCAGAAATTAAACCTTCAAGCCGTCGTTATCCTGCGATTATCTTCGATCAGGATCGTGAAGCTGGAGATCAGATTTTGAATGTAGAAGGTTTAGCAGCTTCTGTAGACGGAGAAGTTTTATTCAAAGACATTAACCTGAATATGGCAAAAGGCGATAAAATCGTTCTTTTCTCTAAAGATTCACGTGCTACAACTGCTTTCTACGAAATCTTAAACAACGAACAAAAAGCAGATGCTGGAAACTTCGATTGGGGAATTACAACCAACCAAGCGTATTTACCAGCTGAAAACCACAAGTACTTCGAAAACGATTTGACTTTAGTTGACTGGTTACGTCAGTACGCTAAAACAGAAGAAGAGCGTGATGAGGTATTTATTAGAGGTTTCTTAGGGAAAATGATTTTCTCTGGAGAAGAAGCTTTAAAAACGTCTAGAGTTTTATCTGGAGGAGAAAAAGTACGTTGTATGTTGTCTAGAATGATGATGGAGCGTGCAAACGTTTTAATGCTTGACGAACCAACAAACCACTTAGATTTGGAGTCTATTACGGCTTTCAACAACTCATTGAAAAACTTTAAAGGTTCTGTAATCTTCACAACGCATGACCACGAGTTCGCGCAAACTGTTGGTAACAGAATCGTAGAATTGACGCCAAACGGAGTTATCGATCGTTACATGACATTTGACGAATATCTTGATGATGAAAAAATTCAGGAACAAAGAAAGAAGATGTACAATCTTTAATTTTTTGAAATTCCAATAAATTGTAAGTTCCAATTATTGAAATTCCAAATTCCAATTTACAATCTTTGACTTTACAACTTTGTCAAAGTTTAAAACTTTGACAAAGTTCTATACCCATAAAAAAATCCCAAACTCCAAGTTTAATTTGGAATTTGGGATTTTTTATTTGTTTATTTTTCTACTATTTACTGCCGAACATTTTAGCGAAAATCCAGATAATAATCGCAATAATAAAAATTACGATAAAAATCCCGAATCCCATTCCGGCTTTAAAAATGTCTCCAATAACTTCACAGCTTGTAAATGAAAACAGTATTACGAATACCATTAACAATCTTAGTATTTTATTTTGCATGACTTCTGATGTTTTAAATTGATACTTAAAATTACTTCAGGAATAGGCAAAATGTGTTATAGAATTTTTTGGAAATGTTTTAGGATTTGGATCGTATTAAATGTGTTTTTAATGAGTTTAAATTAGATTATAATTTGTTGTAATCTTTTATCCCCATTCTGCGATAGCCCAATTAATCAATTCTTCTTCTCTCCTTTCAATATTTTTAATGTCCCATTCATCATATTCTTCTACAATTTTTTGTAGAGATAAAAGGCGATTTTCTTTTCTGTATGCAACTTTTTTATTTATAAATGATTTATTATATGCTTCACTATTAATTTCGGGAGTTACAATAGTTAAATTACCCAATCTATGGATGTTATTAGGAGGCAATTTTTGCCAATTAGAACTAGGGCTTTGTGGGTAAATGTGCTCAATGGTTTGATTTAAACTGCTTTTCCATATGTGTATCCAAACAATTTCTGGAAAATTATAACCTTTTTTAGCATTCAAATAAGTTTCGTATTTATAGAAAAAATATCTTAACTCATCCTTCCAATTATTTGCTTCATACAAATCTTTGTCTTTGATCTCACGAATGATTTCTGAAATTTCAAATTCTGAACCTAGATTTTTGATAGCTCTTTTTATATCATCTTTAGGAAAAGCAATTTTTTGCTCATTAATAATTTGTTGTTTTCTAAATATGTTTTGAGATAATTTTACATATTCGCCAACTTTTGATCTGCTATCTTTTCCAGCAATTCCAAATATTCTAAATGAAACTTTCTCCCATATTATTCTAAGTTCTTTCTTTTCATCTTCAGAAAAATCTTCACGTAATTCAATTGCTAGTTTTAGTAATCTAACGTGAGATATTTTAGTGACAGCATCTAAAAAAGGATTTTGTCTAATTATTAAAAGCTCTTTTGATACTTTTAATAACCAATTAGAAACATAAACTACTTTGCGAGGTTTATCTCCACAATATGTTCGAATAAAATCGAGTGATTCCTGTGCGCTTAGTGATTTTGATAAATTATTTTGATTTAGTAAAGTTGCTGCGAAACGTATAATTTCGTCACCATGAATTTCATTAAGACCTATTGTCCTATAAATATTGCTCCATATTGTATGGAGTTCAATCATTGTGGAATTAATAGTTGATTTGTCTTCAGTGACTTCGTAGACAATTCCTAAAAGTAAGCTTTTGCATTTGTCTAACCAATCTACATCTAAACCCCTACTATTTAGAACTTCAAATACTGTGTAAACAATTCCTTCGTCTTCAATTATATGGAGGATAAATTTTAGTTTATCCATAATTATTTGATAAAGAGAAGATAATCCCCATTTTTCTCCCCAAGACTTTACAAATATTTCACTTTCGGAGAATGCATCACTTAAGTTTCTTTCAGCTTCAATGCTAAGATCTGAAATGCTAGGTTTCGAATTGTTTCTTAGGTATTCAGAAAATACATTTGATGTGTCGTGATTAGTTTGTAATAAAATTATTGTTTCATCTTTTTCTTTTACCAAAAGTTTTTTTAAATCATCAGCAATATCCTTTTCTTCTTTATTTCCGCTTTCGAGCATAAAACATAAAGATTTAAGTAATATTATTAAAGATGTAATTCTTTGTTGACCATCAACTATGTCTAGAACATCGAATCTACTTCCTCCAATTTGCCTTTTATTTTTAGAAAGGCACACTAAAGTTGCCATGAAATGTTCTTTGTCTTTTTCTCTAATTTTAATTATATCATTAAATAAATCCCTTCTTTGTTTTTTGCGCCAACTATATGTTCTTTGATAATCAGGTATCTGAAATAATCTATTTGTTAGCAAATCATAAAGCGACAATAGTTCGGGTCTTGTGAAATTCATATGATTGATTTAAAATATGGTTGTTATTGCGTAACTATAATTGAATGATATCTTGTGAGAATTTATCACACAATTTTTCATGCTAAAATATACTTTAAAATTTAAAATATACTTAAGAAGTAAAATTTTATTATAGTTATTATTCGATTTCAAAAATAAGAGTTATTCTTTAAATGCTTAAATATTTCCCCTCTCAACACCCCAACAAATAAAATCAGATTCCGTATATTTGCGCAACCAAACATTACAATCGCTTATGAGTCAAAAAGTATTACTTAATTCGAAAGAAGTTACTATCATACTCCATCGTTTGGCTTGTCAGTTAATCGAAAAACATCTTGATTTCTCTGAAACTATTTTAGTTGGAATTCAGCCAAGAGGCGTTTTTTTAGCTGAACGTTTAAAACAAATATTAGAAAACGAATACAAGGTTCCTGAAATTTCTTTAGGATATCTGGACATCACTTTTTTTAGAGATGATTTCCGTCGTACTGATAAACCGCTTGAAGCCAATAAAACCCAAATCAATTTTATAGTCGAAGACAAAAAAGTCATTTTTATTGACGACGTTTTGTTTACAGGAAGAAGCATTCGTTCGGCGTTAACTGCCATTCAATCTTTTGGAAGACCTTCAGAAATTGAATTATTGGTTTTAATTGATAGACGTTTCAGCCGTCATTTACCAATTCAACCCGATTATAGAGGTCGTCAGGTAGATGCTATTAATGGTGAAAAAGTAATTGTAAGCTGGAAAGAAAATGATGGTGAAGATGTTGTTCACCTAGTGACAAATTAGTTTAATCGGTTAACCGGTTAATTGTTTAATCGGAGAAACTCAATGATTAGACAATTAAAAATATAAAAAGTTGAACCGTTAAATCGGTTAACTGTTTAATCGCAAAGCAAACGATTAAACGATTAAACAAATAAACAGTTAAACATTAAACATGAAAGAATTAAGCGTAAATCATTTATTAGGAATAAAATATATCAATGAGAATGATATTAACCTGATTTTTGAAACGGCAGATCATTTTAAAGAAGTCATTAATAGACCGATTAAAAAAGTTCCTTCATTACGAGATATTACCATTGCCAATATTTTCTTCGAAAACAGTACAAGAACCAAACTCTCTTTCGAATTAGCGCAGAAACGTTTATCTGCTGATGTAATCAGTTTTTCTGCAGCTCAGTCATCGGTTAAAAAAGGAGAGACCTTGATTGATACTGTAAATAATATCCTTTCGATGAAAGTTGATATGGTTGTAATGCGCCACTCTAATCCCGGAGCGGCTTATTTTTTATCTAAAAATGTCAAAGCCAGTATCGTAAACGCCGGAGACGGAGCGCACGAGCATCCAACACAAGCTTTATTGGATAGTTATTCGATCAGAGAAAAACTAGGTGATGTTGCTGGAAAAAAAGTAGTTATTGTAGGCGATATTCTGCATTCGAGAGTAGCCTTATCCAACATATATGCTTTGCAGATGCAAGGCGCAGAAGTAAAAGTTTGCGGACCAAAAACGCTTATTCCGAGATATATTGAATCGCTTGGTGTTACCGTTGAACCGAATTTGCGTAAAGCGCTAGAATGGTGTGACGTTGCGAATATGCTTCGTGTACAAAACGAACGTATGGATGTGAATTTTTTCCCATCGACACGCGAATACGCCCAGCAATACGGAGTGGATAAACCGCTTTTGGATTCACTTGGAAAAGAAATCGTAATCATGCACCCAGGACCAATTAATAGAGGAGTAGAGATTACTTCTGAAGTGGCAGATTCTGATCATTCGGTGATCTTGAATCAGGTGGAGAATGGAGTTGCGATTAGAATGGCGGTTATTTATTTGCTGGCTTCTAAGATACAGTAGGTTTTTTTTAGTGGTCAGTGTTCAGTTTTTTAGTGTTCAGTTTTAAGTTTTTTAGTGATCAGTCGCAGTCGCAGTTTTCAGTTTTGAAATGAGTGTTGCATTGAATGAATTGTTTTTTAAAAACGAAATGTGCTTTGCGAACTTGGGCTTCGACTTCGCTCAGCCTGACAAACGTGAAACGTGAAACCTCAAACTTTAAACCTGAAACTTGAAACAACAAAAAAACTTACTAAATTAGCATTATAAAATACAAGCCCCCACAAATTATAAAAATGAAAGTAGATCAAAAAGGACATACCGTTACGATTAAAGATACTCAAGGAGATGTAAACGCTTTCTTGGAAAAAGTGACGCAACAGTTTAAAACCTTTGAAAAACAAAATATTATAATCGATTTATCAGCTGATGCAGCAATTACAGAAAAAGACTTGAAAGCTTTTTTACCACTTTCTAAGCTTCATAAAAAAGCAAAAAAATCTTTTGTTATAGTTGCAATCGATCTTGATTTTAACGCTATTTCAGATAAATTAGCGGTGGTTCCTTCACTTTTGGAAGCGCATGATATTATCGAAATGGAAGAAATCGAAAGAGACCTGGGGTTTTAATTTTAGATTTCTGATTTTAGATTTTAGATTTTTGAATGCTAAATCTAAAATGTTTTGTCAATCTAAAATCTACATTCTAAAATCTAAAATCAAAAATGAAACTTACTATACTTGGCTGTTATGCCGCAACTCCGAGAACACTTACTAATCCGACTTCACAGGTTCTAGAAATTAAAAACCGATTGTTTTTGATTGATTGTGGAGAGGGAACTCAAGTTCAGCTTCGAAAGAATAAGATTAAATTCTCAAAAATTAATCACATTTTTATTTCCCATCTTCATGGAGATCATTTGTATGGATTAATTGGGACGATTTCTACTTTTTCTCTTTTGGGAAGAACAACCGATTTACATGTTTATGGTCCAAAAGGAATTAAAGAATTAATTCTTCTTCAGTTAAAATTGACGGAATCTTGGACAACTTATTCTTTGTTTTTCCACGAATTAGAATCAAAAGAAAGTGAAGTTATTTTTGAAGATAAAAAAGTTGTTGTAAAAACGATTCCGTTAAAGCATCGTGTTTATACCAATGGCTTTCTGTTTCAAGAAAAACCAGATGAAAGAAAACTAGATATTGAAGCAGTTCAGCGTTATGATATTCATGTGGCTTATTATCAGAAAATTAAAAATGGAAGTGATATCACACTTGATGATGGAACTGTAGTTGAAAATAAAAAATTGACTTTTGATCCGCCGCCAACAAAAAGTTATGCCTTCTGTTCTGATACGGTTTACAACGAAGAGATCATTCCGATTATAGAGAATACGGATATTTTATATCATGAGTCTACGTTTCTGGAATCTGAAGCAAGACTGGCAGAAAAAACATTGCATTCTACAGCAAAAGAAGCGGCCAATATTGCATTGAAAGCCAATGTAAAACAATTAATTTTAGGTCATTATTCAACACGTTACGACGGAATTGAGCGTTTTAAAGAAGAAGCCGAAACGGTTTTCCCAAATGTGCTTTTGGGAGATGATGGACGTAGTTTTGAGTTTTAATTTAAGGTTCTAAGGTTCTGAGATGCTGAGATGCTGAGGTTCTAAGGGAATGAGTTTTTATGTGGTTGTTTCAGGTTTAACATTTTACGTTTGTCAGGCTGAGCGAAGTCGAAGCCCACGTTTGCAAATCAAGTTCTATTTATAAAAGCACTTCGACTTCGCTCAGTGTGACAATCTAATATTCAGATTCCGTGAACCTGAAACCTGAAACTTGAAACAATAATCAACAATCTAAAATCATAAGTCATGAACGATTTAAGTAATTATAGAAAATCTTACGAGAAAAGCGAATTGCTAGAAAGTAGTATCCCCGAAGATCCAATCAATCTTTTTAACCGATGGTTTCATGAGGTTGAAGATTTTGGAGGAAGCGGGGAGGTGAATGCCATGACGGTTTCTACAATTGGATTGGATGGTTTTCCAAAGGCTCGTGTAGTTTTATTGAAGAAGTTTTCGGAAGAAGGATTTATCTTTTATACCAATTACAATTCTGAGAAAGGAAAAGCAATAGAAGCCAACCCAAATATTTGTTTGTCTTTTTTTTGGCAAGAAATGGAACGTCAGGTTATTATAAAAGGAATAGCTCAGAAAACATCTGAGATTATTTCAGATAATTATTTTGATTCTCGTCCTGATGGCAGTAAGCTTGGAGCGATTGTTTCAAAGCAAAGTGAAGTGATTCCGTCCAGAACTTTTTTAGAAGAAAACTTAAAAAAACTAGAAACTGAATTTGAAGGAAAAGCAATTCCCAGACCCGAAAATTGGGGAGGCTATATTGTAACTCCATTACAAGTTGAATTTTGGCAGGGAAGACCGAATAGACTTCATGATAGAATTCGCTACACGAGCCAGTCAGATTTTTCTTGGAAGATTGAAAGGTTGTCTTCTTAAAAGTAGTTTTACGTAAGAATTTTACATAATAAATAAAAAAATAAATGCATTTCATCGATTAATTTTGCACTTTAACGGTAAATTGAATACGTTTGGTATACAATAATACGAACGAATTTATTCAAAGATAAATTTAAAGGATTTGCCCCAACATTTACTTTAAACCGCTAAAATGCTGATGATTATGAAAAAGATTATGCGCACCATGTTGTTCATTGCGATTCTTGTCGCAATGAACGCATGTTCTGCTGATTCCGCTGAAGCTGGCTTGGAAACTTCTACTCCAACAGAAACACTTGTTGCAAATTACACCTACAACGATACCGAAATAGAGACGATGAGATTAATAAACGAATACCGTTTGAGTATTGGTTTAAATTCTCTGGAAAGAATTAATCATATATCTTATAAATGTGAAGAGCATAATAAATATATGATTCAGAATAATGTTGTAGATCATAACGATTTTGTTGCTAGGTCTACTAATATGACTAATGTATTGGGAGCTAAAAGAGTAGGAGAGAATGTTGCCTACAATTATAAAACCCCAGAGGCCGCTGTGAGAGCTTGGCTTGATAGTCCAGGACACAAAGAAAATATAGTTGGCGATTATACTCATTTTGGGTTATCTGTAACAACAGATCCAGCTACAGGAAAAAAATACTACACTAACATATTTGTGAAGCTTTAAAAATATATTGAACAGGTTGGTTTTTTAGAAGTCGTTGGGATTCATAGAATTGCAACGACTTTTTAAATTTAAAAAAGCCGCCATAAAGGCAGCTTTTTTGTTTATGTGTTTTTTTTAGGTTATAAAGCAGTAATAATAAATTCGCTTCGTCTGTTGGCTTGATGTTCTTCTTCTGTACATTGGACGCCGTCTGCGCATTTATTAACCAATTCTGTTTCGCCATATCCTTTTCCGGTTAATCGGTTTGGGGCTATTCCGTTTTTAATGAGCCACTGAATGGTTGATTTGGCTCGACGGTCAGATAACGCTTCGTTGTACTGGTGCGATGCCCTACTGTCTGTGTGCGAGCGGATATCCAGTTTCATGCTTGGATTATCGTTTAAAACAACGAGTATTTTTTCTAGATCCAACGCCGCTTCTGTTCTAATATTTGATTTATCCAAATCAAAATAAATCATTTTGATTCCGAAACATTTTCCTAAATCATCACCGACTGTAACCTTGCAAGTTGATTTTTCAAGTGCAATCGGAAGATTGGTCTTGCCGCTTGTTTTGTCTATGGTTATATTTACTTCTTTTGTAGCAAATTCAGGTTTTTCTGCTCTTACGAAATAGGTTTTTCCGCATTCAACATCAAAAGTGTATAATCCGAAACCGTCTGCAACGGCAGAGTTTTTAATGTTCATCTGGTCATCATACAAAGTGACTTTTGCTCCTGGAAGCGCAACTCCTGTTTCGGCATCCGATATTATTCCGTACAGCTGTTGGATGCATTTTAGCCTTCTGGTTTCTAAGAACCTGTAGATGTCATCAGAACCCTGTCCGCCCTCTTTGTTGGAAGTGAAAAATCCTCTTCTTGTTTCAGGATCAATGATGTACGCAAAATCATCTTTTGAAGAATTGACATCTGCCCCAACATTCTGAATGTTGCTTACTTTTCCATTATTGTCAATATTGGCGACAAAAACATCCAATCCTCCCAGACCCGGATGTCCGTCAGACGCAAAATAAATCTCGTTTTCAGAAGTTAAGTAAGGATACGTTTCTTTTCCTTCCGTATTAATCGTGTTTCCGAGATTTTGCGGAGGGCCATAACCGCCATTTGAATTTATAGTTACTTTATACAGATCTGACTCTCCAAAAGATCCTGGCATGTCTGAAGCAAAATAAAGCGTTTTCTCATCTGGGCTCAAAGCCGGATGGGCTGTGCTGTAATTATTGCTGTTGAATGGAAGCTCGACAATGTTAGTCCATTTATTGTCTTTTCCCAGCTCCGCTTTGTAAAGCTTGATTAAGGTGACTTTACTTTCGTCCTTCCCTTTTTTGCCGTCAATATAGTTGTTTCTGGTAAAATAGACTGTTTTTCCGTCTTTTGTAAAAACAGGAGAAGCTTCGTGAAATTTGGTATTAATAGCCGATTTAAATTTATTCACTTTTGATGCGGTTCCCGTTGCGGGATCCAGATCAGCATTATAAATATTGGTGAAATATTCTCCTGTCCATTTGTGTTTGCGCTGCACAAAATTTCCCGTATCTCTAGCAGATGCAAAGTAAATTTTGTTGCTGTATACAAATGACCCGTAATCGGAGTATTTGCTATTAATGCCTGCGTCTTCTATCTGGTACCTCCCAGAATTTGCTTTTATCTGATCCAGATAGTTTAGATCTTCTTTATAAAGTTTTCCTCTATTGTCATTTTTTGAAATGGCATTAAAATCTTCTAAGAGCTTATTGGCCTTTGTCATATCTCCAGTTGATTTTAGGGATTGCGCATATCTAAAATAGTATTCTGGCTCAGGATTAGGATTCATGGCAAATAATTCGCCATACCATTTAGCCGCGTTCTGGAAATCTGAGTTAAAATAATAGGCATTTCCCAGTTTTTTAAACATGTTTTCAGATCTGTAGCCTTTGGCCGCAACTTTTTCATAAGTCTTTATTGCATCGACATAGGCGTAGCTGTCATATTTTTTGTCTGCAGCATTTATTTTTGCCTGCTGGGCATAGCTGCCGAATGAAAAAGCGCCTATTATTGCAGCGAAAAGTAGTGTATAGTTTTTCATGATGCCTTATTTTTAGAAGAAACGAGGGGTTGTCATTTTGCCTTTGTTGGAGAAGAATTCATAACGCAGGAATATCTCATGCGAACCTGAATTGTAATTGTTCAATTTGGTGGTTTCCCGATCATAGCCGTAACCTAAATAAAGTCCGTCTGTGATCTGAAATCCAACCATAGCACTTAATGAAGCGCTCCATCTGTAGGCCGCACCAATCATAAATTTATCATAGAACATAAAATTCGCAGATAGATCTACTTGCAATGGTGCCCCTTGAACCATTTTGGTTAAAACAGCGGGTTTAAATTTTATATACTGGTATTTGTCAAGATCGAATACATAACCTCCAATTAAGTAGTAATTGATTCTGTCTTTATAAATAGCAACATCATTGTCGTCGTAACGGTTTGTTTCAATAAAGTTTGGAACTGACAAACCAATGTATGCTTTGTCAGAATGCCAGTAGACTCCAGCTCCAACGTTTGGAGAGAATTTACTATTTAAATCCTGAAACTGAGGGTCTCCCTGATCTGCAGGATTTAATTTGTTTACATCTAAATTGAAGATATTTGCCGTTCCTTTAATACCAAACGAAAGCTTAAAATCTGCAGAGGTCTGAATGGTGTAAGACAGATCCACGGAGATGTTGTTTTCATTTGTAGGGCCAATTTTGTCATTGACCAATGAAGCTCCAATGCCTAATCTGCTGTTGTTTATTGGCGTATTGATTGAGAAGCTGCTGGTCTCTGGCGCTCCATCAAGACCAACCCATTGGGTGCGGTAAAGGCCAAATACGCTAAATACTCCACGGGAACCTGCATAGGCAGGATTTATGGCTATTGTATTGTACATGTACTGTGTGTACTGCGCATCTTGCTGTGCATAACCTGAACATGTAACTAACAGAATGACGAAGAAAAATAATTTTGTTCTCATAGTAGATTTTATTAATTTAATAATTACTATTGACTATTTAAATCATTGTTTTTTAATTAATTGTGTTTTGGAATTAATCAAAAAAATTATAGATTTTTTAATACGCTGCAAATATTTATTTGCAGCGTATTCTAATTGCTATCTAGATAAATATAAATACCCGTCTAGTTTATGATCTTGAACATTGTTGTTTCCATCTAGAGATTTATACGTAATAATGTAAAAATAGGTTCCAGTTGGTAGTCCGTCAGATTGCTTAACAGTTGTTCTTCCTCTTGAAGTTCCATCAAAAGCATTTGTTGTATTGTTATAATTTGAAGTTTCAAAAACTAGAATTCCCCAGCGATTATATATTTCAACAGTATTGCCTGGATAACAAGTTAGTTCATCAATATTGTCAATTTTGAAGAAATCGTTCATGTTATCACCATTAGGAGAGAAAGCATTATGCACTAACACATCACCACAAGCTAAGACTTTACAATCATCATTGATTTCCATGTTTAAAACTATGCTTCTTGGACAGTTTTGATCTGCTATTACATATTCAAAAATGTAATTGCCTAATGCTAAACCAAACGGATTAAGAATGCCTCCTTGTAACGCATTGGTATTGTTTTTATCTTGCCAAACTCCTGTTGTAGGGCTTCCTTCAGGAAGTAGGCTGCTTAAGTTAACCAATGTTGAATCATCGTTACATGCTGTCGATCTGGTTTCAGTAACACCATTTGGAACTACTATAATAGTAATCGTTGCGGTGTCACAATTTTCAGAACTTAATTTATCGCAGATTCTATAGCTATAAGTATAAGTACCGGCAGGTGTTAGGCTGGATACATTTACGTTTCCAGAATTGTCAATAGTAATGTTTGGATCTGTTTTAGTATTGTTACCTTCTGTAAGAAGTGTAAAGTTTACTAATTCAAGTGATGCGCGAGTTATTCCTTTTACATCGTTGCTCAATACATTGCCTACTAATCCAAAAGAATTACATCCAATATTATTGAAGTTGTCATCATTCGCTACTACTGGAGTAGGTGGTGCTGGCGGATCAAGAACTACTACTGTTACAATTGCGGTATCACAATTTCCAAAATCAGCTTTTTCGCAGATTTGATAAGTCAAAGTGTAAGTACCGCCTGGAGTGTTTGGTGCAACACTTATAGTTCCATCAGGGTTAATAGATATTGAACCTTTTGGATCCGGAATAGTGGTTGTTAGTGTTACATCATTTATATTTACTGGGCTACCATTTAATGTATCGTTAGTTAAAACGTTCCCTACAGTAGTTTGCGTTGCACTTGCTGTTATTGGTGCAGGAGTATCATCATTAGCCACTATTGCAAATGTTGGTCTTGCAGTACAATAAGGATCTGCAGGCGGATAACTAATTGTAATAGTCTCACTTGGATTAACAGTGAAAGTTACATTGGTAGTTGGACGTAATTTCTCAAATCCATCTGCTCCTTCAATCCATCTGTTGTTTTCAAAAATCCAGCCTGGCCAATCGATTCCTTTTCCTTGCTCGTCTACAACCGCTCCTGGCCACAATACACGACCACTTAATGGTAAATTGTTCATTGTTGTTACGACATTGTTGTTGCTGTCTGCCCAAGCAATAGTTACACCATTTGCAGGAATGAAGTTTACTGCTGTTACTACATAATCAATATATGGAACATCATTAACACATATTGAAGTTGCTGTAACAGTCATTACTGGAGCTTCAATTGTAACTGTAACTGTTGCAGTGTCGCAGTTATCTGTCTGATCGGCTTCGCAAATTTGATATACCAATGATAGTGTTCCCACAGGAGCATTTGGCAGTACATCAACAGAACCATCAGGATTTAATTGTAAAAACTCGTTTGGTGTTACAGTTGTAATGATAACATCAGATGCAGTTATGGCATTTCCTTCTAAAGTATCATTTGGCAATACATTTAATACATTAGTTGTAGTATGATTTACACCTGCAATTGGACCAGCACTATCATCATTGGCAACAATATCTTTATAATCTTTACAGCTTACACCAAAGTCGGCATCTAAATGAACTAAATCTTCTGGAGTTACCGTTACGACATAACCACTGTCTGTTGTTGTTTTACAAACGGTATGCAATTGCGATTTGTTTGTTTTAGCAGTTATGTTTTTTCCAGATATTGATGGAAGAACTTTTACTAAACCAGTTGCTCCTAAAGCAGCAGCCACGGCATCAAAGTTGGCATCTCTGACCAATTTGATCGCATAGTCTCCATAAGGATTTGCTGTCTCTGGACGATCTCTCCAGAATCCTTCGATACCCACTATAACTTCTTCATGATATCCGTTTGGACCATCGATTATTACATTGGCACTTAACGCATTTCCAAAACCTGCGGCATTTAATTCGCCATTGTTTTGTGGGCCAGTATAGCTTCCGTCTCCGTTAAGGTCAATCCATTCCCATTGGCTATAATCAATAGAACCATTTGAATCTGGAATGTTTTTGGTAACCACTCCATCATTATTGGCATCGTACCATTCATCTTGAATTCCGTTATTGTTAAGATCATACCAAACATAATCCCCAAGAACTGGAAGGTTCGATTTTCCGTATTCAAAGTTATGAACTTGGAAAGCACATTCTTCAAGAGTAGTAAAGAACAAGCTTGAATCAACAGGATATAATTGATGGGCACTATTTAAATTAGCATCTTGAACTTGTACCAAATAGCTTCCAGCAGGCATTCCTGTAAAGCTGTACATTCCATCAGCACCAGTAATACGCATTTGTATTGGACCAGTAGTTGTTCCTTGAGGAATCAATGTCACAGGCACATTTGAAATTGGAGCATTCGTATCTACATTTATGATTTGTCCAGATATTTTAACTCTATAATCTGGTTCTGTAATCACAACTGTTGCAGTTGCTGTACAAGTTTGATTCTCGCCATTTACTACAGATGCTGCAGTAAGTGTATATGTTCCAGCTGGTAAATTAGTATTTCCAACTACCTCATTATTTTGGTTTGTAATCACTACAGTAGCTCCAGGACTGCTAGTAACAGCTATTGAACCGTTGCTTTCTCCTTTACAGCTTACATTGGTAGGTATACCGCTCACAGAAACTTTGTTTTCAACTGTAAAAGTTTGTACCAATTCAGTTTTATTTCCTGCACAATCTGTTAGGGTATAAGTTCTGGTTAAAATGTAAGATTCTCCATTACATCCAGTTCCTCCATTGTTAGTGTCATTTACAGTAATATTTACAGTTCCACTACAGTTATCAGCCGCATCTTTAATGTCTTCTGGACTTCCTGCTGGAATGTCTGCAGCATTTTGCAGATTAGCAACATCTGCTGGTGCAGTGCCTGTTGGAGGTGTTGTATCTCTTACTGTGATAATTTGAGTATAAGAAATTGAATTTCCTCCACAATCACTTGTTGACCAGTTGCGAGTTAAGGTATATTCTGTACCACATTCGTTTTTAATATCGCTTTTAGTTTCACTAAAAACAATTGGCAAGTCTCCGTTACAATTATCAGAAGCTTCCATATTGAATGGCTCTGGAACTGCATCACAAGAAACCGTAATATTCGAAGGTAATTCGCCAACGAAAGCTGGTTTTGTAGTATCCTGAATTGTAATTATCTGTGTGAAAGTTTCAGAAGTGTTTCCACAGTCGTCTTTTACAGTCCAAGTGTTGGTGTAAGTTCCAGCATTTCCACAGTTTTCAGAAGCTACAAACTGTCCGCTTACTTTAGTGATGTTAGAAACATCCGTATCGCATAAGTCAGAAGCAATTGGGAATTGTGCCTGAGCAGCAGCAAGTCCTTCTGTATCGCTGCACTCTAAAGTTGCATTTAGAGATCCGGCTTGAGTTGTCCAAGTTGGAGCAGTTGTATCCTGAATTGTAATTATCTGAGTGAAAGTTTCAGAAGTATTTCCACAGTCGTCTTTTACAGTCCAAGTGTTGGTGTAAGTTCCAGCATTTCCACAGTTTTCAGAAGCTACAAACTGTCCGCTTACTTTAGTAATGTTAGAAACATCAGTATCGCATAAGTCAGAAGCTGTTGGGAATTGAGCCTGAGCCGCAGCAAGTCCTTCTGTATCGCTGCACTCTAAAGTTGCATTTAGAGATCCGGCTTGAGTTGTCCAAGTTGGTGCAGTTGTATCCTGAATAGTAATTATTTGAGTGAAAGTTTCAGAAGTATTTCCGCAATCGTCTTTTACAGTCCAATTGTTGGTGTAAGTTCCTGCGTTTCCACATCCTTCAGAAGCTACAAACTGTCCGCTTACTTTAGTGATATTAGAAACATCACTGTCACAAGTATCATTAGCTATTGGGAATAAAGATTGAGCATTTGCTAAAGCCTGTTCGTCACTGCATTCTATAGTTTTGTCTAAAGATGCGGCTTGAGTTGTCCAAGTTGGAGCAGAATTGTCTTGCACAATTATGGTTTGGCTTACAGGAAGTGAAACATTTCCACAAGCATCTTTAGCGATCCATGTTCTTGTTTTGGTATAAGTTCCGGCACAATTTCCTTCTGTAGTAGTGTCTTCATAAGTCAATGAAGAGATAGTTCCGTTGTCATCAGTTGCTGTTGCCTGCGCAAAAACTGGCTCTGCTGGACAATTGATAGTAGAAACTGAAGGTAGCGGATCTATAACAGGTATAACGGAATCTCCATCAATAATAATTACAGTTTTTACGATGGTACATAAGTTAGCATCTTTAACCATAACATTATAAGTTCCAGCTTTTAGTCCTGTAGCTGTAGCATCTGTCTGAACAGGATTAGTATCCCAAGAGTAAGTGTAAGGACTTGTTCCGCCAGATGGTATAACAGTTGCAGAACCTGTTGTTCCACCTCCACAAGCTACATTAACTTGCGTTGTTGTTGCGCTTAAAGGAGCTTGAGGCTGACCAATTGTTATTTCGCATGTTGTAGTATATCCTAATTTGTCAGTAACTTTTACAGAATGTAAACCTGCTGTTAAAGCAACTGCTTGTGCAGTTGTTTCATCATTATCCCAAAGGTAAGTATACTCTCCGTTACCGCCCACAGCTGTTACCGTCGCTTTACCAGTATTCCCTCCATAACATTTTACAGCGCTATCTTGCGAAATACTACATGAAAGGACATTAGGTTCTGTAATTAAAACAGTACATTCTGTAAAGCAGCCATTTGCATCCGTAACTTTTACGCTATGTGTTCCTGCATTTAGAGCTACTGCTTTAGGTGTATTCTCGCCATTATCCCATAAGTAAGTGTAAGTAGGAGTACCCCCAATTGGAGATACAGTTGCCTCACCATTGCTTAAGCCATTAGAAGTTACTGGTTTATTTTGTATAACAGAGCATGATAAAGAAGCACCTGGCTGTGTAATAGTTACAGAAAGTGGCGTTGCAGAACATCCGTTGGCATCTTTTACAGTTACAGTGTATGTTCCAGCAATAAGTCCAGTTCTGTCTTCAGGATCAGTAGTTCCTGCAAGATCAGCCCAGTCGTAAGTGTAAGGCGCGACACCTCCAGAAGCTGTTATGTTGATAGCCCCTGTTGAAGAGCCAAAACACAATACATCAGTTTGAGACGTTTTAGCTACGGCTACTGCTGAAGCAGGCTGTGTAATGGTAACGGCAAGAGGCGCGGCAGAACATCCGTTTGCATCTTTTACAATTACGGTATAAGTTCCTGCAGGCAATGCAGTTCTGTCTTCAGGATCAGTAGTTCCTGCAAGATCAGCCCAGTCGTAAGTGTAAGGAGCAACCCCTCCAGAAGCTGTTATGTTGATGGCTCCTGTTGAAGAGCCAAAGCATAATACGTCAGTCTGAGACGTTTTGGCCACGGCTACTGCTGAAGCAGGCTGTGTAATTGTAACGGCAAGAGGCGCGGCAGAACATCCGTTTGCATCTTTTACAGTTACAGTATAAGTTCCTGCAATAAGTCCAGTTCTGTCTTCAGTATCATTAGTTCCCGCAAGATCAGCCCAGTCATACGTATAAGGCGCTACACCTCCAGAAGCTGTTATGTTGATGGCTCCTGTTGAAGCTCCAAAGCACAATACATCAGTTTGAGAAGTTTTAGCTACGGCTACTGCAGAAGAAGGCTGCGTAATGGTTACAGAAAGAGGTGCGGCAGAACATCCATTTGCGTCTTTCACGGTTACGGTATAAGTTCCGAAAGGCAATGCTGTTCTGTCTTCAGGATCGGTCGTTCCCGCAAGATCAGCCCAGTCATACGTATAAGGCGCTACACCTCCAGAAACTGTTATGTTGATGGCTCCTGTTGATGCTCCAAAGCACAATACATCAGTTTGAGACGTTTTAGCTACAGCTACTGCTGAAGCAGGCTGTGTAATTGTAACGGCAAGAGGTTCGGCAGAACATCCGTTTGCGTCTTTTACAGTTACAGTATAAGTTCCCGCAGGCAATGCAGTTCTGTCTTCAGTGTCATTAGTTCCCGCAAGATCAGCCCAGTCGTACGTATAAGGCGCTACACCTCCAGAAGCTGTTATGTTAATCGCTCCTGTTGAAGAGCCAAAACACAATACATCTGTCTGTGAAGTTTTAGCCACGGCCACTGCAGAAGCAGGCTGTGTTATAGTAACGGCAAGAGGAGCTGCAGAACATCCGTTTGCGTCTTTTACGGTTACCGTGTAAGTTCCTGCAATAAGTCCAGTTCTGTCTTCAGGATCATTGGTTCCCGCAAGATCGGCCCAGTCGTAGGTATAAGGCGCTACACCTCCAGAAGCTGTTATGTTGATGGCTCCTGTTGATGATCCAAAACATAATACATCAGTTTGAGACGTTTTAGCTACGGCCACTGCTGAAGCAGGCTGTGTAATTGTAACGGCAAGAGGTGCGGCAGAACATCCGTTTGCATCTTTCACGGTTACGGTGTATGTTCCTGCTGGCAATGCTGTTCTGTCTTCAGGATCAGTCGTTCCTGCAAGATCAGCCCAGTCGTAAGTGTAAGGCGCAACTCCTCCAGAAGCTGTTATGTTGATGGCTCCTGTTGAAGCTCCAAAACATAATACGTCAGTTTGTGAAGTTTTAGCCACGGCCACTGCAGAAGCAGGCTGTGTGATTGTAACGGCAAGAGGAGCTGCAGAACATCCGTTTGCGTCTTTCACGGTTACGGTGTAAGTTCCTGCAGGCAATGCTGTTCTGTCTTCAGGATCAGTAGTTCCTGCAAGATCAGCCCAGTCGTAAGTATATGGCGCTACACCTCCAGAAGCCGTTATGTTGATGGCTCCAGTTGAAGCTCCAAAGCATAATACATCAGTTTGGGAAGTTTTAGCGACCGCTACTGCTGAACCTGATTGTGTAATTGTCACAGTAAGAGGCGCAGATGTACATCCTTTAGAATCTTTTACGGTTACGGTATAAGTTCCGGCAATAAGCCCTGTTCTGTCTTCAGGATCAGTGGTTCCTGTAAGATCTGCCCAGTCATAAGTATAAGGTCCGACACCTCCAGAGGCTGTTATGTTAATAGCTCCAGTTGAGGCTCCAAAACATAATACATCAGTTTGAGATGTTTTGGCAACGGTTACTGCTGAAGCAGGCTGTGTTATGGTTACAGATAGAGGCGCGGCAGAACATCCGTTTGCGTCTTTCACGGTTACGGTATAAGTTCCTGCAGGCAATGCTGTTCTGTCTTCAGGATCATTGGTTCCCGCCAGATCGGCCCAGTCGTAAGTGTAAGGCGCTACACCTCCAGAAGCTGTTATGTTGATGGCTCCTGTTGAAGAGCCAAAGCACAATACATCGGTTTGGGAAGTTTTAGCTACGGCTACTGCTGAAGCAGGCTGTGTAATAGTTACAGAAAGCGGAGCGGCAGAACATCCGTTTGCGTCTTTCACAGTTACGGTGTAAGTTCCTGCAATAAGTCCAGTTCTGTCTTCAGGATCATTGGTTCCCGCCAGATCAGCCCAATCGTAAGTGTAAGGCGCTACACCTCCAGAAGCTGTTATGTTGATGGCTCCTGTTGAAGAGCCAAAGCACAATACATCGGTTTGGGAAGTTTTAGCCACGGCTACTGCTGAAGCAGGCTGTGTTATGGTTACAGAAAGCGGCGCGGCAGAACATCCGTTCGCATCTTTCACAGTTACGGTATAAGTTCCTGCAGGCAATGCTGTTCTATCTTCAGGATCAGTCGTTCCTGCAAGATCAGCCCAGTCGTAAGTATATGGCGCTACACCTCCAGAAGCTGTTATGTTGATTGCCCCTGTTGAAGATCCAAAGCATAATACGTCAGTTTGAGACGTTTTAGCTACGGCTACTGCTGAAGCAGGCTGTGTAATTGTAACGGCAAGAGGCGCTGCAGAACATCCGTTGGCATCTTTTACAATTACGGTATAAGTTCCTGCAGGCAATGCAGTCCTGTCTTCAGGATCAGTTGTTCCCGCAAGATCAGCCCAATCGTACGTATAAGGTGCTACACCTCCAGAAGCTGTTATGTTAATAGCTCCAGTTGAAGCGCCAAAACACAATACGTCAGTTTGGGAAGTTTTAGCGACCGCTACTGCAGAACCTGATTGTGTTATGGTCACAGTAAGAGGCGCAGAAGTACATCCTTTAGAATCTTTTACGGTTACGGTGTATGTTCCGGCAATAAGTCCAGTTCTGTCTTCAGGATCGGTTGTTCCTGCAAGATCGGCCCAATCGTAAGTATACGGTCCCACACCTCCAGTGGCTGTTATGTTAATAGCTCCAGTTGAAGCTCCAAAGCATAACACATCAGTTTGAGAGGTTTTGGCAACAGTTACTGCGGTAGCAGGTTGTGTAATGACAACGCCATTAATATTTGCAGAACAACCATTTGCATCAACAACTTTAATGTTATAAGTTCCAGCAGGTAAACTTTGTAAAGTATTTACAGTTGTTTCTCCGTTAATGTAATACTTAAACGGACCAGTTCCGTTTGTTACATTAATCTGAATTTTACCATCATTACCACCAAAACAAGTAACATTGCTTGTTGTTCCTAGAGCAACAGTGTAAAATGGAGGTAAAACGATATTAGAAGTTACAAAGTCTCGATTGGCATACCACCAAGTGTTTATGGTATTTAAATTTCCATATTGAGGAGAACCATTATTATTATCATTAAACCCATTCCATCTGTGGCAATTGCTTGGAGGAGTACCGTTTGGCGTACAGCCAGTAAGATTTAATTTTGAGTCAAAAGTACCTCCAGTATAAGTAATGTTGCTATCATCCCAATAGAATTTTAAAACATATCCAGATGGAGCCGCAGGTCTAACCGTAGTACAAGAGAAGCCATATTGATTTTCTTCTACATCATATATCGGGAAATGGAAAGCAGCTTGTCCAAAAGTAACTACTATTGGTATTGAGGTGCCTTGTGCTATAGTGTTTCCTAAACCATCTTTTCCATTCCAAGGAACACTTACGGCATAAGGAGGAGCTCCAGATGCTGTAACAGTTTGGGTAGTTAATACATCTTTTGTGCCTGGAGTATAAATTCCATCTCCACCGTTAAAGTCAAGAAGTATTTCGATAGTTCCACTTTTAAAAACACTGATGTTTATGTTACTTTCACCAATACCACAATTGGTAATACCGTTAATTTGGATATTGCCGTTATAAGTTCCATTTTTCCATATATTAATATCAGGATCATTTAAGAAAACCTCATATTTCGGACTCATTTGTGTAGCATTCGGTGCGTTGTAAATACTTTTTTGATCATTAGCCGCATTTCCTGAATTTCCAGGGCCTGTATTATTAAAAGCCACATTAAAATACCAAGGTCTAAAACCAGCACCATTAAAATTAATTTTATTTACAAAACCGTTTTGAGTAACAGCTCCAGTTGTAGAACCGTTATCTGGGGCGAAAACATAAAAAGCACCATTAAAATCAGTTTCAACATCATCCATTGCAAAAGCCCAACGTTTTGAATAAATACGTCCAGGAATTGATTTGTTTGAACTATTGGCAACTGTAATATCGTAATAGTTATAGTAAATTTCGGTACTGCTACCATCAGTTGTGCTCTCAAATTCGATATAGTAATCACCGGCAGGCATGCCATTTGGATTAAAAACTATAGGTGTATATCCAGCAGAAGTCACTCCGTCGATACCATTTGGACCATTTTGAGCTCTTGCAAGTCTTTGGCTTTCAGTACCGTTTATGTTCGATGAGGTACCATCCAAAGTGTAGTTTGCATATGCTACACTTCCATCAGGTCTTATGATTCTAAATCTAGAATTAATTTCAGTTCCAGTTGGACTTGATCTTCTAGCTCTACTAAAACCTAAATATACTTTTTCGCTATTTGGATTTTGAATTCTAATGTACAATCTCTGTGCATCTGTCGAACCATATCTACCAAAACTTCCATAAGTGCTATTGTTTATCGCAAGTGAAGCCCTATGATTAATGTCAGGAGTTGTTTGTTTGCTTCCTTCTCCAGCATAAACATTAAGAAACAAAATGCTTAATAGAAAACTTAGAAGGATTTTTATTCTTTTTTCGAAAGTAAAGTTTTTCATATTAAAAATTTAATATTGATGTAATATTTTAACTAACTGAAAACGATTCGCACCTACATAGAGTAGTAAAAAGCACTAAATGTTTTGGGAGTTGTATTGTTTTTTAAATCTAATACTGGCGCAGTAAAGCCAATTCCCTTTGTCTTTTTTGGTGGAATATAAGTATGCACAACAGTTTGACTTTTACTGTCAGGACATGTAGTAGAAGTTGCTGTGACCGCAGTGCCGTTCCATTGATCAAGCGAAGAGAGATCAGCTAAATTTAGTTTGACATAAAATTCTGCAACTTCTCCAGGTGCAAGGGTGAGTGTTTTATTCAGCGGAGCATAATTTTTATTCTCCAGCCTATTATTCATTAAAACATTGCTTTTTGTAGTACTGCCATCTGGGTTTTCTGCAAAATTTGAAAAGTTCTCAGCAGACAGTTGATAAGTATCCGTATTACTTCCAGTATTTTTAACCTGCAGTAAAAACGAAACTTCAAAACCATTGTACTTTTGATAATTCTCTCCGTCAATAGTTATCTCAGAATTACACGAACCAGATTGCGAAAACGCAACTGAAGTAATTAATAAGCAAAGCAGATTAAAAATGTTTTTGCTAAAGATATTTTTCTTCGAGAAAAAAATAAACTTACAATTGCTTACAAATTTTACTGCTTTTTCAAGAGTAGATTTTGTTTTCATAACTTAAGATTTAGTTTTAAAGTATTTATGAAATTTTAACAGAATCAAAGTTATATTAGAGTTTTTCTAATATTATTTTTTTATCTATAACTAACCTAAAAACTCGTTGAAGTGTTGTTTTTTTATCAAAAATTGACTCAAAAACATTTTTTTTTAACTCTAAAAAGTGAAATTTTTTCGTACATTTTTTTGCTTTATTAGCGAGAATTGGTTTGTTTGAAATATTATAAATAACTAATAATCAAATATTTAGTTAAAATATTGCGAACTGTCACATTATCGACTAAATACTAATTTTATAGATGAAGTACATAAAATGTAATTTTTGGATTTCTATGATTTGGCAATTGTTAACATATTGCGAATTGTTTATTCTTGTTAAAATTTAGTTATAATGTTAACAGAAATAAAAAAAGGAGAAGGTTTAAAATTTCTTTTGTAAATTAGAACTTAATTAAAAATAGCCTGCAATTCAGGTTTTTAAATTCTGCTGTTTATGAAAAATCTTATTTTAATTCGTCATGCCAAATCTAGTTGGGAAGCACCGCTGAAAGATTTTGATCGCCCTTTAATGAAAAGAGGAATCTTAGACGCGCATGATGTTTCATTAAATATTTCAGAGTATCTTCCTAAAACATATATAATGTGGAGCAGTACAGCTGCGAGAGCCTCAGAAACTGCTTTAATTTTTGCGCAAAACATATCTTATCCTTTAGAAAGTATAATTTTTAGAGACGATCTATACACTTTCGATGAAAAACAACTCGAAAAAGTTATTAAATCGTGTGATAATAGTTTTGAAAGCGTTATTCTTTTCGGACATAACGAGGCTATTACAAATTTTGTTAATAAATTTGGGGATGTTTTTATAGAAAATGTTCCAACTTCGGGCTTTGTATCATTGCAATTTGATGCCGAAAGCTGGGATACGATCCATAAGGGCAAAACACATAAAACTATTTTCCCCAAAGATTTAAAATAATAACAGTGTACGAACAGAAATATATCGATAGAGAAAAAAGCTGGTTAGCGTTTAATGCAAGAGTACTTCAAGAAGCTGCAGATAATACGGTGCCACTTTTAGACAGACTGCGTTTTGTTGGAATTTTTTCAAACAATTTAGACGAATTTTTTAGAGTTCGATATGCAGCCATTCGGCGATTAAGCCTTTCAGGTATTTCTGGCGAAAAATATTTAGGCGGTATTTCTGCGCATCAATTGATTAAAGATATTACCGAAATCGTAATTCAGCAACAATCTGAAAGTTTACGTATTCTAGGCAATATTGAAGCAGAGCTTGAGTCTGAGAATATTTTTATTATAAACGAAACACAGATTACACCAAAACAAGAGTGTTTCTTAAAAGACTTTTATAACCAAAAATTAAGTCCAGAGTTAGTAACCATTATTTTAAATGATCTAGCCGTTTTCCCAATTCTTAAAGACACTTTAGGCTATTTGGCTGTTCGTTTAGAATTGGCAAATGATGAGGTTCGCTATGCTTTAATAGAAATTCCAAAAACCATAAACAGGTTTGTTGTCCTTCCTTCTGATGATGAAAAACAATATGTTATTTTAATTGATGATGTTATTCGTTTCAAACTGAAAAACATCTTTAACATATTTGATTATAAGAGCGTTTCTGCGCACATGATCAAAATTACCCGCGACGCACAATTAGATATAGATAGTGATTTGAGTAAAAGTATGCTCGAAAAAATCGCTTCTTCTGTAAAAGACCGTCGTATTGGAGAGCCTGTTCGTTTTATTTACGATAATTTAATTGAAGAAGACACACTTCAATTTTTCTTAGATAAAATGAAAATTGTAGAAACAGATAGTATAATTCCTGGAGGAAGATACCATAATCGTCGCGATTACATGAGTTTTCCAAACCTTGGCAGATACGATTTATTATACAAACCAAATGAGCCTATGCCTGTTCCAGGTTTAAGTTTAGAAGGTAGTATTTTAGAAAAAATCAGTAAAAAAGACTATTTAGTTCATGCACCTTATCAGTCATTTTCTTATTTGACCAAATTTTTACGTGAAGCTGCTTTAGACCCAAAAGTTACAAGCATCAAAATAACCTTGTATCGTTTAGCTAAAAATTCGCAAGTAATTAGTTCTCTAATAAATGCGGCTAAAAATGGTAAAAGAGTAGTAGTGCAAATCGAACTTCAGGCACGTTTTGATGAAGCTTCGAATATCTCTTATGCAGAACAAATGCAGACAGAAGGCATTGAACTTATTTTTGGTATTAAAGGATTAAAAGTTCACAGTAAAATTTGTGTAATCGAAAGATTAGAAGAAGGTAAAAACCGCCGTTACGGATTTATTTCAACTGGAAACTTCAATGAATCTACAGCCAAAATTTATACCGACGTAACGCTTTTAACTTGCCATCAAGGAATACTAAAAGATACCTCAAAAATATTTGAGTTTTTCGATATCAATTATAGAGTTCACAGATACAAGCATTTAATTGTTTCTCCTCATTATACAAGAACTAAATTTATAAAACTGATCGATCGTGAAATTCTGCATGCGCTTGCTGGTAGAAAAACACATATCAAATTAAAAATGAATAGTTTATCTGATTTTAAAATGATCGATAAACTATACGAAGCAAGTAATGCAGGAGTAAAAATCCAGCTTCAAGTAAGAGGAATTTGCTCTTTAATTCCAGGAATTCCAGGGATGAGCGAAAATATAGAAGCAATAAGTATTGTAGACAATTACTTAGAGCATTCGAGAGTTTATATTTTTGGAAATGCAGGTTTAACTGAAGTATACATTTCGTCTGCCGATTTTATGACTAGAAATCTTGACGGAAGAGTAGAGGTAACTTGTCCAATTTATGACCTTGAAATTAAGAAAGAATTGATCGATAACTTTAATATTGCGTGGAAAGGAAACGTAAAAGTAAGATATCATTCATATAAATTAGATAATAAATATAAGCCGAAAAATCATCATGCCCCATTTAGAGCACAATTTGAAACCTATAAATATTATCAGAATAAAGTAGCAATATTAGAAGAGGTTCCTCAAAAAGTAAATTAATAATAAATACCAATTTTCAAATCATAAAGTGAGCATGATTAATATTAGGAAGTTTGCAGCGATAGATATCGGTTCGAATGCCATGAGGCTTTTGATTGCTAACGTTGTGGAACAAGAAGGCAAAGAACCGCAGTTTAACAAAAGTTCCCTTGTTCGTGTACCAATTCGTTTAGGACAAGATGCCTTTACAGTTGGAGAAATTTCACCAGAAAATATAGATCGAATGGTTGATGCCATGAAAGCATTCAACCTTTTGATGAAAGTACATAAAGTAGAACGTTATATGGCATTTGCAACTTCTGCAATGCGCGAAGCCTATAATGCCAAAGAAGTGGTGGCTTTAATTAAGAAAAAAGCCGATATTAAAATCGAGATCATCGACGGTAAAAAAGAAGCCGCAATTATTGCTTCTACAGATTTGCATCATTTAATTAAATCAGATGAAACGTATCTTTTTGTTGACGTTGGAGGTGGAAGTACCGAGTTTACCTTATTCTCTGACGGAAAAATGATTACCTCTAGGTCTTTCAAAGCAGGAACCGTTCGTTTATTGAACAATATGGTTCACGATGTGGTTTGGGATGAAATCGAAAAATGGATTAAAACCAATACAGCCGATTATGAAGAGGTTACGCTGATAGGTTCTGGAGGAAACATCAATAAGTTGTTTAAAATGTCTGGAAAACAGCAAGAAAAACCGCTTTCGTACATTTATGTTAACTCGCAGTATGCATTTTTAAATTCGTTGACTTACGAACAGAGAATTGCCGAATTAGGCTTAAATTCTGACCGTGCCGACGTAATTATCCATGCCACTCGTATCTATCTGAATGCGATGAAATGGAGTGGTGCGCGCCAGATTTATGTTCCTAAAATCGGACTTTCTGACGGTATCGTAAAAGCAATGTACTACGGTAAAATTTAACACTATTTTTTTAATGAATAAAGGCAGACTAGAAGCTTTTAGTGATGGCGTTTTGGCAATCATTATTACGATTATGATTTTGGAAATTAAAGCGCCAGAAGGACATCAATTTGCAGATTTAAAACCGCTTATACCGAAGTTTTTAAGTTATATCTTGAGCTTTATTTATGTTGGAATATACTGGAATAATCACCACTATTTGCTTCATGGATTATTAAGGGTAAACGGGAAAATTTTATGGAGCAATCTGCATTTTTTGTTTTGGCTTTCTTTAATCCCTGTTTCTACCGCTTGGATGGGAGAACATAATTTTGAAAAGGCTGCAATGACAATGTATGGCGTTGTGCTGCTTCTTTCTGCAATCTCCTACATTATTTTGCAATACACCATTATGTGCAGCGAAGGAAAAGATTCTGCTTTAAGAAAGGTGCTTAAAAAAGATTATAAAGGAAAAATCTCTTTAGTTTTATATGTAATCGGAATTGTTACTGCATTTTACAATCAGTGGATTTCTGGAGCCGCTTACTTTACAGTGGCAATGTTATGGCTTATTCCAGACAAAAGAATCGAGAATATTTTTGCTTCAAATGAATAATTTATGAAATCTGTTTTTCAGTCCATTCAAGATTTCTCTGCTGACGAATTAAGTCTTTTAGACGATTTAATTACATTTCGAACATTGAAAAAAGGAGAACTTCTATTGACTGAAAATCAGGTTTGCAACGAAATAGTTTTTATAGAAAAAGGAATTCTCCGTTCCTTTTTTGTCAATCATAAAGGAGACGAAATTACCAATTGTTTTGCTTTCGAAAATGAATTTATGGCTTCTTTTGCCAGTTTTATTACCGAAGAAAAAGCAGAAGAAAATATTCAAGCTTTAACCGATACAGAATTGCAAATTCTAGACCGAAAAGCTTTAGAAAAACTCTATCAATCAGGACTCAATTGGCAGGAAACAGGCAGGAAATTAACCGAATTAGAATTTGTAAGCCTGCATAAAAGAATGATTTCTTTTCAGAAATTATCTGGAGCACAGCGTTACGAAGAACTTCGCCAGAATCATCAAAAGTATATTCAGTTAATTCCGTTGCAATATTTAGCTTCTTATCTAGGAATTACGCCAAGACATTTAAGTCGAATTCGTAAAGCTATTTTATAAACTTTGAATTTTTGTTTCACGCAGATTTAAAATGATTTAAGCAGATTTTTTTTTAATTCTATTTATTCTGATATTAAAATCTGCGCAAATCTTGACAGTCTTCAAAATCTCCTTTATCTGCAAAATCTGCGTGAAAAAAAAAGAATGGGACATTTGTCTAGTAAAAGAAAGTATACTAATAGTATTTTTGATAAAACATTTTCAGATGAAAAAAATACTAATAATAAACGGACACCCAAATGACGAAAGCTTCAATTTCGGAATTGCCGAATCCTATCAAAAAGGCGCAATTGCTTCTGGTGCCCAAGTAGAAACCATCACAATTGCCAATTTAAACTTCAACCCAAATCTTAAATTCGGTTATCAAAAACGAACCGATTTAGAACCAGATTTATTAGAATCTTGGGAGAAAATAAAAAGAGCAGATCATCTAGTTTGGATTCATCCCGTTTGGTGGGGCGGACTTCCAGCGATAACGAAAGGGTTTATCGATCGATTATTTTTGCCTGGAATGGCTTTTCAATACCGTGAAAATTCAGTTTGGTGGGATAAATTATTAAAAGGCAAAACAGCTCACATCATTACAACCCTAGATCAGCCAAGCTGGTATTATCGTTTCTTTTTTGGAAGTCCAAGTGTTAATCAACTAAAAAAATCTACTTTAGAATTCTGCGGCGTAAAACCAGTTAAAGTAAGCTACATCGGAATTGTAAAAGGCTCGAATGATGAACAAAGAAAAAAGTGGCTAGATAAAGTTTACAATTTAGGGTTCAAAAATAAATAATTTGAGTAATTATTTTAATAACATGAAATAGAAAAAAAATAGAATTTAAAAAGAAAAATTCGTGAATTTGTGGCTATTAAAAAAAATTAATCCTTCAAATCTAATCCAAATGTTGAACGCAAAAGCTCGATGTTTGGATTGATTTCTAAGAAACGATTATAACGATCCTGGTTGTTGTAAGTTCGTTTCATTTCAGCCTGTTCATTTACAATTACTTCAATAGTAATATCGTGATTGTGTAAATGACCTTTTAAATGCCCTAATAAAGCGTTCATTTGACTTTCAAATTCTAGTTTTGAACCTTCGTTTGGCAATTCATAAGAAATTGTTGTACCGTTCAAAACAGGATCACTAATCAATAGAATCGATTCCATGATTTTAAGCCCTTTTTGACCTAAGCGTTCCGCATATTTGTTCCAATGAAGACGCATATCGGTTTCGTTAAACTCTTCAGTTGGCAAAACAGAAGATGGTTTAACATACGATTTTGTGCTAGCTTCCAATTCTTTTTTCTTGCGGATACTAGCAAGAGAAAAAGCAGAAACTTTAGGAGCGCCGCTTGTGTCTGCTTTTGGAACTTCTGGAGTTTGAACTTTTGGAGTTTCAACAGGAGTTTGAGCTGTATTTGAAATATTTACAGCAACAGGATTATCATTGCTATTTGAATTAGCATTGACATTATTTTTTTCTTCCGAACTTGGAGTTTGGGGTTTTACACTTGAAACTTCAACTATAGAATAGCCTCCGTTTTTAAAGTAAACGGGCGGAATTATGAATTGCTCAGCTTTTTTTTTTCTCCATCGAAGTTGATAGAGGCCAATTGCATCAAGCATAATTCAACTAAAAGTCGTTGATTCTGACTTAATTTGTATTTTAAATCGCAATCATTTGCAATGTCAATTCCTTTTAATAAAAATTCTTGAGAACATTTCTGCGATTGAGTGGCATACATTTGCTGCGCTTGTTCTCCAACTTCTAATAAAGCAATAGTAGAAGGTGTTTTGCTTACCAATAAATCTCTAAAATGCGAAGCCAAACCAGCAATAAAATGATGTCCGTCAAAACCTTTTGCAAGAATATCGTTGTAAGCCAATAAAAGCTTCGGAATTTCATTTTCTAAAAGTAAATCGGTAATCGAAATATAAGTTTCGTAATCTAAAACGTTTAGGTTTTCAGTTACAGCCTGACGTGTTAAATTTGTTCCGCAATAAGAAACTACACGGTCAAAAATAGACAAAGCATCACGCATTGCACCATCTGCTTTTTGAGCAATAATATGGAGTGCATCATCTTCAAAAACGATTCCTTGACTTTCAGCAACATCTGCCAAATGTTCTTTAGCATCTTTTACTGTAATTCTTTTAAAATCAAAAATCTGACAACGAGATAAAATCGTTGGAAGAATTTTATGTTTTTCTGTTGTTGCTAAAATAAAAATAGCATGTTTTGGCGGTTCTTCTAATGTTTTAAGGAAAGCATTAAAAGCGGCCGAAGACAACATATGGACCTCGTCAATGATATATACTTTGTATTGTCCAGTCTGAGGTGGGATTCGAACCTGATCGATAAGGTTACGAATATCATCAACCGAGTTGTTTGAAGCAGCATCTAGCTCAAAAACATTAAATGCAAAATCTTCAGTAGGATCATCATATCCAGGCTGATTTATTTTTCGAGCCAAGATACGCGCACAAGTAGTTTTACCAACTCCACGTGGTCCTGTAAATAAAAGAGCAGAAGCTAAGTGATTGGTTTCTATAGCATTCAACAAAGTGTTGGTAATGGCTTTTTGCCCCACAACATCCTTAAAGGTCTGCGGGCGATATTTACGTGCCGATACTACAAATTGTTCCATATTCTTTTTTATTCGATAGCAAATATATGACTTTTGTTTCGTTGTTTAAAACCGATTTTAGTTATTTGGCGAAATTCTTTTTCTTCAAAATAACAAAGAGTAAACTCAGAAATAATACGATGTTGACAATCAAAGAAATGATAATATATTGACTGTAAGTTTCCAATTTTGTTTCTGTTTTTTCTTTATCAGAAATTTCTTTTTGAGCATTTTTATAAGCGCGCAACTTTTCTAATTGATAAATCCAATCTGTCAAATTATTCTTTTCATATTGTAGTTCATAAACTTGTTCAAATAAGGATTGTATTTGTTTGTCACCAGTGTTTGAATATATGTTTTTAGGTAGTGGTGGCGGATAATTACTTTCATAAGGCATAAATCCTCTACTTGGCGAGCAGAGACCGATATCGATCATTTTATCATTTTGATATTCCGCATATACAATCCAAAGTTGTTTTGTTTGCGGGAATAAAGAACAGCTAGAAAAGTTTTTTCCGTTAATGTATTGGGACTTACTTTTTCCTTTAAACAACTCTATTATTCTGAAAGTATACGTTTGTAGAACAGTATCAACTTTTATAACTTCTCCATAGAAAACAATCTCCGATTTTCTTAATCCATCTTCTACCAATGTTTCTTTTTCGGGAGGTTTGCAATCGCACGCGAAACAATTATTCCAAATCAAAATAAATGAAAAAATCAGAATAGGGTTTAATTTCATAAAGTTAGTTTTGAATACAATAATAATCTTTTTTGTGCTTATTTTTTCGTCTCTAAATTGAATTTTTGTAATAAAAAATGTACTATTTTTAATCCGAAACTAAAATAGCTTTATTTCCAAAAAATTTAATTTTTATAATTCATGAACGCAAAACAAATTGTCAGATTAAGCAATATTATCGGGATTACGTCTATACTTTTATTATTGTATTGGGTTTTTACTTTTATCGTAATTGAAGTTTTCGGGTTAAAAGTATTTAGAGAAAATATGACCGAAAGTTTTTATTTAAGCATTCTCGGAATTCTTGCTCTTATGGCAGGATCTCTTATAGTGAATCTCATGTTTAATTTGACAAGAATTGCCGAAAGAAAAACTGAAGACGAAGTAAATGTCAAATCGACTAGACGTAAGGTTTTGACTTTGCTTTTAATTTTTCCACTAATTTTAATTATTCTTTTTGGAGGTAATTATCTAACTTCTTCTAAAAAAGAAAAAATGCTAATTGATTCTGCAAAATCAATCATAGAATCAAATAAGTCAAATAGTGATAAACTTCTGAATTATACTTTTTCTAAAGCATATATCAAGGAAACCACTGGTATTTTAAGAGTTTTGTCTGAAACAGATAAAAACTTTCCGAGTGTAACCTTAATTGTAAAAGATTCTATTAAAGATTCGCCTGTTTTTCTTGGTTTTAATCCCTATTATAATGAAAGTTTAGACTCAAATGATAGCATACAGCCAAAAAAGGTAAATTATATTTATAAGACGACTAAAGAAGAAAGAGCTTACCTGAATGAGGTTTTTACTAAAAATAGTGAGGAATTGCGATATAGTTCTCGTAAAGGAAATTATGAATTGTTTTACCCATATAAAAAGAACGGAAAAACAATTATTATCTATTTTTCTGAACAACAGCAATACGGTAAAATGTAAAGCTTGGGCAAAGTAACTATTTAGAGGTTTATCTTTGTTATTGGTAATTGATTGATAAATAGTTATTTGTGTTTTGTGAAATCATAGAAGTTTTGAATTGTAAGATTCAAAACTTTTTTTATGAGCTAATTTTAAGAAATCAATAATATTTAAAAATGTAAGATTATTTTGTAATATCCGATTGATTTATTCGTTAACTTAGAAGATTAATTAATTTAAAAAAGATATCATTATGAAAATTAAATCGATGTTATTAGGAATGAGTTTTGCTTTTTTATTAGTGGCTTGTGGACCTAAAGATGCAGATATTCAAAAGGAAATTACTGCAAAATTAAGCGATTTACCTGGAGTTTCAGTAACTGTAGAGAAAGGTGTTGCAACTATTTCGGGTACTTGTAAAGATGATGCTTTCAAACAAAATGCAGAAAGTATTGTAAAAGGAATAAAAGGTGTTAAATCGGTCGTGAACAATTGTGAGATTGCTGCTCCAGAACCTGTAGTTGCGGCTCCTGTAGAAATTAATCCCGATGCAGTTTTAACCACTTCGGTAAATGAGGTAGTAAAAACGTACAGCGGTGTAACGGCAACAGTTAAAGATGGCGTGGTTACACTTACTGGTGATATCAAAAGAAGTCAATTGCAAAATTTGATTAAAAGTGTTCAGGAATTGAAGCCTAAAAAAGTAGAAAACAAATTAACTATTAAATAATTGATGTTATGAGTTTAAAAGATAAATACAAAGAGTTAACAGATTTAGCTTCTAATTTAGGAGTAGCTGATTTGCAAGTAAGAGAACAAGATAATGTGCTGTATGTTGACGGAACAGCAAAATCTGCAGATGATAAAGAAAAACTTTGGGCTGCTTACGGAAAAATAGATCCTGATTTTAGATCGGCTGATGTAGTAATGAATATTGAAGTTTCTGAAGGAGCTTCGACAGAATATACTGTTGTAAGTGGCGATTCTTTATCAAAAATAGGAAAAGCGCATGGTGTTTCATGGCAGACTATTTACGAAGCCAATAAAGACATTATTAAAAATCCAGACATCATACAGCCGGGCTGGAAATTAAAAATACCAACAGCATAATTTTACTTATGTGTGTTGCAAAAGTCCATCTAAGTGATGGACTTTTTTGTTGTGATTTAATCGCAAAATCTATTCTCATTTTATGTGATTACAATTATTTAAAGTTGGTTATCTTTTTAATTTTTAAACTGTAAATATTTTATTTTGTAGTAAAAAGTTTACTATTTTTGATTCCTTTAAATTTTGAGCATTAATGGAAGGGAAGCAGATAATTAGAATTACAGAAACAATTAGGTTTGTTTCGATTACATTGATAGTATATTGGCTTTATGATTTTTTAATAAATCGAGGTATAGGAATAACTGAAACTTATTATTGGATAATTCTTGGAGTTTTGGCCTTAATGATTGGAGTATTATTAATTATAATTTTGAACAATCAGACTAATATCTACGAAGCTCATACTAGAAATGTCAGAAGAGAGAGGAGAATATATGTTAGCATAATTCTAATTTTTCCTGCGCTCGCTATGTTTCTTTTTGGCGCAGATTATTGTACAAAATTTAGACCTAAATGGTTAAATTTTTCTCAATCGGAATATTATAAAGATTCTCAGGACATAGATGAAATTATAGAATCCAAAAATAAATCAGATCAAGACACATTCTTTATAGAAGACACTGTATCTATACTGGAAAAATACAAAAAGAGTACAACGCTATTACAGCCACGAAAATCGGGACATGAGATAAGTTGGAAAGAAAGTAAGTTTGGAGGTTATCCAAATATGGAATCTTTTACAGCATATCCAAAATGTAATGTATGCAAAAGTTCTTTAAATTTTGTTTTTCAAATTTACAAAAGAGATTTTCCTGAATTTTATTTTCCTTCAAATACTAATATTTTTCAGCTTTTTCGTTGTCCTAGCAACAAGTGTAGAAGTTCGTATACAAATTCCCGTTCTGATCATAAAATGTTTCACTACTATTCAGAAGTCGAATGTGTACAAAATAAGATATTTAAGAAGACTGGTATTAACTTAAAAGATATTGAGAAAGAAGTTCCTGATTGTTATTTAAAACCCTTGAAAGTGTTTGATTATCCATATTATGATGATTACAAAGAAGAAGATTTAGCAAAACTAGATGATAATTTTAAATTTAAACTAGGCAATCTGCAAATAGAAAAGTATATCACCAAACCAGATACAAAAATTGGAGGATATCCAAATTTTATTCAAGAGTCATATTACCCTAAATGTAAATGTGGTAGAATTAAAGAATTTTTATTTCAGCTTTCAAGTGATGACAGAGAAAATAGAAATATATTTGATTATAGTAACCCAGTTAATTGGTCTGATCATGGTATAATGATTGGGGATGGGGGGAATATCTATTACTATATATGTACAAATTGTGGAGAAAAGAGTATTGAAAGTTATTGGGATTGTTCTTAATTTTCCATGATTCAGATTATATGTATAATTAAAAAAAGTCGCTCATTGAGCGACTTTTCTTTTTATGACTCGAAATTATTGTTCAGCCATTTTTTTACATTTGCGTGACTTCTTACATCACTTGGTAAGTCATTACGTAAAGATCTTTCCAGTTTGTTAAAAGTTGATAATGTTGTCCAGCCTTTAGCTGTCATGTAACGATTAAGGAATGGGAGTACTTCATAGCCCTCATGTCTACTAAGTAGTGTACTGTCGGGTTCTCCCGTAATTTTTGCATTGTCATTTTCAACAGATGCAGTCCAGGAATAAATAAGTGTTAAATCACTTCGCTTAAAATTTGCCATTTTATAAAAATTTAAAATTATTGTTTCGAAAGTTAAGTTTGTCTCTTTAAATCATTTTATGGTAATCCGTATTTGAAATATGAATTTTTACTGGAAAACATATAAATCTAATCACAATATCCTATAATCATTTGATAATTAATCTCTTTAATTTTAGAAATGTAAATTACTAAAAGAGAATATTATGAAAATGAGATCCATTTTATTAGGAATGTGCCTTACTGTTGCTTTGGTATCCTGTAAACCTAACGATGCTGATATTGAAAAAGCAGTTAATGAAAAAATAAATGATCCAGATATCCAAGTTGCCGTACATGAAGGTGTGGCTACAATTACAGGTATTTGTGACGACGAAATGTTCAAGAAAAATATTGAAAAAAGCGTAAGAGCAACCAAAGGTGTAAAATCTGTTGTCAATACCTGCGAACTCGCCAGAGCCAATCAAGAACCTGCGGCGGCGACTGTTATTATTAATTCGGATACCGATTTGGATAAAGCTGTCAGTAAAGTAGTCGATGCTTACGATGGAGTGAGTGCAACTGTTGTTGGTGGCGTTGTTACGCTTTCGGGAGAAATTGCAAAAAATAGATTGCAGCCTTTAATGCAAAGTATTCAGGAGTTGCATCCTAAAAAAGTAGACAATAAATTAACTATTAAATAGGGAAGATATGAGTTTACAAGATAAATACAGAGAAGTGATAAATTTAGCAACTGAAATTGGAATTGCTAATTTACAAGTAAGAGAACAGGATAATGTGCTTTATGTTGATGGTACAGCGAAATCGGCGGCTGATAAAGAAAAACTTTGGAATGCGTACGAAAAAATTGATCCTGAATACAGATCGGCAGATGTTGTAATGAATATTGCTGTTACAGAAGGTGCAACAAAAGAATATATTGTAAAGGGAGGAGATTCGTTATCTAAAATTGCTGCAGCTTACGGTATATCATGGAACGATATTTTTGAAGCGAATAAAGATATTATTTCAAATCCTGATTTGATTAAACCAGGTTGGAAATTGAAAATACCAATAGCATAATTTTTTTAGCTGCAAAGGTTCAAAGTTGCAAAGCAACAAAGATTTTTATTTTTATGTCATTCTTAGAAATTAAAGGAATTTAGCTTCTAAGAATGACATAGATTATTGAATGTTTTTTGTTTTCAGTTTATTTTTACTTGATTTGAAAGATATTTTCGTCTAAAAACTACCTTCCCCTAATACTTAAATCAAATAAAAATTTTGCTGTTTCCTGATCTGAATCTGCCGAAAAGCCAGCAACATAGACTCCTTTTTTACCCGAAGTCGATTTAATTCCGTATACAACTGCCTCATCCGCTGGGTCTGACTCACCCTCGTATCGATACACATGAACAATTTCAAATTTCTCAGGATTCTTTTTAATCGCATCTGCATTTCGATTAAAATCGCACGTAAATCCTTTTTCATTCAATTGATCTAAAGCCTTTGAAACAGTTGCGTAATGATACATTCTTTTCATGATAAACTGAATTTAAATTATAGATTTTTAAAGATAACTATTTTAAAATTAAAATGTTATGATAAAATTCATAAAATCTGAAATTTAAAATCGTTATTGTTAGTGCTTAAATCCCTACTTTTGCACCGCAGACCGCCTTATCGTCGTCCCGATTCATCGGGAGGGAGGAAAGTCCGGACACCATAGAGAAGCATAGCGGGTAACGCCCGTCGGTTCCGAAAGGGATTAGGACAAGTGCAGCAGAAAGTATGTACAGGTAATGCTGTAGTGAAACCAGGTAAACTCTATGCGGTGAAATACCAAGTATATCGGCATTTAAGGGCTTCTCGTTCGTTGCCGAAGGGTAGGTAGATTGAGTCCAGTAGTAATGCTGGATCTAGATAAATGATAAGGTATTGTATCGTTGCAAAATGAGACAAGAACAGAATCCGGCTTACAGGTCTGCATTTTTTATATATTTGTGAAACTATCTAACTTGTTTTCATGAATATTGCCACTCCAAATTCTTCTTCAAAATCTAAAAGAAGCCTTTTTAGAACGATTGTAACCAATCTTACTTTTTGGGTTTTAATTGCTATTATTTCGGGTATTTTACTCGGACATTTTTCTCCAGAAAATGGTGTGAAGATGGAATTTTTGGGCAAAAAGTTTATTCAGCTAATTTCTCTTTTTATTGGTCCCATTATTTTCTTGACAATCGTTTTAGGGATTTCGGGAATGGGAAATCTAAAAAAAGTGGGAAGAATTGGCGTAAAAGCTTTAACTTATTTTGAAGTGGTTTCGACCGTTGCATTGGCAATTGGTGTCGCGGTTGCTTATATATTTAAACCAGGAAAAATTGATAAATCGGGACTGACATTTGGCGATGCAAGTCAGTATACAAAAGGAGCTTCCGAACATTTTTCGTGGTTGCAGTTTTTCTTATCCAATTTTACTTTACAGGTTTTATTGGCTGCTATTATATGCGGAATTGCATTGAATTTTTATCAGAAAAGAGAACAGACTATTTTAGTTCTCGAAAGATTCTCAAAAGTGGTTTTCTTCGGTTTGAAATATGTAATGTATCTAGCTCCAATTGGTGCTTTTGGCGGAATGGCCTATACAATTGGGAAATTTGGTCTTGCTACTTTGATTCCGTTAGGAAAACTGATGCTTTGTGTGTATTTGACTATGGCACTTTTTGTTTTTTTAGTTTTAGGAAGCATCTTGAGATATTATAAAATAAATATTTTGTCGATTTTAAAATATATCAAAGAAGAACTTTTATTGGTTTTAGGAACTTCGTCTTCTGAAGCTGCTTTGCCAAGTATTATGGTGAAACTGGAACGTATGGGTTGCAGTAAATCGGTTGTAGGTTTGGTAATTCCAACGGGTTATTCTTTTAATTTGGATGGAACTTCAATTTACCTTTCGATGTCGGTGCTTTTTATTGCACAGCTGTATGATGTGCATTTAACCTTTTTTGAAATCATGACGGTTATTGGAATTTTAATGATTACTTCTAAAGGTGCAGCAGGCGTAACTGGAAGCGGATTTATTGTTTTAGCATCGACATTAACAGCTTTGCATAAAATTCCTGTTGAAGGTTTAGCCTTTTTATTGGGAGTGGATAAATTTATGAGCGAAGCCAGAGCGATTACCAATTTAATAGGAAATACAGTCGCAACAATAATAATCTCGAAAACAGAAAGAGATTTTACAGAGTTAGATTTGAGTTACAAAGTAACAGAGTGACAAAGTAACAAAGTAATCAGAACTTTGCATCTTTGGCACTATGTTACTTTGTCACTTAAAATTACGATTCGTCCTTCGTTGTTCGCACCACACTAATGCCCGACATGAAAAAGACAATTCCTAATATTCCGTAAATAATAAGCGATTTTATATCTCTGGTTTCTCCAGATGTGCCGGCAAAAATAACTGCCGTATAAATAAGTCCTACAATTCCGAGGATTGTAAGCAACCCACCGAAAAATCTTTTTAGGTTCATGATTGTTAGATTTAAAAGTTCTCTAACAAAGTTAATTTTCAATAAGTTAATCGCTGTTATACAATTGCTTATATAAAATTATATGATTTACAGGATGCTATTTTTCTATTTTAAATTCTAATCCAATATTTCGAACGCTTTCAATCTTGATTTTCGGATCTGAATTAAAATATTTCCTAAGTCTGCTGATAAAAACATCCATGCTTCGTCCGGAGAAATAATCGTCTTTTTTCCAGACCGACATTAAAATCTGATCTCTTTTTAATAACTGATTGTGGTTTAAATATAAGTATTCGATAAGAGAAGCTTCCATTTCTGTAAGCTGCTGCACATGATTTTTATTGTTAAGTGTCAGACGTTCATTATCAAAAATATACGAACCAATTTCGATTATGTTATTTCCGTCCAGACTTCTCTTTTGTTCGATTCTTTTTAGAATATTCTGCAAACGCAGCACCAATTCGTCAACTTCAAACGGCTTTACGATATAATCATCTGCGCCAAGTTTTAGACCAATGATTTTGTCTTCTTTTAGCTTTCTTGCGGTTAGAAAAATAAATGGAATTTCGGGATTAATGGTAATTATTTTTTCAGCCAATGAAAATCCGTCCATTTTGGGCATCATTACATCAAAAACACAAATATCAAAAGTTTGGTTTTTAAAAAAGTCCAAAGCTATTTCGCCGTTTTCGGCCCAGATTACTTCAAATTGATGCAATTCTAGATATTGTTTTAAAATCGCCGCAAAGTCAAAATCGTCTTCGGCTAATAGTAATCTTTTCAAAATAAAGGGATTAAACTTTTAATAAAATAGTAAACTGAGTTCCTTTTCCTAAATCGCTATTAACGTTTACAGAGCCCTGATGCGCTTTTACGATTTGGTCAACATAATACAATCCTAAACCTAAACCTTTTGTGTTGTGCAGGTTTCCTTGTTCTACTCGGTAAAACTTATCAAAAAGAAACGCTTGCTTGTTTTTGGCAATTCCAATTCCGTCATCTTCAAAACTGATTGAAAACTGTTTTTCGACAATTTTTGTTTTTACTGTGATTGTATTTGATCCATATTTTACAGCATTTTCGAGAACATTTAAGAAAGCAGTTGTTAAATGAAATTTATCCAAAACCAAAATAGTTTTCTCAGTCTGAAAATCGGTTTTAAGATTGATTTTAGGAAATGTAATTTTAAAATCATTTGCGATAGAAAGCAGAAAATCTTCGGCTTCTATTTTTTCTTTTTGCAGTTCAATTTCATTTTCAGCCAAAGAATTTGCCATAACCTGATCAATCAGATTCTGGAGACGGTTATTCTGGCGCGAAATGGTATTTACAATCGAATTGAAATTTTCATCGTTGTCACGAATGTTTTTCTGCGCTAAAATCTTTGTCGAAATCCCCAAAGTGGCCAATGGAGTTTTTAGTTCGTGCGTAATATTATTGATGAAATCGGTTTTTACATCACTGACTTTTTTCTGTTTGATTAAAGCTTTTAAAGCTATAACAAAAAGCGTAATTAAAGTCAGAATTGATAAAAGAGATAGAATGAGAATAAACGTCATTCTTCTTAGAATAATCATTTCCCAGTCTATAACAGAAACGTACATCGAATCTTCTGTCAATAATTTATATTCCTCATTTTCAAAAGTGCCGTTTGTTGTTCCAACATAACTTCTTACTAAAAAGGCATGATTTAAAGAAGCCAGATTTCCATACAATTTATTCTGGATAAAAGGTTTTTCAGAGAAAATTGTATCGGCTTCCTGTTCGTTTTTATAAAGAATAAATTTGTTTAGCACAATGGCAAAATCAATTTTAAAATCGGGTAAATCTTTCTCGAATCTTCGCTTGATTTTTTGAGTTATGATGTTTTGAGATTGCGTATTCAAAACCCCATTTTTAATGTCCAATTTACTTTTTTTTCCTTTCATGTATTTTTCTGAAAGGCTTTTGTAAAGCACTTCTTTTTTAGAAACCAAAGCCGAATCGATATCGCTGTAATTATTGGTAATTTGAGCAATTTCGTTTTTAATCTGCGTATGAAACTGAGCTACTTTATATTCGTAAGCAGTCTTTACTAAATAGCATTGAACGGTCATAAGCACAAATAGCGCTACGACAGAAAATCCGATTAATAAATTGATTCTTTGCTTCATATTGGTTGAAATGACGCTTCAAAAATACAGTTTTTAGCCAACAAATAGGAGATTAACCTTGCATTAACCTACGATTAACTTTCAGAACTGGGTTTTCAAAGCATTTTTGCAGCGACATAAAACCAAATTTTATAAAATGATACAAACGAAAAGATTTTCAGGAGCTTTAATTGCTTTCCTTTTTTTTATGAATGGTCACGCAAACGGAATGATTAAAGAAAAGTATTATGAATTGAATATTGCTCCAAAACAAAAGGCCGTTTTAATTTTATTTCCGTGCTTTCCATGCAATATCGAAAACACTAAAAAGGAAGCCCGATTTCTTAAAAACTTAAAACAGGAAGGTATAACTACCTTGTTGCTGAATTATAACATGAAATTGTATTTGTCAGAATCAGAAAAAAAAGAATATTCGTTAGCACTAAATTCAATTTTTGATCGCAATAAAATAGCAAAAGAGAATATTTTTATTGGTGGTTTTTCGAGCGGTGGCAATCTGGCGCTTTTGCTTTCTAATTATCTTATTCAGACCAAAAATGCCATACAGCCCAAAGGTTTAGTTGTGGTCGATTCTCCTTTAGATTTAGAAAGACTGTACAATGGCGCACAAGAGGATGTGAAAAAGAATGTTAGTGAAGAAGCGGTTGAAGAAGGAAAATATTTAATACAGCTCTTCAACGATGATCTCGGAAATCCAAAAGCTAATATCGAAACCTATAAAAAAATGTCTCCTTATTTGGTTTCAAGCGATTCAAAAGTAAATATAGAATACTTAAAAGATATTAAAATTCGATTGTACTGCGAACCAGATTTAGAATGGTATTGGACGAACAAAAAAAGAACTTACGAAGAGTTGAATGCCTTTCATTTAGAAAAAACATATGATTCATTATTGAATTTAGGAGCAGAAAAAGTAGAATTTATAAAGACTTCAAACAGAGGATTTGATGCGAAGGGAAATAAAAAACCGCATTCTTGGACTTTGATAGAAAGGGAAGATCTTATAAAATGGATTCTTAATTAACGAAAAATATCTAATCTAAACCCTATTCAAGAATGAATTATCTGCCACTAAAACTGCTTATTACCCTTTTACTTTTTTGTCTTTCATTTATGGCAAACGCTCAGAATGAAACACAAAAGGATTCGATTTCAAATGAATTAAATGAAGTGGTAATCAGTAAGGAGAAAAAAATGTTTACCAATGCAAACGGAAATGTAAAGATTGACGTTGCTAATTCGGTTTACAGTACAATTCCAAATCCGATTGATTTGCTTTCAAAACTGCCATCGGTTCAAATAGGGAGTGATCGCGAAAGTATTTCGATTGTCGGAAAAGGAAATCCGTTAATTTATATCGATGGTCAAAAAGGAACCATAAGCGATTTAAATGCTTTATCTGTTGCCGATATTAAAACAGTAGAAATTATTAAAAATCCGTCTTCTAAATATGAAGCCGAAGGTCGCGCTGTAATTTTGATTACTAGAAAAGTAAGTAAAAAAGATAGTTTTAAAACCGAAATTTCTGAAGTGGCCTCTTTTAAAAGAAATTACAATAATTATTTGGGTTTTAATTCTAGCTTTAAAAAAGATAAATTAGAATGGAAAGCCAATTTTAATTACAATCTGCGAAATCCGTGGGAAAATCATAGTTTGGAATATGAAATTCCGAAGGCTTCGATAGTCTCCAATTATGATGTGACAGCAAATTCGCATGTAAAGGAATATGTTTTTGGAGGAGGTGTGTTTTATAAAATAAATGAAGATGATTATTTGTCGGTTAATATAAATGGTAAAATGCGAAATGATACTTTCGATATCAACACATTTACTTTTAATCAAAATCAGAATCAGATAAATAATGTCTTCACTTTTAGCGATAATTCGAGTGCTAAAAATTTCTTGAATTCATTTATCAATTATTCGAAGAAAATAAAAGCTATTGATACTAAGTTGTTTATTGGTTTTCAGGGTTCCAACTACAATCAGCATTTGTTGAGTTTGGTGCAAAATAATTTTAATGAAACCGATTTTAAATTGTCGCAAAACCGAGATCAAAAATTTAATGTGGATGTTTTTTCTGGAAGGATCGATTTGGAAAAAAAGTTCAAAAATGAAATGAGCCTGGAATATGGCGGATTGTATTTAAAGGCTAAATCAAAATCAAACGCTGACATTTTTGATTTTGAAGAGGGTAAAAGCGAAGTTTCTGATTATGATTTTAAAGAAGAAAACCTTGCCGCTTATGTTCAGTTCTCGGGAAAGCTAAAAAAAATCGATTTTTCATTCGGATTAAGAACAGAAAACACCAATGTGTATTCCAAGTTTAAAACGCAAGTTTCGCCTTCTATAGATAAAAACTACACCAATTTGTTTCCCAAGGCCGATCTTACAATTCCTATTGACAGCACAAAAAGTATCAATGTAAATTACTCAAAAAGTATCGTGAGGCCTAATTATTCAGCTTTAAGCCAAATTGCCACGTATATAAATCCGTATTTTTTATATGGGAGCAGTATAAATTTAGGGCCGGCATTTGTAGATGAACTTTCAAGCTCATTTCAGTATCACGACAAAACGTTAAAATTGAGTTATTATCAGACCAAAGACGTAACCAATCCGAGTTTTGTTTTTAATGAGGAAACCAATGTATTAATGATTACCGACATTAATTTTAAAAGAGAAACGGGTTTTACGATAGATTTCACGCTTCCGTTTACGTATAAATTTTGGACAACCACCAACTCTCTAATTTTTGTAAAAAGCAAGGTTGAAGACGATACAGCGCTTTTGCATCCTTCAAAACCTTATCTGTATTATTACTCAAACAATACATTCAAATTGCCAAAAGATTTTAGTTTCGTTTTTTCTTTCTGGGGAACGACCAAACAAAATGATGGGATTTTTGAGCGTAAAGCTAATTTTGTGGTCGATATGTCTTTAGCAAAAACATTTGGTAAAAACTGGAGCTGTACCTTGAATTACAATGATATTTTTAAAGCGACAAGTTATACCGATACTTTTACGGTGAATAATGTCCATTCCAGGTTTAAATATTTAGTCGATGCCAATGAGATTTCTATTGCAGTTCGTTATTCTTTTGGAAAAATCAGAGATTCCGAATACAAACAAAAGAGCGTAAATGAAAGTGAAAACAGAATTAGATAAAATGTAAGATAATTCTTTGTTTTAGGAATGGTTTTTGAATGTTTGGTTTTTAAAATTGAACAATAAAAAAAATTAAGAAATGAAGTTTTATAATTTAAAAGGTGGGATTTTTTTAATCCTTATGATGTTATCATTTTCTTTTGTAAATGCGCAAGCAATTAGAGGTTTTGGAAATGTTACTGGTTACAGTGTTAGTAGTGATTTCAAAAAGGGCGTCATAGTAAATCTGGGTGGAGGAGCAGAGTTCGAATTTCATCCAATATTTAAACCAGAAATAGCAATAAGTTATTCTCTTATGGGAATAAAAGATCAAAAACAATATGATTTTGATACTAATACCACAGAAATTAATACTGGGTCTGCTTATGGTTTAAATTTTTCTTTAGGCCCTAAAATATGTTTTTGGTGTCGTGAGGATGATGAAGATGAGCTGTCATGTATATACTACATAACTCCAAAAGTTAATATGTCTAGAATAATAGCAACTGGAAATTATGCATTTATTGATCATAATAATGCTTCAAATAATTTTTATGAAAGCCGAAAGATTGCTGATTGGCAACATTCCTTTGGTCTTTCTGTAGGAATGGAGATTCCAGTGTCAGAAACAAATTCTATAGCAATAAGCATAGATATAAGCAATATAAATTTTGGTAAGACGTTAAACAGACTTCCGTATAACAATGTTGATTATACTACTGTAGGAGTTGGGGCAGGTCTAACATATTATTTTGGTATTAGGAAAGGAAATAAATAGTCATAAAAGAAAACCCTTGTAAAATTTATTACAAGGGTTTTTATATTTAAATAAAGTAAATTTATCCTTCATCTTCTTCAGATTCTTTTTTAGAAGCATCATGTGGTAATTCTTCATCCTCATCGGTTGAATTTAGTTCAAAAAAACTGAAGAAAGAACCGCCGTAACTTTTCTGAAACGAGAAATTACTCATGTGCTCAAGTTTTGTATATTTTGAATGCTCAATAATCATCATTCCGTCATCTTCAAGCAAACCTCTTTCAAAAACTGTCAAAACAATCTTTTCAAAAGTCGCTTGATCTAATCCGTAAGGTGGATCTGCAAAAATTATATCGTAAGTAGTTTTAGAATTTTCTAAGAATTTAAAGACATCGCTTTTGGTTGCAGCAATATCAAAATCATATTCTGATGAAACTTGTTTGATAAATTTTACGCATCCAAAATCGCCATCAACAGAGGTAATGGGAGCACTTCCGCGCGAAGCAAATTCATAACTTATATTGCCAGTTCCCGAAAAAAGATCTAAAACCTTTAGACTGTCAAAACTAAAATGATTATTCAAAACATTAAACAATGCTTCTTTACTCATATCAGTCGTTGGTCTTACAGGTAGATTTTTTGGCGGAAAAATTCGGCGTCCTTTGTATTTTCCTGAAATGATTCTCATGATTGAAATAAGATATAATGTTTTTGATTTTGAGCGGTTGTAAAGCTGTTTCTTTCTTTCAGTTTTGAAACATCCATAAAAGAAATGTGGCGTACATATTTGTAAGCGATAGCATAAAACGGATCATTTTCTGAAATAGTTCCTAATAATTCTAATTTGAAACTTTCCGGATTCATGCTCATTTGTTCTGCTGTAAATAAAATATAGTAGATGAAATCTTCTGGAGTATTATATTCGAATGAATTAAACAGTAAAAGTTTTTGATTTTGCACTACAATAATTTCAAAATTTTCTGGATTAAAATTGACGATCATTTTCTTATCGTCGTTATTTCTTGAGTTATCCAGAAGTTTTTCGACCAAAATACTGTTAGCGTGTTTATAATCAAAAGACCCCACATTATCGATTAAGAAATTGTTGATATTCACAAACGGAATATAAACCGAGTTCATCTGATAATTAGGAATTTGATCAAAAGTAAAAAAGTCGGTATCAAACACTTTTGTAGTGTATTGCAGATAACTTCCTAAATAATTCTCATCAAACAAAGCAGTCGGAACAAAAGTCGAAAGATTATTATTGTGAATAACCATTACTTCATCGTAAGTATTTTTTAATTCAGGATTGCTTTTGAAAGCATCATTGAATAAATCTTCAATTCGCGATGTTTTGCTGGTAGTATCAAACTTTATTTCCTTAAAAGAAGTGATGATATTATTTAAAGTATCAAAACAGCAATATGAAAATCCAGTCAGTGAAACCTGAATAGAAAGTTTTCTGTAATTTTTTGAAGTAATGTTAGTATTTTGTAATGACATAGTTGATTTACAATTCGTTACCTGTTTTAAATCAAGAAAGAATTTAAGCGACCACAAACTTACAAATAAAAAAAATAACAATGTCAATTTCAATATCAATGAAAAAGACTTAATTAATATGCAATTTCAAAATTTAATATTACAAGAAAGTTAGCAAAATATTATCATTCTGTTTATTGTCAATTATTTAAGGTTGTAATTAAATTTAGGTTTTAGATAGTATTTTAATTTTCATATTTAATTTGACTTTGCCATTGAAATTACTAATGATATTGAATTTTGCCATTGCAATTGAATTTTGCCATTGCCATTAAAAAAGTCGACCTTTGTATTTCAATACTACTTTATGAATTCTGCACAGTTTTACGGTACTTTACAAAAGCGATTTCCTTTTGCTCCAACATACAAACAGGATATTTTTTTTCAGAAAATTGCAATCTTTCTAACCGAACCCCAAAACGACACGATTTTCGTTTTGAAAGGATATGCGGGAACGGGAAAAACTACCGTTATTTCTACTATCGTTAATAATCTTAGCGAGATTAATAAAAAATATGTTTTGTTAGCACCAACAGGACGCGCGGCAAAAGTAATCGCCAATTATTCGAATAATCCAGCCTTTACGATTCATAAAAAAATATATTTCCCGAAGAAATCTTCTGGAGGTGGAGTAGCCTTTACCAAGCAAGTCAACAAACATAAAAACACCATTTTTATCGTCGATGAGGCTTCGATGATCTCAGACAGTACATTAGACAGCGGTTCGCTTCTAGACGATTTGATCAATTACGTTTATTCTGGAAGCAATTGCAAAATGATTCTTTTGGGAGATACTGCCCAGTTGCCTCCAGTAAATTTAGATATTAGTCCAGCACTAGATATTCAGACTTTGGGCATTCATTATGACAAAGAAATTGAACATATCGAATTGGACGAAGTAATGCGTCAGGAAGAAAGTTCAGGAATTTTATACAACGCAACAGAATTACGCGAATTGTTGAAAGAAAGTTTCATAACCGAATTTAAATTTAATGTAAAGAAGTTTAAAGACATTGTTCGACTAACAGACGGTTACGATATTCAAGATGCGATTAATACCGCCTACAGCAATTATAGCATTGAGGATACTGCTTTTATTGTTCGTTCTAACAAACGTGCCAATCAATACAATGAGCAAATTAGAAGCCGAATTTTATTTAAAGAAAGCGAACTTTCGGTTGGAGATTTTTTGATGGTGGTAAAAAACAATTATTTCTGGCTGAAAGAAACAGACGAAGCTGGATTTATTGCCAACGGAGATATTATTGAAGTTTTAGAACTTTTCGGAATCAAAGAATTGTACGGATTTAAGTTTGCGAAAGTAAAAATAAGAATGGTCGATTATCCGGAACAAAAACCTTTTGAAACAGTTTTAATTCTAGATACCTTAACTAGCGAATCGCCTTCATTAACCTATGAAGAATCGAATCGTTTGTACGAAGAAGTGATGAAAGATTATGAAGATGAGCCAACCAAATATAAAAGATTTCAAAAGGTAAAAGAAAACGAATATTTCAACGGATTACAGGTTAAATTCTCCTACGCGATAACCTGCCATAAATCGCAAGGTGGACAGTGGAATACTGTTTTTATCGAACAGCCATTTCTTCCAAACGGAATTGATACAGATTACATTAGATGGCTTTATACGGCGATGACTCGTGCTAAAAATAAGTTATATTTGATAGGATTTAAAGACGAGAGCTTTGAAGAGTAATTGTTTGCCACAGATTAAAAGGATTAAAAAGATTTTTTGAATGCGTTTAAATTTCTCCCGCAGATTTTGCAGATTGAGCGGATTATTAATTTAAAAAACTCAATCAAACAATCTGATCAATCTGCAAAATCTGCGTGAAACAAAAATTAAGCATCACACCATTTTAACTTAAAAATGAGTGAAAATCTGTGGAAAATCCTTTTAATCTGTGGCAGAAAAAAAATAAAAATGACAACGCTTAACGACTTACATTCGATTTCATCGGCGTTTTCGAATACCGATTAAACAGACAATTTAAGTCTGTTTAATGCGGATAAATTACTAGCAAGATCTTAAGTATGAATTCGGTAAGACTGATGTAATAATCTTTGCGAATCTCTGCGAGGCCTTTGAGAATCTTTGCGGTATAATTATTACACAGAGACTCACAAAGATTTACGCGGAGATTCGCAAAGAGATTATTTTTCTTTTCTCAAATTATAGGCATACAGATATCCATCTGCACTTCCGTAGAAAATAACATTATTGCTTATGAATGGAGAAGAAACAATTGAACCTAATTTATAAAATTCATCCATCACCTTTTTGTTTTCGGCATAACTAGATAAATCGGCTTGTTTGGCAGCGAAACCAAAATCTAAAAGATTGTTGTTAAGAATACTTGCAGCATATTTAGTTCTATTTTCGGTTGGAATTATCTGCGATTCTTTTCCATCAGAAAGTAAGTTTAAGTCAAAGAAATTACCCGAAAAATCACCAAAATAAATCGTATTTCCTGCAATTGCTGGCGAAGAATAAACGTAGCCATTGCCTTTAAATCTGTACTTTTCTTTTCCAGTTTTTGCATCCAATGCCAATAAAGCGTAAGTATCGGATGTTCCAACATAAACGGTATTGTCTTTAATAACAGCCGAACTCAAAATCCAAGAGTTTTCGGCATTGTATTTCCAGATTACTTTTCCTGTTTCGGCATCAAGTGCAAATAGATACGGATCTCTTGCACCAAAATAAACAATACCGTCGGAAATAGCTGCAGAAGCTTGAATTCCTGTAAAACCTGTTTTAACTTCGGTAGAAAATTTCCATTTCTCTTTTCCTGTTTTGCAGTCCAAAGCATAAAAAACGCCATCCCATCCGCCAAAATACACTGTGTTTTTTTCTAAAACAGGAGTGCTATGTATAGCCGTTTTTGTGGAGAAACTCCAGATTAAACTTCCTTTTTTAGCATCAACAGCATACAGATTCCCATCACTACTTCCAAAAATTACTAATGCCGATTTATTGTCTAAATAAATAATAGGTGTTGAAAGATAAAAATCCCACAAATCAGCCATGAGTAAATCACTTGGTTTCATGCCCCACATTCCGATTTCGCTATACCAATGTTCGCCTTTGGTTTTAAAGCGCCAAATTTCTTTTCCTGTTTTGGTATTCACAGCATAATAATATCCATCAAAACTTCCAAAATAAACAATATCATTGTAAAGACTTACGGAACTATGAACGGCTCCATTCGTTTTAAATTTCCATTTCGGATTTCCAGATTTTTCATCGACAGCATAAAAATAACCGTCTTCGCTACCAATGTAAACAGTTCCGTTTTGTGCGATTGGAGAAGAAAAGATTTTACCTTCCGTTTTAAATTTCCATTTTAAATCTTGTATGGGCTGATAATCTTTTCCAGCAAAAATGCGATTTGAAAATGCATTTAAAACATGCGTTTTGTTCTGAGAAAAAGTGTTGGAAGTAAAGATTAAAAAGAAATAGAGCAGGAGAGAAGTAAAGTTTCTTTTCATGGTTTTTCTTATAAAAGTAAAAATATTTATAAGATGTTAAAATACAATGCTTTGAGAAATATGTTATAAATATATTTTAGAAAGGTCTTGATGTATAGTATATTTGTTTTGATATGGAAATAGTAAACGAAAACGTCAAAGTTTATCAATCATCTAAAAAAGATGAATTTATACTTTTTGTAATTATTGCATTGCTTATAATTGTATTTTTTGCATTTAGCGGTTCAATAATAGGAGTGCTTTTTACGTTTGTATTTTGTTTGATTATTGGAGCTATTGCTTTTGTAGCTTCAATGAATTTAAAGTTTATAATTGATTCTGAAAAAGAAATAATTACTGTTGAAAAAATAAATTTTCTAGGAAATGTAGTGGAAATAAAAAAGTATCCATTGAGCCGGTATTACTTTGAAAGAAGATTTGTAATAATGTATAAAAATCGAAGAAGAGATTGTTTTTCGTTTAGTGACAGCAGTTATGAAGGCGGGGAACTGTATTATAATAAAGAATTTTATACGGATGATTATGTTATAGAAGGGCTTCCTAAAAAGATAGTACAATCAATAGAAAGTGATATTCAAAAAATGCAAGATAAAAAAGGTCAAGTTTTATCTATAAGTTCAAAATTGATAAATAATTAAAAAATGAAAATAATAGCGGTAATTCCAGCCAGATATGCTTCAACTCGTTTTCCTGCCAAATTAATGCAGGATTTGGGAGGCAAAACAATAATTCTGAGAACCTACGAAGCAGCAGTTTCGACAAAATTGTTCGATGATGTTTTTGTAGTAACCGATTCTGATCTGATTTTTGATGAAATTGTTTCTAATGGAGGAAAAGCCATTATGAGCATTAAAGAACATGAATCTGGAAGTGATCGAATTGCAGAAGCCGTTGCAAATCTAGATGTTGATATTGTAGTGAACGTGCAAGGTGATGAGCCTTTTACAGAAGCTGGACCATTAGAACAGGTTTTATCGGTTTTTAAAAATGATTCAGATAAAAAGATTGATTTAGCTTCGCTAATGCGTGAAATTACAAATGAAGACGAAATCAATAATCCGAATAATGTAAAAGTGGTGGTAGACCAGTCGCAGTTTGCATTGTACTTTTCAAGATCTGTAATTCCGTATCCTAGAGAGAAAAATGTTGGTGTGAGATATTTTCAGCACATCGGAATTTATGCTTTTAGAAAACAGGCTTTATTAGACTTTTACAGTCTTCCAATGAAATCTTTAGAAGCTTCTGAGAAGTTAGAGCAGTTACGTTATTTAGAGTTCGGAAAACGCATCAAAATGGTTGAAACAACTCACGTTGGAATTGGAATTGATACGGCCGAGGATTTGGAAAGAGCCCGAGCAATGTTGCGAGATATTTAACTACCCGTAGTTTGGAACGCGGATTTAACGGATTCGCTTTCGCGAAGACGCGGATTTAAACTGATTTTTGTGTTTTTGTCTGGCTGAGCGAAGTCGAAGCCCACGAAGTAAATATACACAATCTTGTCATCCTGAGGAACGAAGGATCACACTCGTAAATCGACAAAGATTACGTAAAGAACTTTGTCAAAGTTTTAAACTTTGACAAAGTTGATAAAAAACAATCTTGTTATCTTGAACGAAGGATCGCACTTGTAAACCGACAAAGATTGGCGACATTCTACGCGGAGCTTCTAGTGTGATCCTTCGTTCCTCAGGATGACAAATAAAAACAAAAACGCTCCAAATTCTTGGAGCGTTTTTAATATCTAAAATTCTTATTTTACTGGTATAAAGAAGGGAATTTAGAAGGATTTACTTCGTGCATCATATCGTAGATTTTCTCGTAAATATCTTCTGCAGAAGGTTTAGAGAAATAGTCGCCGTCAGTTCCGTATGCAGGTCTGTGCGCTTTTGCTGCTAAAGTTTGTGGTTTGCTATCCAAATGTTTGTAAGCATCTTGTTCTTCTAAAATCTGCTGTAAAATGAATGCTGAAGCTCCTCCAGGAACGTCTTCATCAATTACTAAAAGACGGTTTGTTTTGGCAACACTTTTTACGATGTCTTTGTTAATATCGAACGGAAGTAAAGATTGAACATCAATAACTTCACACTCAATTCCTTTTTCTGCCAATTCATTAGCCGCTTGCATAACCAACCTTAAAGTTGATCCGTAAGAAACTAAAGTAATATCAGAACCTTCTCTTAGCCTTTCTACAACTCCAATTGGCGTTTTAAATTCACCAAAATTCAGTGGCGTTTTTTCTTTTAAACGATATCCGTTTAAACATTCAATAACCAAAGCAGGTTCATCACATTCCAACAAAGTGTTGTAGAAACCAGCCGCTTGTGTCATGTCTCTAGGAACCAAAACGTGGATTCCGCGAATAGCGTTAATAATCATTCCCATTGGAGAACCAGAATGCCAGATTCCTTCCAAACGGTGTCCGCGCGTTCTAATGATTAATGGTGCTTTCTGTTTTCCAACAGTTCTATATTGTAATGTAGCTAAATCATCACTCATGATCTGAATAGCGTACAATAAATAATCTAAATACTGAATTTCAGCAATCGGACGTAAACCTCTCAATGCCATTCCGATTCCCTGACCAATAATAGTCGCTTCACGAATTCCGACATCGGCAACACGAAGTTCTCCGTATTTTTCCTGCATGCCTTCTAGACCTTGATTTACGTCTCCAATGTTTCCAACATCTTCACCGAAAATTAAAGTTTCAGGATATTTTGCAAATAAAGCATCAAAGTTATCACGAAGAATCATTCTTCCGTCTAAATCTGCTTTTGCATTTTCTGCATATTTAGGAAGAACTTCCTGTACTGAAAATACATTTTTAGATGATTCAGAATGTAAATTACTGCTAAATTTTTCCTGAGTTTCTGCTATAAAATCTGTAATCCAATTTGATAAAAGAACTTTGCTGTTTGGAACTTCGATAAAACGAAGAATCTTTCTAGCGTAAACTAATAATTCCTTTTTAAGTGGCGCTTTAATGGCACTTAATTCAGAAATTAATTTTTTGATCCTATCTTTATGGTTAATGCTTGCATCAGCAATTTGTTCTAATAAAGTAAGAAGGTTTTTTTGATCCTCAATAATTGGATTGATAAAGTTGTTCCAGGCCTCTTTTTTAGCCTCTAAAACTTCTTTCTTTAGTTCGAAATCAATTTCTGCCAATTCTTCTGGAGATGCAATATTAATTGCAATCATCCATAAGCGCATTTGACGAATACAGTCAAAGTCTCTTTCCCAAGCCAGTCTCTCTGCATTTTTGTAACGTTCGTGAGAACCAGAAGTAGAGTGACCTTGTGGCTGTGTTAATTCGTTAACATGAATTAAAACTGGAATATGTTCTTCACGCGCAATGGCTCCTGCTCTTTCATAAGTAGAAACCAGTTCGGCATAATCCCAGCCTTTCACTCTAAAGATTTCATAACCTTTAGAATCTTCATCACGCTGATATCCTTTTAAAATTTCAGAAATATTCTCTTTAGTGGTCTGATGTTTAGCATGAACAGAAATTCCATATTCATCATCCCAAACACTCATTACCATTGGAACTTGTAGCACTCCAGCAGCGTTTATCGTTTCAAAAAACAAACCTTCAGAAGTACTTGCGTTACCAATAGTTCCCCAGGCTACTTCATTTCCGTTAACAGAAAATTTATCTTTAATAGTTATTCCATCAACCTCTCTGTAAATTTTTGAAGCTTGTGCCAAACCAAGTAATCTTGGCATTTGTCCTGCTGTTGGAGATATATCTGAACTTGAATTTTTTTGTTTGGTTAAGTCTTTCCAAGAACCGTCTTCGTTTAAACTGTGCGTTACAAAGTGTCCGCCCATTTGTCTTCCGGCAGACATCGGATCAAAAGCTAAATCAGTATGACCGTATAAACCGGCAAAAAACTGTCTGGCATTCAATTCACCAATAGCCATCATAAAAGTTTGGTCGCGATAGTATCCAGAACGGAAATCTCCGTTTTTAAAAGCTTTTGCCATTGCCAGTTGCGGAACTTCTTTTCCATCACCGAAAATTCCAAATTTAGCCTTTCCTGTTAATACTTCTTTTCGACCTAAAAGACTACATTCACGGCTTGTTACCGCAATTCTATAGTCATTCAATACCTCAGTTTTGAAATCTTCAAATGTCAGTGTAGTATTGCTTTTTTCTTTTATCATAATCTTGTAGGGTCATGTTGTTTATGTCGCGAAATTACTTAAAAACAATCAATAATCATAATTCTTTGAACTAAATATAATTTAATTATTTGTATTCAAATCTAAAAACTACGTATTTTATTTATGTTATTTTTATATGAAATTTAATTTTATTGATAATTTCGCAAGTTTTTGTTTAAAATTTATTTGATTAAAACCATTTTCGGGTAAAAAGAGTAACTAACGTTCTTGGCGAAAAAGTGATTATAAATCGTATTTTTTCATTGTATTTTGGTTGTGATATTTCCCATCCATTATTAGAATAAACTGGAAAATAGAGTTCAAAGTAATCAGGAACCAAGTTTAAACGCACTCCAGAATCGTAAGCAAAGAACTCACTTTTATGCTTGTTTTTTAAGAAACCAATGTCACCGTAAATCTCAACCCAGTTCCATATGGCGTAACTGGCGTTTAAAGTTGCCATCCATTGATTTGCGTATGCTGGTTCTAATTGCGATTTGAAACCTCCTTCAGCGATAACATACTGCTGGCTAAAAAAACCTGTGCTTTCTGATCTTCCGAATAAATTATAATCGAATAAATAATCTGTCGGACGGTCTAAGCCAAAACTAAAATAATCTGAATTTGTTTTGTTGTACAAGAAAGTTCCAACGTATAGTCTTAAATTTAATTTTTTATTATTTTCAAATAATCTTCTGTATTCAATTTCTCCAGAAGCTTTTCCAAAACTGCTAGAAAATTGCAAATCAGTCATAAAATTAAAATGATCAATTAATTCTGTTTTCGTATTAGAATAGCGGGCATTAAAGATAGAATAGTTTGGTTTTGAGTTATCTGTAATATACGTGCTTGCTTCACGATTTACAATAACCTGACGAGCTAAAAATAGCTGTTTCCTATTATCTCTAAAATCTTTTTCTCGAATACGAAATTGCACCATCGGATTTAACCTTAAATAAGTTGCATCCGGCGCGTAATGATAATAATTCTGGCTAATAGAATATCGAACATTATATAAAGTACTGTTTCTATAATTTTGATTCCATGAAAAAGCAGATGAACCAGAGACGGTACCTGCTTTTATAGAATACGCCGGATTAATATCAAAATTAAAAGGCTTGTCTAAAATGGTTTTATTATGAAAACGAACTCCTGGCGTTATACCGTCATAATAATTATAGTTTAATGTCGGAATGTATAAAATCTGATTGTAGTCTGGATCTTCTAAATCTTTTGCAAAATTAAATTTAAGAGGGCGGTTGAGCGAAACATGTTTTAGAGATTTCCAGTTGTTTCTTTGGTTATATTCTGGAACTTCATTGTCGTAATTAATTACAATTTTGTCTGCATTTTTACGACTGAACTCATAAACAGAGTCTTTTTTAGTAGGCTCAATCCATTCTTTAAATACCACTTCTTTCTTTTTAATTCCGTAAATCGGAATAGGAGCGTAGATGCCAGTTTTATTTTTAACAGAAAATGTAATACTATCTGTAGTTCTAGAAACGTTCGAAAATTTATAATCGATAATATCTCGAGAATCGATAATGGTTTTAAAGAACCAATCGATATCTTTTGGGCTTTTTTGGGTTAAGATTTTCTCAAAATCATAACGATTCGATTGTCCGAATTGGTTGAGATTGTAAAATTCTTTGACACTTTTAGGAACAATATCATCATTCAGATAGTCATCTAAATAACTCAAGCTCAAACCAGCACGATATTTACTGGCAATTTGCTCGTTAAATTTTATTAAGGTGTTTTTTGGATCGCCAAGTGGCTGATCCAAGTTTTTACGAGCCATTAGCATATAATAATAGCTATATTGCTCGTTAAAAGTCAGATTCGTGATATTGTAGCTTTTAAAGAGCTTCATGTTGGAAAGTCTTCCCAGCATTTTTTCATCCTTATGATGTTCTTCCATGTACTTCATCATGGCGTAAATCTGGATTCCGTCATAAATCCAATTGTCTTTTCTAGGATCTAAGCGAAGACTATTTTTAAGATAATTATTTAGAAAAGTCTTTAAAAACTGAATTTCAAATATGAAATCATCCTGAAATGGACTGATAAAAGAAGGCAGCTGATTTAACCCGTAAAATGGATTTCTGTCGTAATCGATCTGAGAAACGGTTATTTTTTCATGCGGATATTTCCCGATAAACTTTTCAGCATAAGAAACCACTCGATTAATGATAATCGCTTTCTGGATTTCGTCTATTTTTTTATTTTTTAAATTGGTCTCAACCAGTAGAGAACCATTGTCATAGGTTCTAAAACTATTTTGTTTTTCGATATAAAGGCTGAAATCGGTTCTGTTTCTGCCAGAGAAAGAATAAATATTGTAACCCTGATTGCTGGTATCTTTAGAAACCGAATTTAAATCGGTAGTAATAGAGTGTGAATTTGGGATTTTAATTTCAACGTCATAATCACTCACTGCATTGGCAATATCATCTAGATTGAAATTGTTATATTTTACAAAAAGACCATTTTCAAAACGGGCAGGACTTATAAACCAGTTTTTAAGAGCCATACCGCCATTTTGATCAAAACCAAAATGTGTGAATTTATCGTTTGGTATTTTTACAATATAATTAAGATGTAAAACGATTTTTTCGTTAGGAAGCAGTTTGCGATTCAGCTTAACCGTAATGTAGTCAGGGTCCTGAGTGCTTCTTTCCCATTCCAAAGCCGAAAAATTAGTTTCTGTCAGGTTTATAATTGTAGTTTTTCCTCTGTCGGCAGCCTTTGCCAAATGAAAACCTCTGTAAAATTCATCAGAAAAACGTTTTGCAAGGGGTGTGTTTTTATCCGCAAAAGCGTTGTTCCAATCGTTCAAAACAATCGAAGCCAAAGTATCATTTGTAGTATTATGATACGTAAGATCTTGTTTTATGTTTAGTGTTTTAAGTTCGAGATTTACCGCCACTTCCATCTTAGATTGATGTTGTGCAGTTAGTTTTATCGAAAATGATAAAGCTAAAACGAGGCAAATAATTTTATAAAGTGCTTTCAAATAGTGGCTTAAAAATTATCAGACATACTTAAATTACAGACATATTGCGGTTTCGGATTTTTGTAAAAATAGTATAAAAAAAGCTGTTTAAAAAAACAGCTTTCAATTTTTATGATATTTACGTAATTTAACTATAAATAGTATGATGTTCACAGCAAAATGTAATCTCACACATGAAAATTAAATTTAGAAATTCGGACTTAAATCGTACTTTTTGTAGAATTTATCCAATGCCTCTACAACTTCGTCTTCAGTGTCTACAATTTTAAATAAATTCAAATCTTCTGGGCTTACAGTATGCATTTTTTCAACCAAAACAGTTTTAACCCATTCAATTAAGCCAGACCAGAATTCAACTCCAACCAAAATAATCGGGAATTTTCCAATTTTCTTAGTCTGAATCAAAGTGATCGCTTCAAACATTTCGTCTAAAGTTCCAAAACCACCTGGCATCACCACAAAACCTTGAGAATATTTTACGAACATTACTTTTCTCACAAAGAAATAGTCGAAATTCAGGTTTTTGTCATGATCAATATACGGATTAAAATGCTGCTCAAACGGAAGCTCGATATTTAAACCAACCGAAATTCCTCCGCCCAAATGCGCGCCTTTATTTCCAGCTTCCATAATTCCGGGACCACCTCCTGTAATCACACCGTAACCTGCTTTACTGATTTTATAAGCAATTTTTTCAGCCAATTCATAGTACTTATCCTCTGGTTTTGTTCTTGCCGATCCAAAAATAGAAACACAAGGACCAATACGTCCCATTGCCTCGTAGCCATTTACAAACTCAGACATAATCTTAAAAATTGCCCAGCTGTCATTGGTTTTAATTTCATTCCACGTTCTTTGTTTCAAACGATCCTGAATTACTTTATCTTCATCATTATCAAAATCTTCTAATCTCATTTTAGGTATTTTAATTTATTATTTTATTTATGTTTTTGTCCCTGTAATTGTCATCCTGAGCATATTCGGAGTTAGGAGCTATTTCCTGCTGTCCGCTATATCTTTTGTACCGAACCCCGGCACAAAAGGATGCCGCTCCCATCAGGGCTAGGGCAGTTGGTTTCATATAAACTATTTGGTTTAATTGAAAGATGTCTTCTTTAAAAAGCTTGAGTTTTTCAGAAAAAGCGGACACTAAATTAACGCTTTTTTCTAGAATTGTTATAAAAAACAGGAATTATAATCCAAAAGTAATGTTGCGATAATAATCAAATTCAGTTTTTTGATTCATTATCAGGTGTATAGTGTGTATAAAAGCAGGAAGTTTTTTGGACTTAAATCTTTGTCAAAGTTTTAAACTTTGACAAAGATTACTCTTACTCCAATTCTTTTTTCAAAAACTTAGCCGTATAACTCTTTTTATTCTGAGCAACTTCTTCTGGAGTTCCTTTGGCAACCAATTGTCCGCCGCCTTTTCCGCCTTCAGGGCCAATGTCAATAATATAATCGGCAAGTTTAATTACGTCCATGTTATGTTCGATCACAAGAATGGTATTTCCTTTATCAACCAGTTTATTGATTACTTCCATCAAAACACGAATGTCTTCAAAGTGTAAACCTGTTGTTGGTTCGTCTAGAATATAAAATGTATTTCCAGTATCTTTTTTAGATAATTCTCCCGCCAATTTAATACGCTGCGCTTCACCACCAGAAAGCGTTGTGCTTTGCTGACCAAGCGTAATATACCCCAAACCAACATCTTGGATGGTTTTGATTTTTCTGTAAATCTTCGGAATATTTTCAAAAAACGGAACTGCTTCATCAACCGTCATATCCAAAACATCCGAAATAGATTTTCCTTTGTATCTAATTTCTAAAGTTTCTCTATTGAAACGTTTTCCCTGACACGTTTCGCATTCTACGTAAACGTCTGGTAAAAAGTTCATTTCGATTGTTCTTACACCAGAACCTTCGCAGGTTTCGCAACGTCCGCCTTTTACGTTAAAACTAAAACGTCCTGCTTTATAACCACGAATCATACTCTCAGAAGTCATTGTAAACAGATTTCTAATTTCGGTGAAAACCTCTGTATAGGTCGCCGGATTCGAACGTGGTGTTCTTCCAATCGGACTTTGGTCGATATCAATTACTTTATCAATATGTTCTAAACCTTCAATTTTTTTGTAAGGCTGCGGTTTTTTTACACCATTAAAATAATACGCATTTAAAATCGGATACAGCGTTTCATTAATCAAAGTCGATTTACCGCTTCCTGAAACTCCTGTAACGCAAGTTAATTGCCCTAACGGAATTTCAATCGAAACGTTTTTAAGATTGTTTCCTGTTGCACCAGTAAGTTTTAAGAATTTGCCGTTTCCTTTTCTTCTTTTCTTCGGAATCTCAAATTTCATTTTACCATTCAAATATTGAGCGGTTATAGTATCCGAAGCTAAAGTTTCTTTTGGAGTTCCAATACTGATGATTTCTCCTCCATATTTACCCGCTTTTGGTCCAATATCAATTACATAATCTGCTGTTTCGATCATGTCCTTGTCATGTTCAACCACAATAACCGAGTTTCCTATATCGCGTAATTGTTCCAAAGAATGAATCAATTTTTCGTTATCTCTTTGGTGCAAACCAATACTTGGTTCATCCAAAATATAAAGAACTCCAACCAACTGAGAACCAATTTGTGTTGCCAGACGAATACGCTGCGCTTCCCCGCCCGAAAGCGATTTTGAACTTCGGCTTAAAGCCAAATAATTCAAACCAACATTCATTAAAAAGTTCAAACGGTCTTTGATTTCTTTTACAACTTCAGATGCAATCAAAAGCTGTTTATCTGTCAAATGGCTATTTAAATCTTGAAACCAAGCTGTTAAATCTGAAATATCCATATCACACAATTCGGTGATATTTTTTTCATTTACTCTAAAAAATAAAGCTTCTTTTTTAAGACGTGAACCGTCGCAAACAGGACAGTTAATTTCGTCCATAAAATCTTTTGCCCAACGTTTTATGCTGGTTGTAGCGCTTTCGTCATATTGATTTTTAATGAAATTAGAAATTCCTTCAAAGTCAATTTTATATTCTCTTGTAACGCCAAGATCTTTTGAATTGATCGAAAATTTATCTTTTCCGCCATACAAAATCATTTGCATTGCTTCTTCAGGAATTTTCTCAATGGCATCGGTAATTTTAAATCCGAATTTTTCTCCAATGGTTTCCAATTGTTTGAAAATCCATGAAGATTTGTATTCGCCAAGCGGCGCAAAACCACCAGCTTTTATAGACAATTTCGGATTTGGAATAATCTTCTTAACATTGATTTCGTGTACCGTTCCCAATCCGTTGCAATGTGGACAAGCTCCTTTTGGAGAGTTGAACGAAAATAAATTTGGTTCTGGATTCTGATACGATATTCCTGTTGAAGGACACATTAAATTTCTACTGAAATAACGCACTTCATTAGAATCTTGATCTAAAATCATCAAGACATCTTCGCCATGATGCATCGCAGTATTAATGCTTTCAGATAATCTTTTTTGTGTATCTGGATTATCTTCGATCACCATTCTGTCTACAACAATCTCAATATCGTGTGTTTTGTAACGATCCAATTTCATTCCCGCAACCAAATCTTGAACGTCTCCGTTTACACGAACTTTCAAGAATCCTTGTTTAGTTATTTGTTGGAATAATTCCGCATAATGACCTTTTCTGGCTTTAATAACTGGAGCAAGAATATTGATGCGTTTTCCATTATAATCCTGAATAATCAGATCTTTAATCTGCTCATCAGAATACGAAACCATTTTTTCGCCAGTGTTGTAGCTGTAAGCATCTGCGCCACGCGCGTATAAAAGCCTTAAGAAATCGTAAATTTCAGTAATAGTCCCAACTGTAGAGCGCGGACTTTTACTAGTTGTTTTTTGTTCAATCGCGATTACAGGCGAAAGTCCGTCGATTTTATCAACGTCTGGACGCTCTAATCCGCCAAGAAATTGCCTCGCGTAGGCAGAAAACGTTTCTACGTAACGACGCTGTCCTTCGGCATAAATCGTATCAAAAGCCAAAGAAGATTTTCCCGAACCTGATAAACCAGTAATTACAACCAGTTTTTCGCGCGGAATAGATATATCGATATTTTTTAGATTGTGAACTCTTGCACCAAGAACTTCAATAGTATTGTCTTTATCTAACATAATTTTGAGCAAAACGCAAAGTTACCACTTTGATTTGTTCTTTTAGTGCTCGATAGCAAAACTTTATGTTACAATTAGTAACAAAAAACGCTAGTATAAACTAGCGCTTTCTTTTTCGGGTTGCCATGTAGTTTTCTATGGCTTCTTTTGTGGTGTACCAATTTCGGCCTTCTTTGTAAGCGTCAATTTTTCCTGTTCTGGCCAATAAACTGACATATTCTTGTCCATAAGGCGTATCAGGTTCACTAACTATGTTTTGAATCGATTGATAATCATAAGGGCTTCCAGGCATTGCACCTAGATAAATATTGAGTGTTCTTTCGAGGGCTTGGCACATTAAAAGGGTTAGTTTCTGATAATTGCCATTATTTGCCTGATTGAGTGCTTCATAATATTTTTTTCTATCATTTTTAAGAATAATAGCCGGCGGAAAACCACATCGCATCAATAATAAATTCATACTCAATCGAACCGTGCGCCCATTTCCGTCAAAAAAAGGATGAATCCAGACAAGTTTATGATGATAGATCGTGGCGAGTTCTATATCGTTTAAACCTAAAGGATTTGTATTGATAAAATCGATTAATTCGTCTAAATAGTCGGAGACTTTATTGGCATTTGGAGGCATAAAATTGGCTCCAGAAATACGAACTCCTCCATTGCGAATTCTACCAGCAAAATCTTCTTCGATAGAACGCATCACCAAACCATGAATTGAGAGAATATCTATACTTCTTAGCTTGTAATTCTCATCAACAATAGAGTAGAGGTAATCGATAGCTTTGTCATGATTATGGGTTTCAAAATGTTCTCGCAGCGATTTGCCTTTAATGGTAATTCCTTCTTGAATAACCATTTGGGTTTCTCTCAAACTAAGTGTATTCCCTTCGATACTGTTTGAATTGTAAGTCCATTCTAGGGAAAGGCTTTCTCGTATTTTATTCAAAGCAATAGTAGGCAATGGTCTGCTGTTTTGCAGTTCCTGCCTTTTTTGGTACAATCGATCAAACGTTGATTGAAATTCTTCTCTGTATGTTAGGTCAATATTAAACATAATCCTACAAAGATACTTCTTATTATCGGATAATAAAAATTTTTAACTTATCCGATATTAAGGCTACTCAATGGTCATAGAACGAAGTTTTGTTCGATACGCTTCAAGCGCTATTGATTTTGAAATGAATCCGTGGTATTTTCCGTCTCTTAGAACAGGAAGAAAAGCAGATTTTGAGGTTTCAAATTTGCGCATTACAATTTCCATGCTGTCAAGTGTAGAAATTGTAGCAGAAGGCGCTTTCATTACATCTCTAATGAAAGTATACTTTACACGGTAAGAGTTAAATATAATCTCTCGAATATCATTAAAATGCACCACTCCGACCAAATCTTTATCATTATTCACAACCGCAAAAACAACTTGGTTGGAGTGCGATATAAGATCAACCAATTTGCTTAAGTTTTCATCTGGATGAACGGTTAGGTAATCGCACTGAATGATCGTATCAATTTCTAAAGTGGATAGAATATTAGAATCTTTATTACTCGTAAAAGCATGTCCTTTTTTAGCTAATCCTTTTACGTCAAGCGAATATTTTTCGTAACGCTTAGAAATAGCAAAACTGATTGAAGAAACAATCATAAGCGGGATCATTAATCCGTAGCCACCAGTAATTTCTGCGATTAAGAAAATTGCAGTAAGAGGGGCATGAAATAAACCGCTCAAAATTCCGGCCATTCCAACCATTGTAAAATTACTGATAGGAAGTTTAGATAAGCCAATCATCGTAACCAACTTAGAAAAGAAATAGCCCAAATAAGATCCTAAAAATAGAGATGGGGCAAAGTTTCCTCCGTTACCACCGCTACCAATGGTTAATCCAGAAGCAAAAACTTTAACCATTGCTGTTGCTCCAACAAATAAAAGAAGAACCCATGGATTATTTCTAAAATCGGCAAACAAAGTATTATCCAATAAAAGACCAGGATCTGCATCAGATAATGTTTTAATGCTTTCGTAACCTTCACCAAATAATGTTGGAAAAATAAAAATTAATAATGCTAATAAAGATGAACCAATTAAAGCTTTTTTATATGGATTAATTTGCTGTTTGGCAAAATAATGCTCTACTTTTTGGAAATTTCTTGAGTAATAAATAGCGACCAATCCAGTAAGAACTCCTAAAAGAACGTAAAACGGAATATTATGATAATCGAATGTTTCTTGTTTTTTGAAGCTTAATAAAATGCTCTCGTCCAAAACAATTGCAGAAACCAAAGCGCCTGTTGCGGCAGAAATCATAATAGGGGTAAAGGCAGAAATACTAACATCTACCAATAAGACTTCAATAGCAAAAAGGACTCCAGCAATTGGTGCATTAAATGCGGCAGCAATTCCGGCTGCAACGCCACAGCCAATTAGCAATGTTCTGTCTTTATATTGTAACTTATAGTTTTGGGCAAAATTAGAACCAAAAGCAGCTCCTGTAATCACAATCGGACTCTCTAAACCAGCAGAACCTCCTAGACCAACCGTTAACGAACTGGTCACAATTTGGGCATACATCTGCTTTTTCGGAATAATACTTGCTTTTTTGGCAACAGCATAAAGTATCTGCGAAGTTCCTTTTTGTATACTTCCGTTAAGGACTTTGTTTACTACGAAAACTGTTAGTGTAATACCAATAATAGGCAAAATACTATTGATGAAGCTCAATTTTAGGATTCCGTTGATGTAAGTTGCAAAAGAAAAAACGCTGTGAGCAAATGTTTTAAGAACAATTACCGCAAACGCACACGATATTCCGGTTAAAACACTAGATAAAAACAGAAATTGTTTTGGTGTCATTAAAGATTGAGCCAAAGCAATTATACTTTCAAGTCGTCTGAAATATTTTTTTATCATTATGTTTTAAAAATTATCGATCTTACAAAATTAGATTTTAATCTTGTTTAAAAAAAATAAAATCAAAAATCACTTTAAAAACCAACCGCTGTGTCGTCTCCTCTAAAATCTGCTCCTCCTTCTAATCTACTATCAGGTAAAACTAAAATGGCATCTACTTTTCCGATAATTGGAGTTGGTTTTTCGTTGATAATGTAACTTTTAGCTTTTAGTTTGTCTATAGTTTTCGTTTCGAAAGTATTAGGTTCGAAAGTGATTAAATCGGGTAGCCATTGATGATGAAAACGTGGAGCATTTACCGCTTCCTGCATACTTAATTTGTATTCGTAAACATTTAAAATCGTTTGCAAAACAGAAGTAATAATCGTTGAACCACCTGGAGTTCCAACGACCATAAAAAGCTTTCCGTCTTTTTCTACAATTGTTGGTGTCATAGAGCTTAACATGCGTTTTTGCGGTGCAATGCTGTTGGCTTCATTTCCAACCAGACCAAACATATTTGGAGATCCAGGTTTAGCACTAAAATCATCCATTTCATTATTCAAAAAGAAACCTAATTCGTCACAGTAATATTTAGAACCATAGCCATCATTTAAAGTGGTTGTAGCAGCGATTGCGTTTCCAAATTGGTCTACAATAGAGTAATGTGTGGTTTCTGTGCTTTCGGCATAATTTACTTTTCCTTCTTTAATTTCGGTAGATAAAGTTGCTTTTTCAGGATTAAAACTTGCCATTCTTTCGCGCAGATAGTTTGCGTCTAACAATTCTTTCATCGGAATTTTTACAAAATCTGGATCGCCTAAAAAGTAACTTCTGTCTGCATACGCTCTTCTTTCGGCTTCAACAATTACCTGAATGGCATCTGGAGAATTATGTCCCATTTTGGCTAAATCGTAAGGCTCAAGCATTTTTAAGATTTGCGCCAGACAAATTCCGCCACTGCTTGGAGGAGACATTGAAATGATTTTTAAATTTTTATAAGTAAACTGAAGCGGCTTTCTCCATTTTGCTTCATATTTGGCTAAATCTTGCATCGTGATAATACCGCCTTTTTTCTGAAGATAATCGACTAAGATTTTTGCCGTTTCGCCTTTGTAAAATTCATTTCTTCCTTTTTTCTGAATTCTCTTTAAAGTTTTGGCTAAAGCTAAGTATTTGATCGTGTCATTTTCTTTAAAATTGCCTGATACAAGCGAATTCTCGCCGTTAATTTTCACAATGCTTTCATGATAATCTTTTATGCTTTTCTCTTGCTTTTTGGTTACTACAACACCTCTTTCTGCTAAAGCAATTACAGGCTCCAGAATTTTAGAGATTGGCATTGATCCGTATTTTTTATGTACAGCAAAAACACCTGCAATAGTTCCAGGAACGCCAATGGCAAGTGCCGTTTGCGTGCTTTTTCCTTTTATAACATTTCCTTCGCTATCCAAAAACATATCTTTTGTGGCTGCAAGCGGCGCTTTTTCGCGATAATCCAAAGAACCAACTTCGCCATTTGCTTTTCTGTAAACCATAAATCCGCCGCCGCCTATATTTCCTGCAAACGGAAAAGCTACTGCAAGAGCCAATTCGGTTCCAACCATCGCATCAAAAGCATTTCCTCCTTTTTTCATAATGTCGGCACCAATTTTTGAAGCTTCTTCGCGAGCAGAAACAACCATTGCTTTTGTAACAACCAATCCCGTTGGTTTCGAAAAAGCTTCTTGTGCATTGCTGCTATTTAAATATAAAAGGGCTATTAAAAGTGTAATTTTTTTCATGTGTAATAAAATTAAATTGAGCCTAAAGAGAAAGTAGTTTTTCTTTGGCTTTTACTCTCATTTCTTCAAAGAAAAGGGTAAATTCTTCTTCAAATTCATCATAAAACTCAATAAGTTCTTCAACAGCAAACTGCATTTGAGAAATATTTTTCGACCTTCTGTCCATTTGCGTCAAAATATGCTGGATTCCTTCGGTTGTACGATAACTTACCAACCAGTTTCTTTCGATCATGTAAGGCATTAAACCTTGTGTTTTTTCGGTTAAAATATCATAATTATCATGTAACGAATGATAAAATCGCTTTACAAAAAGCTCTAATTTTTCATCTGAATATTTTGTCCAGTTTTTGGCCAAAAAATGATCATAAACAATATCGACAATTACGCCGGCATAATGATGGTATCTGTCATGAAGACGTTTGGTGCTGGTTCTAAAAATATCGTGAGAATCGGTATAGGTATCTATGAATCGATGCAATAAAATTCCTTTTTGCACATCTTCGGGAAAATGTTCAAATTGTTTTCCGCGAATTCCGTCAGCCATAAAATTCCCTATTTTAATCAGATCATTTTCTCCAGAAAGGTATATGTGGGCTAAGAAATTCATTTTTTTGAAAGTTGCCAAGAACCTTAGAGGCTAAGATTCTGAGTTATTTTAGTAAATGTATAAAAACTTTTTTAAATCATTTTGTTATAAAAATAACGAGAAATAAGTAGTTTCTTATAGATTAAATTTAAATTCTTAGAGACTTAGCACCTTAGTAACTCGGTAACTTTTTTATATTTGTAAAAAAATAACCCTAACTCACAAAAATGACTCTAATAAAATCTATTTCTGGAATCCGTGGAACGATCGGAGGAAAAGTGGGAGACAATCTAACTCCTGTTGATGCAGTGAAATTTGCCTCGGCGTACGGAACTTTCTTGAAAAACAATATTGCTAAAGATAAATTGACTGTGGTAATTGGCCGTGATGCGAGAATTTCTGGACCAATGATTCATAATTTAGTAGTGAATACTTTAATTGGTTTAGGAATCGATGTTATCGATCTTGGACTTTCTACAACGCCAACTGTTGAAGTGGCTGTTCCTTTGGAAAAAGCTGACGGAGGAATTATCCTAACTGCATCTCATAATCCAAAACAATGGAATGCTTTAAAATTGTTAAATGCAAAAGGAGAATTTTTAAGCGGCGCTGATGGTGCAAAAATTCTTGAAATTGCTGAAGCTGAAGCTTTCGACTTTTCTGATGTGGATAGTTTAGGTGAAGTTATTTCTAATGATGCATATATGGATATTCATATCGATGAAGTTTTAAACTTACCATTGGTTGATATCGAAGTGGTTAAAGAAGCTAAATTTAAAGTGGTTGTGGATGGTGTAAATTCATCTGGAGGAATCATCATTCCAAAATTGCTAAAATTAATGGGCGTTGAAGTTGTAGAATTATACTGCGAACCAAACGGACATTTTCCTCATAACCCAGAACCATTAAAAGAACATTTAACTGATATTTCTGAGCTTGTTGTAAAAGAAAAAGCTGATTTTGGTATCGTAGTAGATCCAGATGTAGATCGTTTGGCTTTTATTAGCGAAGACGGAGAAATGTTTGGAGAAGAATATACTTTGGTTGCTTGTGCAGATTACGTTTTGAGCAAAACTCCAGGAAATACAGTTTCTAATATGTCATCTTCTCGTGCTTTAAGAGATGTTACGAAAGCCCACGGCGGAAGCTATGAAGCAAGTGCAGTAGGAGAGGTGAATGTAGTTGAATTAATGAAGAAAAATAACGCAATAATTGGTGGTGAAGGTAATGGTGGAATCATCTATCCTGAATTGCACTACGGACGTGATAGTCTGGTAGGAGTTGCATTGTTTTTAACACATTTAGCAAACAAAAAAATGCCAGTTTCTGCTTTGAGAGCTTCTTATCCAGAATACTACATGAGTAAAAATAAAATCGAATTGACACCACAAATAGATGTTGATGCGATTCTATCTCAAATGACAGAAAAATATAAAAACGAAGATATCTCGACAATTGATGGTGTGAAAATTGATTTTGCGACAGAATGGGTTCATTTAAGAAAATCAAACACAGAACCAATTATTCGTATTTATACTGAAGCGCCTTCTCAAGCGGATGCAGATCAATTAGCACTTCGAATTATTGATGAAATTAAAGTAATTGCTGGAATCTAAGATTTAGGTTTATTACATAAAAAAGCCTCTTTTGAAATTTTCGAAAGAGGCTTTTTCTATAAAAAAAACATTCCGTTAGGAAGGTCTCGTTGGTAGAAAAAAAATGGTGATGTTTGAATTTGTGTCCTGTAGGGACACCTGATTTTATGGGATTGAATTCAATTTCCCAATTAATCAGACGTTCCTACGGAACGATGCCCTCTGTGTATAATTTGGTTCTACCGACGAGACATTCCTAACGGAATGAATTTGTATGGAATTATAATAATCATTTGCAATCTCGTTCTACCGATGAGATGTTCCTAACGGAATGAATTTGTATGGAATTATAATAATCATTTGCAATCTGGTTCTACTACCGACGAGACATTCCTAACGGAATGAATTTGTATGGAATTATAATAACATTTGCAATCTCGTTCTACCGATGAGATGTTCCTAACGGAATGAATTTGTATGGAATTATAATAATCATTTGCAATCTGGTTCTACTACCGACGAGACATTCCTAACGGAATGAATTTGTATGGAATTATAATAACATTTGCAATCTGATTCTACCGATGAGATGTTCCTAACGTAATGAATTTTAATAAAAAGTCCGAAAATCAAATGTTGTTTTTCGGACTTTTCAGTAAATTATTTTTGAAATATTATTCAATACGGTGTTTCCATCTTTTGTGCGTCCACAAATAAAATTCTGGCGCTTCTAGAATTTGTTTTTCTACTTCTTTTAAATACATTTCTGTGATTTTAAAGTTTTCAAAATCTTTAGGGTTATCAGCAAGAGGAATAAATGTAGCTTCATAATAGCCTCTTCTAGCTTTTTTAACTTCCACAAATAGAACTGCTAAATCATATTTTTTTGCCAATGTTTCGGCGCCTGTGTGCACAGGAACTTCAACTCCCATAAATTTCATCGAATGAAAAATCCTTTCCATTTTTGGCGATTGGTCGCTTGCTAAGCCATAAAGGCTTAAAACTCCATTGCGCTGGTTTTGAGCCATTGTCGGAATTGCTTTTCTGGTTTCGATCATCTCGGTGTTGTATTTCGAACGGATTTTTCGAACCAATTTATCAAAATAAGGATTGGCTAGTCTTTTGTAAACAGCAACGCCCTGAAATCCAAGTTTCGGATTAATAGTCAAAAGCCATTCATAACTTGCATAATGTGAAGCCACTAGAATTACACTTTTTCCTTTTTTGGCATAATCACGAACCAGATCAATATTAGTGACATGAAATCTTCTTTCCATTTCTTCAGGAGACATGCTCATGGTTTTAATCATTTCCAAAAACATATCGCACATATGTTTGTAGAATTTCTTTTCTATAACTTTTCTCTCGGCATCGCTTAAATGAGGTAAAGTAAGGGCAAGATTTTCGCGAACTACTTTTTTGCGATATCCAATAACTCTATAAACCAAAAAACAGACAAAATCTGAAAATAGGTAAAATATAGGAAAAGGAAGTATAGAGATAAGCCAAAGTAAGGGGTAGGCTAAAATATAGACAAGAAACTGCATGTAATTTTTTTTTGGCAAAGATAAATTAAAAATGATTATCGACTGCTATTTTGCATTCTTGCTAACTTATCTTTAAGAATGATTATATTTACAAATCATAATTCACAATACTTATTACTTATGAATATTATTTTAATAGCGATTATCATTGCGAACGTTGTTATTAGTTACAAAGGTTTTAACGATCTTTATTTTTTTAGAAAATACGAATTTCATGTCGGAAGCATTCGTTCAGGAGAACAAATTAGAATGTTGTCTTCTGGCTTTTTGCATGTAGATATGATGCATTTGATTTTTAATATGCTTACTTTGTATTTTTTTGCTCCTGTAGTTTTAAACTGGCTCGGTAACTTTTCTTTTATCTTAGTTTATTTCGGGAGTTTAATTTTTGGAAGTCTTCTTACCATGCTATTTCACAAGAATGATTATAGTTATCGTGCAGTTGGTGCTTCTGGCGCTGTAACGGGAGTTTTATATTCCGCAATACTATTGCAGCCCGACATGATGCTTGGAATATTTTTTGTGATTCCGATGCCGGCTTATATTTTTGGAATAGTGTATTTATTATACTCCATTTACGGAATGAAAGCCAAAAATGACAATATTGGGCACACAGCACACTTTGGAGGTGCTATAGGAGGATATTTGATTACTTTGATCAAAATGCCATCACTTCTTACAGATCATACCCTAATGGTTATTCTTCTTGCGATTCCGATTTTGATACTTTTTGGAATGGCAAAATTGGGAAAATTGTAATGCTGGCATAACTTTTGAAATGTCTTTTTTAAATATTAAAATTTAACAAAAATGAAAAAACTAGTATTATTTTTAACAATCATGTTTATGACTATGTCTTACGGCCAAGAAATCAAACAAGTACCTCTAATTAATGTTAATGGAGAAGGAAAAGTAAAAGTAGCACCTGATCAGGTTTGTATTTCAGCTTCGGTTGAAACAAAAGGGAATAATGCTAAAGACGTTAAAAAACAAAATGACGAAAAGATGGACGCTGTTTTAAAATTCATCAAAAAAATGAATATCCCAACAGCAGATTTCAAAACAAAACAAGTAGCTCTTAATCCGCAGTACGATTATGAGAAAAAGAAAACTTCTTATAACGCTACACAAACAGTAGAAATCGTAGTGAAAGATTTAACTAAATACGATGAGTTAATGGAAGGTTTGGTTCAGCAAGGAATTAATAGAATAGATAAAGTTTCTTTTGAAACCTCTAAATTAGCACAATACGAGTCTGAAGCTAGAAAATTAGCAATGAAAGATGCTAAAACAAAAGCGGAAGAATATGTGTCTGTTTTAGGACAAAAAGTGGGTAAAGCTTTTACCATTTCAGACAACTCTCAAATCTATCGTCCACAGCCAATGTATGCTGCAGCTATGAGAATGAAAGAAGCAGACTCAATGGGTGCTTCAAACGAAACTCTTGCAGTTGGTGAAATCGAAATTACAGCAAATGTTAGCGTAAGTTTTGTATTAGACTAAACGTTTATAAAATACCATTATTTAAAAATCCAAATTCCAATTTAAACTGGAATTTGGATTTTTTTGTTTTATTCGGTTGGGATTGTAATTTGGGATTTCAGTATTAGGATTTAAACAGCCTTTATTGGAAGTGTAAACTGAAATGTGCTTCCTTTTCCTTGTTCGCTTTCTACCCAAATTGTTCCTTGATGAATGCTTACAAACTCTTTGCAAAGCAATAATCCAAGTCCGCTGCCGAGTTCGTTTTCTGTTCCTTTTTGAAGAACCTTTCCGTTAATTTTAAATAGTTTTTCTTTTATGTAGTCCGGAACACCGATTCCGTTATCTGTAATAGAAATTTCTACTTTTTGATTTGTTTGGACTAGTTTGACTTTAATCTCACCGTTCTTGTCTGTAAATTTAATCGCATTGCTTAGCAAGTTTCGTAAGATGGTGCTAATCATATTTTTATCAACTTCTGCTTCGACAAGGTAAGCCGATTCAAACGTGATGTTGATGTTTTTATTTAAAGCTACATTTCGGCTTAGTTCTATATTCTCCTCAATCAAGGCATTTAAAAGCACATTTTTAGGATTAAAGGCAATCATTCCAGTTTGTACTCGAGACCAATCCAGAAGGTTCTCTAGTAATTTGTAAATGTTCTTGTTTGAATCGTGCAGGAGCTCTGAAATTTCTTTAATTTCTTCTCGACTGTATTGTTCAATATTCTCCAATAAAATTTCAGAAAGAGAAACAGAAGAGCCTAAAGGGCCTCTTAAATCGTGAGAAATAATAGAAAAAAATTGGTTCTTGTCGTTTAAAAGCTTTTTAATTTTATGATCCTGCTTTTCTTTTACCAAAAGCAAAAAGCCTACGATGCCAATTAAAGTCAATAAAAATAGGCAAATGCTGTACAAGCTATCAAAGGTGTCATTGGAAATAATAAGATCTTGAGGGTATAAATATCTGTGAACAATTCGTATTACAATTAAAATTTCAAATGATATGTAACACATAACATAAAAAGTCTTAAAAAAGCTTTTTTCCTTTTCTGTAAAATAAGTTATAGTTGGCAATAAATAGATAAAAAATATGCCAATACCGCCAATTATGACGCGAGTATTCATAGATGCGTCAAAAATTGTAGCAATATTAAAGAATACTATTGATGCTGCGGTAATTGCTATTTGAAACCGATAATGCTTTTTTGCATGAGTTTTAATAAGTGATAGCATAGCCATCGTCTCAAAGCAGCAAGCGCCAAGAATCATAGAATTAGCAATGTTAATAGACGCAAAATCAGGAATAATATTTCGCAAAAGCGCCAATACCCAAGCAAGAGTTAGTATTAATTTGCCTAAGCCAAACCATTTTAAAGTTTTTCGGTTATCGCTAGTGGCATATGAAAATGAAAAACTAAAAATAAGAATGCAGGTAAACAGATTGCCCCAAAAGTAAAGTAGAAATATTGTTTTTGGATCTACCGGTAAGAGTTCAAACATTAGAGGGATTTTGTTTTTAAAAATCGATTTAACAAATATACAAATAAAGTAAACATTCAAGCGAGAGATGACAGGACAAGCGCAGTGTTCTAGCACATTTAACAATTTGTTTTCCTTCTAATATGCTACAACATTAAACTGTTTTTAAAAATTAACAGCAGTTTATTTTTAAATTAATTTGTGGTATTTTGAAAAAACAAACATACGATGTAAAATCTTATACTTTAAAAATAATCAATAGTTTTTGCAGTTTTGTGCTATAGATTTAAAAATAACTTTTTTTCGATTTTTTTGTATATGTTTTTTTAGGGAATTACTAAAAAGATAAAATAGAAAGAACGAATTAATTTACATATTGAATGATTTCTTAGCTTTGTATTAATTACCACAAAATTCTTTGTTATGCCACTAATTGAACAATCAGAATATAATTCTCCTTCTATTATTCATCGCAATAGGCATGTTTCTACAATTTATGCTGCACTGATTAAGAAATTTGAAGTGCCCGAATATACAAGAGAAAAGCATGAATTGAATGACGGAGATTTTATCAATATCGATTATATTTTAAATGGCTCAAAAAAGGCCGTTATTTTATGCCACGGTTTAGAAGGTGATTCGCGTAGAACCTATAATAACAGCTGCGCAGCCTATTTCAAGCAGAAAGGTTTTTCCGTTTTTGCATGGAACAATCGTACTTGTGGCGGAGAAATGAATCGTCTTCCAAGGCTGTATCATCACGGTGCAGTTGATGATTTGGATGAAGTGGTTCAGTTTGCGTTGAAAAAAGGATTTGAAGATATTTATCTGATAGGATATTCAATGGGAGGCGTTCAGCTTCTAAATTATTTGGGATGGACAAAAATAGATGAGCGTATAAAAGCTGCTGTTTCAATTTCGGTGCCCACTCATATTGCCACAAGTGCAGAGGTGCTGAAGCAAGGTTTTAACAGAGTGTATTTGAAGAATTTTACCATTGATATTAAAAAGAAATTGAAATACAAAGCGGCTCAATTTCCTGATTTTATCAACCGTGATCAAATAGATAATATCTCTACTTTTGATGAAGTTGATCAATATTTTACGGCTCCGCTTCATGGTTTTGCAAGCCGTGACGATTATTACGAGCGTGTTTCTCCAGAGTTTTCTCTTAAAAACATTACAACTCCAGTTTTAATTATTAATTCGCTAGACGATCCTTTTCTAGGCGAAAGATGTTACCCAAGAACTATTGCCAAAGAAAGTGCGTTTGTTTATCTCGAAACACCAAAATATGGAGGACATTGTGCTTTTCCGCTTCGTGATTCGGAGTATTCTTATGCAGAGAAAAGAGCTTTTGAGTTTTTTGAATCTTTCAGGTTTAACCATACTTTGATGTAAAAAATACATTTACTCATCTCCCGAATTCTCAATCTCAGAAGGCGCTTTTTTCTTGATGCTAGTACTCAGATAAAAAAACAATCTTATGGTGTGATTCATGTCATATTGATAGCCAGAATATTTTTGCTGGTATACATTCATATAACCAAAATCGTAACTCCATTTCGGATTAATATTTTTTCTGATTCCGATAAAAAAGCGGTTTTGATCAAAAGTATTATAAACGACTTCTTCTCCAAAATGCAGTAGAATCTCATCTGAAAGAACCATTTGAGGCCACGATTTCTTATCGGAGATTCTAAAAGTAAAACTCATCAGATAACGAATTCTATTGGTAAAACGCCAATCGCCGCTAGGTTTATCGTTAACCATTTTTTCCTGCCAGCGCTGTTCATTTCGCAAGCGCTGCAAAATGCTTACATTTCCAAATTTTGTGTTTAACTGTGCCTGTTGGTAAATTCTGTTTTCATCTGCAAAAGTACTCCAGTCGGGATTTGACGGAGCAAGCCACATATGCGCATATCCTAGATTCAAGGAAATATTTGAATTTGGAATATAGCTGATACCTCCTCTTATAAAATAAAAACTCGGATCGGCGACAAAATCATTTCGTCTGATATGAAAATCGCCAATCACACCCCAATGTTCTGCAAATTTGGTAACCGTATTGATAGAAACCCAAGTCTGAAGCTGCTGGTTGATTTCTTTTTTTTGAGTTTGCCCTAATATACTTAATGGAAGTAATAAAATCAGGATTCTGATAAAATTGGTTTTCATATAAATACGATAGAAATTAGTTAAAGGGTAAATTTCTTTTGAATCAGTCTAAGGCAATTATGCAAACAATTATTACAAGTAAAGGTATTCTTTTTTAATGAAGATTTATAGGATAAGTTTTGAGTTTAATTTGTTTTATATCAGTTGTTTATGTTTTTTTTGGGTTTAAGGTGTTAGCGATCATATTTTTGTATCCGCAAGCAAAGGAAAGCGGTCATTTGAAACTAGCTATATCAATAAATCCAGATTTATTATACTATGAATATATATCTAGTCCGTAAAAAAGTAGAAAGAAGATATTATAAATGATATTTTTTGATTTTAATTCATAGGAAAAAAGCGGTAAATTTTAATGTAATGCACTATTTGTAAGGTTGTTATGTTTTTCTGTTTATGTGTTGTTACATTGCAGTACGGGAAACCGTATTTAAATCATAATTAAAAAGATTACTTTTGTTTTTTTAATATGGAAATAATTACATCTTATGTCCCCAAATAAGTTTATTTTTTTCTTTTTATTGTTTATATCGGTATCCTATTCACAGACTAAACGTCCTGCTGTTGTGGTTAAAGCCAGAGCACAAAAGGATAAAATTTTAGTTCGCTGGGCTATCAATTCTCCAGCCGAATGGCAGAAAGCTAATAAAAAAGGATTCACAATTACCAGAACTACAATTCTACGCGACGGTAATGTCTTGCCTAAACCCGAAAAAGTACTTCTTACTTCTAAACCATTAACTCCCGAACCATTAGATTCTTGGATTGATTTTGTACAGAAAGACAATAATGCGGCTATTATTGCCCAATCTATTTATGGCGAAAGTTTTGAAGTAACAAGTGCAAAAGAAGGTGATTTGGCAAAAATAGTTAATATGGCCGACGAACTAGATCAGCGATATACTTTTGCTTTGTATGCTGCAGACATGAGCTTTGAAGGAGCTGTAAAAGCCGGCTGGGGGTATGTAGATACAGATGTAAAGAAGAATGAAGTATATGCTTACCAAGTAAAGGTTTTTGAAAGTCCGCAGGTAAAAGAAGCTTCCTATATGATTGGTCTAAAAGATTATTCGGTTCTGCCTGCACCAACAGATTTTATTGCTGTTCCAGACGATAGAAAAGTACTGCTTTCTTGGGATTATGAAACCTTCAAAAGAATTTATACCTCGTTTATGGTAGAAAAATCTTCAGACGGAATCAATTATACGCCAATATCAAATACCGCTTTAGTTAACTTAAATGATAAAGACGAAAATCCGTCCAAAAACATGTACTTTGTTGATACACTTAGTGTAAACGACAAAGTTTATCATTATAGATTATACGGTATAACTTCGTTTGGAGAAAAAGGAGAAGTTACAAAACCTATAACAGCGACAGGTGTTGCCGCTGTAGTAACTCCAGCAAGATTGGTAGATTATGCGATTATAAATTCTAATGAAGTGAATCTTGAATGGGATTATCCGAAAGAATCAGAAGGATTTATTCAAGGTTATGAAATTAATTTAGCAAATAAAGATAAAGGACCGTATAAGGTTGTTTCTAAAATTATTCCGCCTTCTGAAAGGAAACTCAAGTTTAAAGAAGAACTGTATCCCTCCAATTATTTTACCATTTCGGTTGTTGGAAAAAACAATCAGAGATTAACCTCTCAAAGTATGCTGGTACAGCCAGTCGATTCTATACCGCCAGCGAAACCAATTGGGCTAGAAGGAGTGATTGATAGTCTTGGAACGGTTAGACTAAAATGGAAACCCAATACAGAAAAAGATCTTCGCGGATACCGAATACTAAAAGCCAATACGGCAGGAGAGGAGTTTGTAGATATTTACCATCAATCTTACAGCGGTACAGAGTATAAAGACAGCGTGAGTTTAAAAATGACGAACAGCAAAGTTTATTATAGAATTGCTGCTGAGGATATGCGTTATAATATCTCTGATCCTTCTGATATTCTGGTATTAGATAAACCCGATAAAATTCCGCCAGCCGCACCTATTTTTAAAGATTATGATAACAAAGATGGCAAAGTACACTTAAAATGGATACGAAGCTATAGTGAAGATGTTGTCAGTCATAGTTTAAGAAGAAGAGAAAAGGGACAAGAAAAATGGGTGGAAATCAAACAAATAAATGATACGATTCAGGAATTTACAGATGATCGAATAGAAAACAAAAAGATTTATCAATATGCTATTCTGGCTAAGGATAAAAGTAATCTATGGTCTTCACTAGATCATTCAGTAATCACGGTTAGTGTGTTGAATTTTACACCAGTAAAAGTGATTACATTTTCGCAAGGAACAGCAGATAGGGAAAATAGAAAAATAGTGCTTTCTTGGGACTACGCAAAGAATAAAGGCAAGGTTTTAGGCCTAAGTATTTATAAAAATGAAAAAGGGCTTCCGCCAACTTTATGGAAAGAATTAAACGGAACTGTTTTTACTTTAGAAGATAAAAATTTGAAAATTAATAAAGAATACGAATATCATCTGGTGCCGAATTTAGAAAATGATAGTCCAGCAAAAGCAGAGACCTTAACAGTTATTTATTAAGCCTATGAAGAAATTTTACTTATTTGTCATCTTATTGATTTGCGGATTGGGATATGCTCAGACGAAATATTTTGTAAAAATTTCTAACCTTAATTATTCAATTAATGCGGGGGTTAAAAACAATACAGACTCTAGAATTATCATAACGGCTCGTTTTAAAGATGGGTCGACTAAACAAATGTATTACAGAAGTATTCGAAATAATGGCGATAAAGAAGTCAATTTAGATGTGCCAATTATTGATTATACTTCTAAGCCGGTTTCAATAGAGTGTTTTGCTTTTGTTAACTTTAGAACAGGAACTGATGCTAATCGTACAAGATCGATTAATATAGATAGCTATTGTGCCAATGGTTCTTTTGATGGAGATTATTCTCCTAGAATGTCACATATAAAATTTAATTATAGAATTGATCCCGTTTTAGATGTATTTCAAGGCTCTCCTGACTTTTTGCCTACAGATGAAAATATTACTATCAATAGTTCTACTGGGTACGATTCAAGCTACTATAAATGGCAATATACTTTTAATCCTTCTTATAATAATACGACCGATTGGAAAGATTTTACAAAATATAGCACTGCATCTATAAGTACAAATGCAAATGAAGTTATTTCAGGAGATGCAGGATTAAAGCATGGTCAGAAAATTTACTTTAGACTAAAACCATGTGGTACGACTACTTACGGGGTAGGGATTTACTCTGTTCGATTAAGTGCTCCAAAAATTCTTTCCTCAGCTCCTGAGAAGGTGAGTTGTTATGATTTGGGAAGTGAGGATGGAAAATTAAAACTTCAATTTAATAGACCACTATATCCTGGTGAAACATTTTCTATAGTGATATCTGGCCCTAATACCAAAACTTTTCCCAATATTGAAAAATTAGAAGCAGACAACAGCTATGTGCTTTCTGGACTTCGTAGGGGAAACTATCAATTAACATTGACTGGCTTTTACAATGGTAGTATTACTTATTCAAAGTATACAGAATTAGGTGGCACGCCATATCCATTTACCATAGGGGCACCATCTCCATTGGATTATACCGTAAAGGGGAATGATATTTTATGTTATGGGGTAAATAATGGTAGTATAACTATTACTCCTAGTGGAGGAACTAGAGATGTTGGAGGATATGATTTTTATTCTATAAAAACAGATCCTACTGATACAACGCCAGATGTTTGGGTTCCTTTTCCTAATAATAGCGCAGGTACAATTACAGGATTAGCAGCTGGAACCTATTATATCAAGGTAAAAGATATGAAAGGTTGTGTGGCCAGAAAGCAAGTAATGGTAAATGGTGTAATAGAATTAGGGGATGAAAAAGTAATTGAGCAAAAAATAACAGAACCTTCAAAAGCATTAGAAGTTGTATATACCTTCAAGAAAGACCCCACTTTTTATGGAGCTAAAAATGGTATATTAGTAGCAGCAGTAACAGGTGGTACGATAAAAGACGATAAATCATATAATTTTACTTGGAAAAATAGTAACGGAGATACCGTGCCCGCAACAGGTGCGTATAATTCGGCAGATAAAACGTATAATATTACTTTAGAAAATGCTCCAGACGATAAATACAAATTAACAGTAACAGATAAAAATTATGTATTAGCTGCTAATAAAGCAGGCTGTTCTGTTATTGAATCTTTAGATAGTTTGACGCAGCCCAAAAGAATAGTAATAAAATTAGCAATCACGCAGCCTATTTCATGTAATTCAAAAAGTTTAAATCCGTCTGTTATTGAAAATAAAGCAGGAGATGGAATTTTGACAGCAACTGTAGAAGGTGGCGTGCCATTTAAGGCGGAAGATAATGGTGGTTTACTATATCAATTTTTCTGGTCAAAATACAATGCCGATACCAATAAATGGGATGATTTAGCAACTTATAAAACAGCTACAGCAAGCAATCTTTCGGAAGGTTTGTATGCTGTAAATGTGAAAGATGCTAATGGAATAGTGCAGGGAACTTACGATACAGTTCAACTAATAACCGCTAGTCCAACTACTCAAGAAATTTTAGAACCAAAACAGATTGAATTGTTATTTGATTCAGTAAATGTATCTTGTTATGAAGGTAATAACGGGTGGGCATTAGTAAATGTAACTGGAGGAACTCTTACTGAAAAAGATGGAGTTAAGGATGATTACAAGTACATCTGGTATTACAAAGGAAAAGAATTAGCAAAAACTCAAAAAATAACAAATTTAACTAAAGGAATGTATACCGTTGAGGTTACAGATTCAAATCTATGTTTTGCTACAAAAGATATCGAAATAACCGAGCCTGATTTTCCGGTAACAATTGATTATCCAACAATATCAACACCAACATTTTCGGGAGCAAGCGACGGAAAAATTGTAGCTAAGATAACAGGGGGAACAGTATTAAAACCAATCCCAAGTGATGGCAGATTATACAATTACGAATGGAGAAATTTTGCTGGAGTATTGCAAAATGTGACAACTGAAAGTGTAAATGGAGAATTCTTTATCACCTTAGACAATGTGCCTGCAGATTCTTATTTTTTAACAATAAAAGATCAAAATTACGATGAAGCGGCTGGTCAGACTGTTAATTGTTCTGTTGTAGAATCAAAAAGAGTTTTGACAGAACCAGACCCTTTAAAAGTTGTTTTTAAAATTGTGCAGAGTATTTCATGTAACGCTAAAAATGAATATGGAGATAAGACAGATACCACTCCAAAAGATAATCAGCGTGACGAATCGCAGGATGGAATTTTAATGGCGCAGGTTACAGGAGGAACAACACTTTCATTAGAAAAAAACAATGGACTGCCTTATTATTACTCTTGGAAAAAACAGGAAGACAATGGAACTTGGAAAGATTTAGCTGTACAAGATTCTATCATCTCTAACCTTTCTCACGGAAATTATGCTCTTAATGTCAGAGATAGAAATAATGTTATTTTAGGAACTTACACAAATGGAAATTGGATCGCAAAAGACTCTATTCAGTTTATGGATCAGCCTCCAGTGTTGTCTGTGAAAATCAAAAAAGGAGATGTTTTTTGTAATGGAGGTAATGACGGATGGGCAACTGCAACTGCAGAAGGAGGAAGCGGAGATTACACTTATGAATGGTCTAATGAAGTTAAATCGGATAAAAATACCGTTTTAAAAACAGGAAATTATTGGGTAATTGCAACAGATAAAAAAGGCTGTACGGCTTACGCTGAAGTTTTTATCGATCAGCCAAAAGCGCCGCTTGCGATTAAATATACAGAGGTTGTAAATCCGAGTTTCTATAAAGCAACAAACGGAAAAATTGTTGTAGAGGTTACAGGCGGAACTATCGCTACAGACAATACATATTGGTTTGAATGGAAAAATAGTAAAGGAACAACGCAGACCAGCACAAGTACAAGCTTTAGCAATAACACTTATACAATATCGTTAACAGGTCTTTCTGAGGAAATCTATACTTTGACGGTGCGTGATGCTAATTACAACGTGGCAACAAATAAAACAAGTTGTACCGTGGCTAGTTCTGTTACAGAGTTAGACGATCCGGATCCGATTGAAGTTACGTTTGAAGTGATTCGCACTATTTCTTGTAATGTGAGCAACGAATTTGGAAACGAGATTGATGCTAATCCTCTAGACAATCAAAGAGATGAGTCGCAAGACGGAATTTTAAAAGCGAATGTAACAGGAGGTATTCAGCTTAATAAAGAGAAAAATAATGGATTACCTTATTATTACACTTGGAAGAAAAAACAGGCTAATGGTTCTTGGGCTATCTGGAATAATACAGGAGATACAGCTGAATATCTTTCTGAAGGAACTTATGCACTAAACATTGAAGACGCCAACGGAATAAAATTGGGAACTTATGTGAATAATGTTTTAGTCAAAGAGATTGATGCTGAGAAGTATATTCCACAACCAGATCAGTTGAAATTAACCTTTACGAAGTTTGATGTAGGCTGTACAACTGGAGATGACGGTTGGGCAGAAGCGCATGTAACAGGTGGAACGCCACCTTATACATACGAATGGACAAACGGAGAAACAACTTCTAAAATAGAAAACATTACCACAAACAATTATTTTGTAATAGCGACAGATGCAAAAGGATGCGTGGTTCAGGGAAGTATTTTTGTGGGAGATCCTAACGGAATTCTATCAACGGAAACGGTTAAAAATCCTATTTGCTATAAAGGAAACGACGGATCTATAGAACTTAATGTTACAGGAGGTAATTTGCCTTATACGTATTTATGGAATACAGGAGCAGTTACCAAAGATTTAAATAATCTTACGGCTGGAAATTATGAAGTTACGATTACTTGTCCAGAGTGTTGCGTTTACAAAAAGCGATTTGTTTTAAAAGATCCTGAGCCAGTTATTGTCAACGTTGGTCCAGATCGAACTTTGTGTATTGACCAAAGTCTAGATTTAGATGCTTCAATAAAAGATCCGCAAGCAAAATATAGTTGGACTTCTACAAACGGATTCACTTCAAATGAAGCAAAAATTAATGTGTCAAAAGCAGGAACATATCATGTAAAAGCTACTACGGCTTTAGGTTGTATTGGCGAAGATGAAATTGTGATAAAAACGAGCCAGATGGCCATTAGCGCAGAATTTTTATTGAGTTCTCAAGCTTATTTAGACGAGGAAGTAATTTTGGTTAATACCAGCAATCCTTTTGGAGAAAGCACAGACTGGGTTATTCCAAACGGAGTAAAAGTTGTAGAGCAAAAAGAAAAATACATCACCTTAAAGTTTGATGCAATTGGAGTGTATTCAATAGGTTTAAAGCAGACACAAGGAGAATGTTATGCAGTTTATACCAAAAATATCATGGTAGAAAAACGCGGCACATTGCCAAATACCGAAACGGCATCTCAATTTATTATAGATTTTATTGTAACCCCAAATCCTAACAATGGTAATTTTAAAGCAATTGTACATTTAGAAAACAACAGTGCGATAAATTTAAGACTGTTCTCCTCTTCTGGACAAAATACGATGATTCAAAAGCAAGACTCAGGAAAGAAAAAGTACGAAGTAGATTTTAATACTTCACTACAATCGGGTATGTATATTTTAGTATTGGAGACAGGACAGCAAACATTGGTTAAAAAAATTATCATCAATTAAAAAATGAAGAACCTTTTCAACAACCTATATTTCATTGTTCTATTTCTGTTTTTTAATGCAGTTGGATATGCACAATTGTATCCAGTTCAATTAACACCAGTTTTCAATAGTCCGTATAGCGTCAAAATATCCGATTATGCAACAAGCATGGATACGAAGATGCAATTGTTGATTAATCCAACCGATATCTCTATCTCGCAAAGAAGAGTACGCTTAAAACTGTACATACAAGGCAACGGATTAAATATCCAAACTTCTGATTATGCACAGGAACAAAGGCCAATATATATAAATGGAGGGGAACTGCAAACCTTAACCAATGTTGATATTGCATCTCTTTTTAGGTTAGAAAACCTGCAAGGAATCTCTGCAACGCAATATGCGAATCCGTTGCCAGAAGGAATGTACAATTTTTGTTTTGAGATGTACGATTTTGTAACGAATCAAAAAATATCTCAAAAAAGTTGTGCTAGTTTATACCTGATATTAAATGATCCACCGTTATTAAATACACCGCAAAAAAACGAACAAATTGCTTCGACAGAATTTCCTAATATTTTATTTACTTGGACACCGCGTCAGATCAATGCAACAAATGTTTCGTATAAATTTGAGCTAAAACAGCTTCTAGATCCAACATTAGATCCTCAAATTGGGTTTCAAATGTCGCCGACTTTATACGAAGAAACTTTATTTGGAACCGCTGTTCTATACAATTTAAGTATGCCAATACTTACTCCAGGTTTACGTTACGCATGGAGAGTACGAGCGATTTCGACAACGGGACTTTCAGAAAATGCTGTTTTTAAAAATGACGGATATAGCGAAATATATTCTTTTAAATATACAGCTTCCTGTACCGCGCCGACATTTTTATTAAGCGAATCGCAAAGTTCAAAAAGTGTAAAAATTACTTGGGAAGGAGTGCCAGAGCATACGCGCTATCAGGTACAATACAAAAAACAAGGCGTTCGTAATGCGCAATGGTTTTCGTCAAATAGTTTAAATAAACAAAGTTTAATTACCAATTTAGAACCAGGAGTAACTTATGAATTTAGAGTAGGATCGAGCTGTGATCCAGCTGAAGACGGAATTCAGTCGTTTACTTATTCTAATATAAGCACTTTTACCACACCAACAGAAAGTAGTGGTGTTCCTGCATACAATTGTGGTATCGTTCCGCAAATCAATATTCAGAATCAAAAACCGCTAACCAATTTAATTCAAAGCGAGACATTTAGAGCTGGTGACTTTCCTGTAACTATTTTAGAACTTAGAGGAGAAAACAGCCCATATTCTGGACTCGGATATATCATTGTTCCTTATTTAGCCGATACTAAAATTGCGGTAGAATTTAAGGATATTGTGATCAATACCGATTATCAATTGATCAGTGGTGTTGTAGAAACAAGCTATAACCCAGATTGGAAAAATGTTACCGATATCGAAGATTTCACTGGCGAGGGCAAAGGCGGACAAATTGAAGAAAAAGTTCCTTTTGTAATTAAAGATATTGTCATTAATGCTAATGGAGATATAGTTGTAAATGGCGTTGACGGCGAGCAGATAACTATTCCTGGCGGAAAAGACACTGTAATTACAGACAGCGGTGTTGTTGATAAAGATGGAAAAGTTGTTGTTCCTCCAAAAGTTTATACGGTAGACAGTGAAGGAAATGGAAGCAATCAAGGTGTTGCAGTTGCCGAAGGAGGCAAACCATCGCCAGAAAATACAGATGGCGTAGATAAAAGTGGTCAAGCCACAGCATTTACGGCCAAAGGTATTTCGATTGCTTTTTCTGGAAACGGAAGCAAGTATGCTTTTGATGTAATGCCAAAAAATGCATCTGCAGCGCTAAAGAAATTGTATGCCAAAGCAGGCGATAACGTATTGCCTTATAAAGCAGTTTTAAATGGCGATTCAGATACAGTTGTTGCTACAGTAAATGTTACAGATTCTAATATAAAATTAGATAGTATAGTTTTTAAAACCCAAAATGGAGCAAAAATTGACTTTAAGAGAACTGATAAAGTATTTGTTCTTACTGTAAAAGGAAATTTAAGTTATGCCGAAGAACAAATATTAGCGACCGTAAAACAAGGCAAGAAATGGCAGGTTATCGGTGCATTTATGCTCGTGCATATTTCGCCAAAAGATGTTAATGTGGCCTTGGTTCCTACTGATGATGTCTCTGCAGATAAGTTAAATGAAATTATAACTGAAACACAGAGGATTTATAGTAAAATTGGAGTTAGAATTAACTTTAAGAAGGAGACAGTTTTAAATATAGATAAGATAGTTTCTGGCAATGTAATCCAAACGGAGAAAAATACACTTACCTCTACCTACAGTACAGTACAGCAAAATATAAATGCTCAATATAAAGGTGACGGAAATAGTTATGTATTGTTTATAACCAATAAAGAATCTAGTACAGAACAGCAAGGATACATGCGTTTGAATGGACAGTTTGGTTATGTGTTTAAATCAGGCTTACTAAAAACACCTGCACACGAACTAGGTCACGGAATCTTTAAACTCGAGCATCCTTTTGAGCAGTATAAAACAACAGATTCTAATACAGATTTCTTAATGGATTATAGCTCAGGCACTGTTTTAAACCATATGGATTGGAAACAGGTCAATGATCCTACGTTTAAATTGTATGCTTTTCAGAGTCAGGCTAGTGGGGAATTTGCTGATGGTTATGTGGTTAGCCCTAATTATGAGGTGTTTACTGTAGGGTCAGAGCGAACAAAAGTAGATAGAAATACGTACTCTACTGCTGATGTTAGGGCTAATGATGGAACTATTCCTGGATTCACATTCAAAGGAGATGCATACTGGTGGAAAGATGGTCAGTATGTAAGTGAATCAGGTAGTTATACCTTAAAAAAGGTTACTAATCTAAGCTCTATTAGCAACAAATGGCTATATCTATTTTTTAATAAAGATAATGAGTGTGGTAAAACAACCTATGTTACTGTTCTGGTTTCAGAATATTTGAATAGCGGGAAAACACTTAAAGATTTTATTAAGGGATATGTAGATTCTAATAGCAAAAAAACAATTGTTTGTAATCAAGCTAGTGAAAGTAATTGGTCAGAGACAAAAGGAGAGTCAGGTAGCAACAATCAGGGATTATTTGTTAGAAACTTAATCAAAGGTGAAGTTAAAAAAGAGGTACTAGATAAATTAGAAAGTTTAATGTCTGGTAAATCTAAAAACTGGATTACAGGACAAGCGCATCAAATTAAAGGGCACATACTTTTAACATCAGAGGCAGAAAAAACAGATAAAGTAACATTCAAAGACAATAGTTTTTATGTAGATAATGTTAAGGATGAAATTAAGCCAGATGAAATTGTATTTTGGTTAGAATATAGCAATGAAGGGAAAATTAGAGTAAAACAAATCCTTTCAGGAAGTAGTTTTGATGAAAATATTTCTGTCGCTTTAAAATCATGGGAATCAAGTTTAGATTGGAAACAAAAAACATTATTCGAGAAGATAATTGCAATTGGTTATGAATCTGTAGATGGGTATTTTACAGCTTATTACGATATGTTTGATATGTTAAGCAGTGGTATAAGTAAAGTCAAAATTAAACCTTCGGTATACGATTGTAATGATAAAAACTATAATGAAATTTATGCAAAGGTCTTTAGTTATTTGTCTTTATCTGGTGCAGTTTATGATATCGTAGCTGAAAATCTAGCTGACGCTTATCCAGAGTTTAATAAAGTATTTGAAAAAGCAACTCCTAGCCAAATTCAGTTTGCTTTGTTCTGCGGAATGTATAACGGACTTATTGATGTTGTAAAATCTGTTCCTGATTTAGCAAAACTGCTTATTTCTCCATTATCGTCTAAAGGGAGAGAAGCAAATAGCAAGTTTTTGACTCAGATAGAAGAGATGGAGATGTTTGAGAAAGATGCTAGTGGAAAAGAAACTCTTATTTATGGTAAAGGATTAAGTTTTGGTAAAGTATGGTATTTGTTAAAAGATGGTATCGCAAGTCAATTCGATGCTAACAAACCATGTATAGGGGCTGAATTTGTAGGTTCTGTTGTGGGACCAATAATTGTTATGTGTATTGGAGATGTAGAGGCAGGTGCAGGAATTGTTAGTAAAGTTGCTTCAACAGCCTTTAAGGCAATACAACTGTGTGATAAACTTAGTGATCCTTTTAGATACATCGGAATGTCATTTAGGTTTGTTAAAGGAATGTCAGGAAAAGTCGGTGTTGTAATAAAAAATGCTACTAGCGACGTTATAACCCAATTAGATAATGGATTATTCAGATTAAAAGTTATTGTTAATAATACTGAACTGCCAACTCTGGAGATGTCATTTGAAGATGTTAATAGATTAGTATTAGCGGGAGCAGATGGAATTGATTATCCAATAAATGGTGTTAACCAGCGTATAAAACTAAGTGTAAGTCCAGGTTCAATGGGTTCTCCGAATCTTAGTACATACTCTGCACAAATTTTTGGAGCTGCTAATGAACAATTATTAAAACGTCTTACTGATTTAGGTGTTGAACCTGCAAGTTTAGATAGAGCGTTGAAAGCTTTAGGTAAAACAGTACAAAATGGAGAAAAATTAGCAAAATTTCTAGAAGCCAACTCATTTAATGATGTATCTCAACTTAAAGCTTTTGTTGATGACTTAGCGAAAGCACCATCATTGTTGAAAAATTTCACAGACAATCCTAATCTTTTGAAGGCGTGGAAATTTATATCAAATAGATCTCAAATGCGTATTGATGAAAGTATTTTAGAGGCTACAGCCAAAATGCTTAAAAATAATTCTAAGTATATTGAAGAGAATTTAAGTAAAATTCAAAAAATTTATGACAAGTTAGCAGCTGCAGGAGCAAGATGTAAAACTTGTCCAACTAAAGGAACAAATGAAGGAATAAAGCATCTTGACGAAATTATTGATGATCTCGATTTTGCTATAACTAACTACAAAGATAAAAGCGGTTTTGACAAGTTGCTTATCGAAATGGCAGCCCATAGTAATAAAGCAGATGGGGGTGCGTTTATGTTGCAATATTTAAAAGGGAAAGGAGCAAGTTTTGCTAATAAGGTGCAAGAGTTTGAAAGTTTCTATTTAAGTGGAGAAAGATTTGAAGCAGATATAAAATTGTTTGATGGAATTACAAAACTGATAGAGTTTAAGAGTTTTGCTAAGAGTAGCTGGGAAGCTTTTGGAGGAACAAGTAGTTTGAATCAATTAAAAGGATATATAAAAAGTGGTGAAGTTTTTCAATACGTAGCTAATAAGACCAAACTTTTAAATGATGGAGTTACAGATCCTTCAAAGTTTGTAAAAGAACAATTTCAAAGGGTATTTAAAAAAGATAATTATAAAATATATGACGACTTAATTTTGGATAATCCGAATGCTTTTAAAAATTTAGGAATCAACTCTAAGGGGCAATTTATGCAGAAAGTAAATTCTTTAGATGAAGGTTTATTTGATTTTATTAAAATAGAATAGATATGTACAGTAATGCAATTAAAATAGAAAAAGTGTCAAATTTCTTTCTAGATAATCAATTTAAATTATATTGGAAAGAAGGAGGCTTATACAATGTTCAACATAATAATTTATTGGCAAATGTCAAGGGCAATATTTTTCAGGTCTTTAAAAAAGATAATTTAATTGTTGTTAATTATTTTTCAAGTGATGATGGTATGGAAATGCTTTGTGAGTTTAAAATCAATGAAGATTTTAAATTGATAAAAACAAAAGAAGAGAAAAAATTTTTAAAAGAAATAGAAAATAATGTGGTCCTTGAATTATCATATGATTCATCATTTAATACAATCTTAAATGTTGTGAAATTTGATGGCGAAAAAATTATTGAAAGTATTGTTGATCCCTTTGGATTTAAACTTTTTGAAACGATATTCGTAAGTTGGGATAAATTGAAGTTAGTGTTGTATGAATTAAAGAAAGGTACAAAGCTATTCGAATTTTCATTTTCAAAACTAATAAATGGCGTTAATGATGAAGAAACAAATGTAGAAGTTGTATCAATATTAGGAGTTTACAAAAAGGTGCTTTGGATACTAGTTACACATCGTAAAATTATTGGACTTGACGTAGAGAATGGGACATTATTACATAAAATAGATTTGAGCAAAGAATTAGGATTAGCGCCTAATTCAAGTGAAGATTTTAGTTTTTCTGTTAAAGATGTTCATATAGATAATGAAAAAGGAATTATTAAAAGTTTATCATATAGATATTACTGGGAGCTAAATTTAGACACTTTTCAAATCCAAATCAAAAAAGATTTTGGAGAAAATTCTAAAGAATCGTGGCGAATAAATAGAAGCAAATATTATTCTGGGGATAGAAATCTTTATTTTATAGGTACCAATAAAGGAGAAGTTGTCAATAGGGCAGTTGGTGTTTTTGATACAGAAAATTTTGAAGTTATATGGTTTGAAGCGCCATTAGAAGAAAGAAAGCATTTGTTTTTTACAGACGTTCCACAGGTCAACAATGAAGTACTAGGGGTTATGGATAGCGAAAATAATTTAAGGGTTTATGAAAGAAATTAAATCTGTTTTCTAATAATGCAAGCTCCTGCTAGTGCGAGCATGTTGCTCGTGAACGCAAAGGATATTTAAAATATAAAACGCCCATTGATGACAAGAAAAAGCAGATTATATCCAACATTAATTAAAAACAAAAAATAAAAACAAAAAACTAACAAATGAAAAAAAATCTTTTAACCCTAATAGTAATGCTAATTAGCATTGTTGGGTTTGCACAAAAATTAAAAATTGATAAAGGAGAACTAAAACTAGACGAAAAAACAATAGGTTTTGTAGAAGGTAAAAAACCGCTTTTTACCATTTTTAGTTTAGATAAAAGTTATTCAATTACGGCAGAACTAAAGAAAGCTCCAAATGAAGATTCTATGGTATTGCCATGGATTGAAATTAAAGATGAAGCGACGGGGAAATCGAACGAATTAGAATTTAAGAACAAAAGTAGAAAATTCAGTGCCTTCAATTACGACCGTAGTATAGTCTATGAATTATTGGATAGAGGTATGGTAGGAGCAGAAGGTTTAAACAAAGAAGCAATTGAAAGTTTTATCAACGGTGAATCAGCAGGTATAGCTGCAAAGCGTTTGGGCGTTCAAGGCGAAATAGATAATGCTGGTAAAATTGCAGACACCTATCAGTTAGCGATTGATGATTATGGTACAATCTTTAGCGTTAAGGCACAAAATAAAGATATAGACGATAAAAGAATCGGGTTTATCAGAGTAACATCACCTTCTCAAAATGGAGATTTAAAATATGAAATAATGGACCTAGATAATAATTTAGTAGGAACGTGGTTTGCCAGAGGCGGTATGTTCTCTGGATATGAAAAACTACTAAATCAAGAAGTCATTACATTCAATGGGAAAGTGTTCAAAGCGACTTTCGACAATAGAGGAAATCCTACAGGTTACAAAATGAGCAAAGATATAACAGCAATGAATATTGTGAGAGTTTTGGTTGGAAATGGATATACTTTAGGAAGTCAGTCTAAATAGAATTAAAAAAATGTATAAAATAATTAAAATGAAAAAAACAGTCTTATTAGCCGCAGTATTGCAACTTTTTATGGTACTTGGTAGCTGTAGCTCAGATTCAGATAGCACTTCAACTCCTGAACCGCCAGTTGTTGTAATAAAAGCTGCAAAAGTAACATCATTCTCTAAAAACTTTGGAGAAGCAGGAGAAACCATTACAATCTTTGGTGAAAATTTTTCGGATAAGATAAGCGATATTAAAATCGCTTTTGATGGAGTTTCTGCAACAGTTGTTTCATCAACAGCTACTGAGATTGTATTCAAACTGCCATCAACTGAAAAATTAGTTCCGCAATTGTCTTTAACAATTGAGAATAGAACCATTACGAATGAAGTAAAGAATGCGTATCAAGGAAATATAGGCGTTTTACCTAAATCATCTACTACTGATTGGTTTACAATAGATAATGTTCTAAAAAATGAAAATAAAGTCTATAGTGTTCAAGTCGTTAGCGATAAAATAATGTACTATTCTATGGCTGATTATGGAGCAAGTGGAGTTTACAGAACGATTGACGGAGGTATTACTTTTGTAGAATGGGGAAGAACTGGTTTTTCTGGGGCTTTTTCGGCTACTAAAAATGACGAAGGCTGGGCAGATACAGCATTTGGAATTCAAAAGGTACCAGTTGGAGGTTCTCCAACAATGGAATTTATCAGCGCAACAACAAAGGGTATTTATTACTCTGTTTATGTTGATGATGATATGAAAAAGGGAACTATAATTACTTCATACGGAGATGTTTATAGCACAGCTGATGGAGTTGAGTTTTCACAAGTCTATGATGCTCATTTTATTGACAAAGGTTTCGATTCAGGATCTATAATCAAATCTGATGAAATTGACAATGATCATATTTGGGCTATTGGTATGAAAGAAGTGGCAAATATATATTATCCTTTTATTTTATTTAAAAATAATGAAACTGACGGTTGGAAGGAACATTATTTTGCAAGTGAACCAAATACTTTAGCAGCAGAAGTATCTTTTGCAGATAAGGCAAATGGTTATTTTTTAATTAATAACTCAACTATATACAAAACTACAGATGGCGGCGATACTTGGACTAAAATTTATAGTGGAGAGAAATTTACAAAATTGGTATTTAAAGATGCTAATACGGGTTGGGCAGTTTTAGAAAATAAAATTTACAAAACAGTAGATGGAGCTAAAACATGGACACTTGATTACACAAATACTCAAGTGATCAAAGCAATTGGTTATAAAAACAATGTTGTTTGGGCCATTTCTATAGATAAGATTATCAAGCGTTATCTGTAATTTTTAATCAATAGAATTCAAAATATAGAATAAAAAGCACTGCAGTTTTTTTATAGCTGCAGTGTTTTAAAATGCACTGAATGAAAAAAACTTTACTCTTATTCTTACTTTTCGTTATTACTTCTTGTTATCAGGAAACTGCTATAGTCATAGAAGGTGATTTCACGACTTCGTATGTTGATCAGGATGAATCTATACCCGTTATTATTAAAATTGATAATAAAATAACGGGTGCAGATACGTATGAATGGACATTTGAGGGCGGAAACCCTTCTATTTCAAATTCTAAAAATCCGGGCGAGATTTTATACAGCAAGCAGGGAACTTATACTATCAAAGTAATAGCAAAAAATGTAGATGGTGAGAGTCGAGAATTTACTCAAACTGTTGTAATAAAAGAAGGAATTAATATTGAGTTTACGCATGAAATTGTAAAAAGCAACTATTCTCCTGTTGAGGTAATTTTAAAGAATTCGACTATTGGAGAAGGTTTGACTTTTAATTGGGAATTTCAAGACGGTTCACCAGCTTCTTTTTCAGGAAAAACTCCTCCAAATGTTGTCTTTACAACTCCTGGAGAACACACGATAACTTTGACTGTGTCAAATGGTTTTGAGTCTGAAAAACAGACTAAAACCATTACGGTTGCTCCGTATTTGGTAAGCTTGTTTACCTATGAGCCAAAGTTTGAAGATGACGATTATGAAGCTCCTGTAACAATTAATTTTACAAACAAATCTGTCAGCGCAACTCATTACAAATGGACATTTGAAGGCGGAAATCCAGCTATTTCTACAGAAGAGAATCCGAGTGCTGTTTTTACAAGTGAAGGCGCTCATGAAGTGACTTTAGAAGCTTTTAATGATAAAACAAGTCAGATTTTCAAATCGACCATTACAGTTCTGCCCGATACCAACCTGCGAACATTTACTAATATAAAATTAGGAATTAACCCAGCCCATAACGGCAATAATATTGGTGCAATGTTCTCGACCGTTACACGCGAAGTTTACAAGGCAAACGAAATAAACGATGAGAATAGCGGTCTAATAGATATCGTATTTCAAGGTTTAAACAGCAATTTTACATATAACAGATTTATCTCTCCAGATCAGGCCAATAATTATGGGTTTTTAGCATTAAAAAATGCACAAAGCACCATTTTTGTAAATTCTCAAAGCTTGTGCAATTGTGGTTTAAATTTTACCGAAGCACAATTCGATAATATGGTAAATGACACGCCTATAAAAGCATTAAACATAAGTTATAGCGCTGGAGGAGCACAGGAATTTGGATTTGCGTATCCGAGAATCATTTTATTTAAAACACAAGACGGTAGAAAAGGCGCCATTAAAATAAAAGAAATGGTAAAGAACGGTGCAAGTTCTTATATTTTATGCGACATCAAAGTTCAAAAACAATAACCTGTAAATGAAGATAAAGAATAATAAAATCTTGTTTTGGTTATGTATTGTTTTGGCCTGTTGTTTTTGCGGGAAAGGATATACACAGGACATAGATTTGCAGAATTTTTATAAACCTAATTTTAAGGTAACTGGTAACATTAATGCCAATATGATGTACTACAATTCAAATATGGAAAATTCACGTGAACCTTTCACTTATCTGTTTTCAGGGAGTTTGAATATTAGTGCTTTTAATTTTAGTGTTCCGTTGTTTTATAGTTTTACCAATCAAGGAGATAATTTAGGATATACTGCTCCATTTGATTTTAACAGATTAAGCATTATGCCCAAATATAAATGGGTAAAGGCTTATATTGGAAATGTGAGTATGACATTTTCACCTTATACATTAAGCGGTTATCCGTTTAAAGGAGTCGGATTAGAACTGACACCAAATAGTCCATTTAAAGTATCGTTAATGGGAGGACAGCTCCTTAAAGCCGTTTCAGCAGAAAATGCTTCAGGAGGAATTCCGATTTATCAGCGTTTTGGTTATGGAGCAAAAGTAGGTTTTGAGAAAGCGCAATATAAGTTAGGTTGGATTGGTTTTTATGCCAAAGACGATGCCAATTCATTAAACATGGTAAATGATAACGGAGTTACGCCAAAAGAAAACTTTGTAAACAGCTTGATTTTTAGCACTTCGGTAGTTAAAAATTTAAATTTAAATGTTGAGTATGCCTTGTCTGTATTAACAGATGATACTAGAAGTAAAAGTCTTTCGGGCGGAGGTTTTCGAGATAAAATATTTTCTGGTAAAGAAAGTACGAGTTATATGAACGCTTTCAATGTTAATTTCGATTATAATATTCAGAAAAGTACCGTCGGATTAACGTACGAGCGCATTGATCCTAATTACAATACGCTTGGAGCATTATATTTTAATAATGATTTAGAAAACATAGCGTTGCGTTTTGCGAGACCTTTTTATCAAGATAAAATTACAGTTTCGACCAGTTTAGGATTTCAAAAAGATGATTTAGAAAAAGTTAAAAAACAAGATACAAAACGTGTTGTAGGATCTATCAACATGAATTATAGAGTTACAGATCAAATTAACATTACGGGTAGTTATTCTAATTTTTCTACTTATACCAATAAAAAATTAGATCAGTTTGAACTTATAAATAATCCAAATGTAGTGCAGGCAGACACTTTAGATTACAGACAATTGTCTCAAAATGCTAATGTAAACATGTCTTATGCTTTTGGGAAAAAAAGAAATCAAAATTTAAACTTTAATTATAGTATTGCAGGTCAGGCCAACGAGCAAGGAGGCGTGATTAGAAAAGGTCAGGCGAGCACGGTTCAAAATTATAATTTGGCGCATACGGTTAGTTTTCTTGCAACAAAAGTTGCTTTAAACAGTTCGCTTAACTATACCAAAAATGAAGTAAGCCGAAACAATAATTCATCTATGGGAGCTTCAGTTGGAGCTTCAAAGAAACTATTCAAAGACAAGCTAAATACAAACCTTGGATTTCTTTATAATAATTCGCAAGGAAATATGAATTCAAGTTCTGTATTTGGAATCAAGTTCAACAATAGTTACGTAATGTATCAAAGGCATAATTTTGGTTTAAATGTTATTTCGATGTTTAGAAGCAGTACGAATACAGACAAATTTAATGACTTAACGGCTACTTTAAATTACACCTGTTCGTTGGATAAAATAAAGCTTCCTGCCAAAAAAGAGCCTAAAAAAGAAAAAGAAGAGGTTTTAAATCCTATTCTAAAAATAAACCATAAAGACAAAACGTACGAAGGAACGAGAGACGAAATTATACAGCAGCTTCAGGATATGCAGTCAGCGCTTCGTCCGATGCCAAAAGAAGATTCAGAAGAATTGCAACATCTTCTTACGCTTACAACTTTGACGCCAGATGACGATAGCTTCAAAGAAAAAGCCTTGAATTATTTAAAAGCATACGATTTAAATAATGACATCTTAAATAAATACGACAATTACATTCATGAAACGGTAAAAAGTTTAAGAGAAGAAATGGCTCGTAAAGACGAAGGATATGAGAATGATTATGTGATGGCTCTAGGAAGAGTAAACAAACATAAGATGCATGGTGTAGATGAAAAAGACGTCACAGATAAAGTGAGTTATAATTCGTATCTAAAACTGGTAGACAGAAAAAATAAAAAATTACAGCCTTTAATGGTTCATCGATGGATGCTTAATGAGATTGGAATACTTTCAAATACACCTGTAGATCAGCTTCGTCAAAATGAAAATCTTTCGGCTTTTAATAAAGAAGAGCTTGGAGATTTCTTTAAAATGATGAAAGAGAAGAAAACAGATGCAGCAATAATCGAAGAAATAAAAATCAAACTAATTCCATTCTATCATGATTTAGCAGTTAAAAATGTTAAGGATGGAGAAGTCGATTTTAAGTTTTTAAAGAATAATTAATAGTCAAATAAACTCTTTTGCTGTTCAAAAGAGTAAAAATATAAAAGAAGTCGGTATGCTTTATTTTTCAAAAAAACAGAATGATTTGCTTATGAAAAAAAATTACAAAATACATTTTGCGGCACTGCTTATCTTGCTTTCGGTTGTTTTTTCTTATGCGCAGGAAATTCAGCCACCAAAAGAATTAAGTGTAGCTTCAAGTTCGATACAAAAGATTGAAGCCGCTGACCGTTGGGTAGATAAATTTTCAAATCAAGATTTGGTAGAACTGCCTATTGGTATTCGTAATACGGTAAATAATATTCAATATTCTATCGGAATTACAAAGGCTACTTTTACGCCAGAATATACTACGCTGACAGTTTTCTGTAGAGTTGATATTCCTCAGAAAGATAAAAAAACCGGACAGCCCATGCAGCTTTTCTTTGGAGCAGATAATGTTAAATTATCGCATCAAGGAGGTATTATGGGTGAAGCCAAATTGGTATTGCTAGGCAATGTTGATATTCCGTTTAACGAAGATAAATGGCAGGTTTCTTTATACGGAGGTTTCGAAATGGCGACTGGAAAGGTAAACGATCTAACGTATGTAAAGATTGATTGTGATGGTTTTAAAGAAATGAAGATTTCTGGCGCTGTTGAGTTTTCGAGAGATCTAATTCTGCCAATCGATCCGTTGACCAAAACGGTTGATGAAGCAAAAACTACAGTTCCAAAAACGTATTATAACGGAAAAACGGTTGCAATACCTAATAGAGTTAGAGGAGAGTTTAGTTTTACAGCGGGCAGCTGGAATGATATTTTATTAAATGTAAGTCTGCAGCCTTTTGTATTAAAAGACAAACGAAACGGAAAAGATTTTGATGGTAATTTCCAGTTTTTGGTAAGCAATGCAGTATTGGATTTAAGTGATTTGAAAAATGATCCTGTAGTTGTTTTTCCAGAATATTATGCGAAAAATTCGCTTTTGGTTCCAAGTCAGGAATCGTGGAAAGGAGTTTTTGTTCAGACTTTTGATGTAGGTCTGCCCAAGGAATTTCAAACAACCGATACGGCATCAAGTAAAGAAAGGCTCCATGTAGGCGCACAAAATCTTATTATAGATAAATTTGGAGTTTCGGGAACTTTCTATGCCGATAATGTTTTTCCTTTAGATCGAGGAATAACCAGTCAGGAAAAATCATGGGCTTATTCGTTAGACCATATTGATGTGACTATTGCGGCAAATACTTTTGTAAAAGCAAATTTAAAAGGACAGATTCTTTTACCCATTAGTAAAGCTGTACCAGAGAAAAAAGAAACGGCTACAACTCCAGCTACCAATGCAGGAACAGCTAGCGCAACAGGAACCGATGCTGCTAAACCAAAACAGACCAATAGGGCTGGTTTAGAATACAACGGATTTATTTCTATGGAAGAGCAACAATTGGTTGTGATAACAAAAGATTCCATAGCTTTTGACATCTGGAAGGCAAAAGCATTATTGCTGCCCAATAGTTCTGTCGAGTTAAAATTAGTCAACGGACGATTTTTGCCTAAAGCCAATCTAAACGGTTCGGTTTCCTTTGGAACCAATAAAGGGGCAACAGACGATAAAGATGTCGAAGGCAAGAAAATGGTAGACTTTAAAGGAATTACTTTTGAGAACTTGCAATTACAGACGGTTTCGCCTATTATTTCGGTTAGAAATATGGGGTACAAAGGAACAGTTGGTTTTGCTAATTTTCCTGTTTCGATCGGAAACATTAATGTAGCCATTAATGGAGATGATTCCCGAATTGATTTTGATTTAGGAATTAATTTAATGGAAAGCATTGGAGCAGGAGCTACAGCTAGAATTGGAATAAAAGGTAAGATGTACGATGATGGGTATAGGCAAAAAAGCCGATACGCTGGTCTGGATCTTTCGGCCATAAACATAGATTGCAAGTTTAGTGGATTAACTATTAAAGGTGGTCTTATCCTAATGGAAAATGACCCTATATATGGTAACGGGTTTAATGCAGATGTTGAAGTCGACGTTGTGGATATTGTTAATGTAAAAGCAAAAGCAATTTTCGGACGTACTACTTTTAGATATTGGTATTTTGATGGAGCGGTTAAGTTTCCTCCAACACCAGGTGTGCCTTTTATGATTACAGGTTTTGGTGGAGGAGCCTATTACAAAATGCATCGAAATCAAGATATTGCCATTGGCGAATTTTCTCCTTCGGGACTAAGTTATACACCAGACGAGAAAATAAGTTTAGGAATTAAGGCTTTAATTTATTTTCACGTAGGATCAGAAACCATTTGTGATGGTGAAGCCGGTTTTGAAATGGCATTTAACTCAAAAGGAGGAATAAACAGATTAGCTATTTTTGGTAAAGCCAATGTGATGGCTAAAATTCCAGGACTTAAAAATGTTACCGATTTAATGGGGAAAGTAGCTTCAAATGTTACCGCTAAGAAAAGCTTTTTAGGAATTACAGAAAATGACCTTAAAGGATCTTTTGCCAGCAAATATATTCCAGAAGCTAAAGAAGCAATTCCAGGAGATTTGTCTGCAGCAGTAGGAATAAAAATGGCAGCAGCTGTCGAATTTGATTTTGAAAACAAATCGATGCACGCCACTACCGATGTATATATTAATACACCAGGGAATTTCCTTTCGGGAACTGGAGAAGGAGGAAGAGCTGTTTGGGGAGTTTTCCATAAAGATCCAAAAGATTGGTATATGTATATGGGAACACCAAAAGACCGATGCGGAATTAAAATTGGAGTTGCGGGTATGTATTTGCAAACAACAAGTTATTTTATGGCAGGAACGGTACTTCCGGGTAGTCCGGCGCCACCTCCGCAAGTAGCTCAAATTTTGGGTGTCGAATTAAAAGAACTGGATTACATGCGTAACGAAAATGAATTGGCAAATGGAGGTGGTTTAGCCTTTGGAGCCAGTCTAGATTTTGATACAGGAGATTTAAGTTTCTTGCTTTTCTACGCCCGTTTTCAAGCAGGAATGGGATTCGATATTATGCTTAAAGATTATCAGGAAGCTAGATGTTCCAACACAGGAAGCCGTGTAGGTATAAATGGTTGGTATGCCAACGGACAATCTTATGCTTATCTGCAAGGAGAACTTGGAATCAGAATTAAATTATCTTTCTTAAAATTAAAGGTTCCAATTATTTCTGGAGGAGCCGCAGTTTTATTACAAGCGAAATTGCCAAATCCAGTTTGGATGAGAGGTTATGTGGCTGGAAACATGAATATATTAGGAGGATTGATAAAAGGAAAATTCAGATTTAAATTTGAAATAGGCGAAGAATGCCAATTTGAAAATGCATCGCCACTAGGAGGCATTAAATTAATCACCGATGTAACGCCAAAACAAAGCTCTACAGATGTAGATGTTTTTGCTGTGCCACAAGCCGCATTTTCAATGAAAGTAAATGAAGCTTTTGTAATTCCTGAAGACGCGGGCGATGTGACTTATAAAGTTATACTAGAAAAATTCAAAGTATTTGATGGAACCAAAGAAATTCCAGGAGTTTTTGAATGGAGTAGTATGAAAGACAGAGTTAATTTTGTGTCAACAGATATTCTTCCTCCTCATAAAGAATTGAAAGTTCAAGTTGAGGTTAGTTTCCAAAAAATGGTAAATGGCGTATTCCAGCCTATAAAAGTAGACGGAAAAGTAGCCACAGAATTTGAAGAAAGAATGTTTACAACAGGAGGCGCGCCAAACCATATTCCGCTTACCAATATTAAGTACTCGTATCCAGTTGTAGATCAAAAGTATTTCCTTGAAGAAGAATATTCAAAAGGATATATCCAACTGAAGCGTGGTCAGGATTATTTGTTTGAAGATTCTAATTGGGAGACCAGTATTAAGATGGCGCAAGACGGAACTTCTAACTCAAAAGCCGTGGCATTTAACTATGATACTACTTCAAATGAAGTATATTATAACTTGCCAAATATCGATCAGGAAAAGAAATATAATTTCTCAATCGTTAGTAATTTAAAGCAGAATACAACAAGAAACACGACATCGAATACAAAGACAAATACGATTAGTGATGAAGGTAATGATATACAAATAAAAGAAAATCAAGCCGATGCCATATCTAAAGCGGAGGGAAGCATTGATCGTTTAAACTATTCATTCAACACAAGTAAATACAAAACTTTTGCTTCTAAAATGAATGCAATTAATACGCAAAGCTATGATTTTGGAATTTTGTTTTCAGATGTTATTTATTTGACCAATGGTATTTCAAGTCAAGAAGCTTTTGATCTAGTAGAGCTTAGAGGAGTAACTTACAGTGACAATAAACCTGTAGTAACAGCAGAATCTAAATTAAATGATCAATATTATACAACAGATATTTATCCTTATTTGTATAAGGATTATCCTTTAAGTGGTATTTTCTCAATAAAAAATAGAGATACTAGCGAATTTGGAGTTGTTCCTGCAAAGGCAATTCCGTTAAATGCTTCTTATATGACAAATTTAGAAAACGACGTTAATCAGTCTTGGACTAGAGCTAACTTCCCGTTTAGATACAATTTGCCATTTGTCTATAAGGAAGACTGGATCGATTTGAACAATCAAATAGTGAACAACTACATTAATGGAGAACCAGGTGTTGTAGCACTTGCTCAGCGATTTATTAGTAGTTCTTACCAGTTCATGCGATATGGAAATTATGAAATAGTAATGAAGTATAATCTGCCAGGAAATAAACAGGCAAATGAGTTTGTTTATAAGTATAAAAATATCAATACTTTTAGGTAAATTCTATAAAGGACTATAAGTGATTTTAAAAACCCGTTTGAGAATTTCTTAAACGGGTTTTCATTTTAATGTGCTCTTATTTCATAATACTTTGCAGGTTTTTTATTAATTTTCATGGCTAAGAACTCGATACTGAAATTTGTAAAATAAATGTTTGAGGTTTACCAAAACAGACAAAATAATGATGAAATAAAAAGATTCATCATACCTAAAAATAAAGGATATAATAATTCTACATGGATTCTTATAACTATAAAAGGAAACAGAGAATTCCTTATGGAAAGATTCTTCGAAAAATTAGAGATTAAAGAAGACGAATGGGAATTAAAAACAAATTATGCTTTTCCATCAGTACTTATGAATGAGTTTTTACGCTTAGATTTTGATGATGAAAATCTTAAAGAATACTTGTAATTCAATTCCTTTTTTGAATTAATAAGAGCAAAATAAAAAAACGGCTATGAGAATAAGAAGAGATTCATTTGCAAAACATATGGGAATCGAGTTTAGGTTTTGGAAAAGAGATCATTTTTATATTTTACAAGCGGACTACAGCGAAGAATTATTGAAGAAAGGTTTCAGAATTGATGATAACCTCAAATTGAACCTCAAATTAATGCTAAAGTTGAAGCTAAAACCAAAACTTGAGCAAAAAGTTAGTATGTATAAAGAAGTCTCTTTTACTGATATTGAAAGCGCTTATCGGGTAAACACTTTTTGTACCTACAAAGGTTTTAAGTTTTTTGTAGAAAATACTTTTAACGAAAAATATACTTTGCGTCCATTAGAGGAAGCAATGAATCATTTTAATGATTTTCCCAAACATGCCTACGATCCTGTATATGAAGCTGATGAAAATGAAATAGAAGAGCTTTGGGAAGAACGAGAACCAATAGACGAGTTTGTTTTTGATACCCAACCAATTATTTATATTAAACGAAAAATATAGAATCTTAAAGACAATCAGATTTAACACTTTGGAGCGCTTTTTTTTATTAATTTACATCATCTTACAAATCAAGCTTTTGTCTAAAACTAAAAGATGCTGAATAATAAAGAAGAAAAGAAAGAACAAAATGCAGTATATCTGCTTCCTTGGGTTACGGCAATTGCAATGCTTATGCAATCTTTAGATGGTACAATTCTTAATACTTCGTTGCCTTCAATAGCCAAAAATATGGGATATTCGGCAACCGAAATGGATTCGGTTATTGTAACCTACACACTCACATTGGCCATGTTTATTCCGCTTTCTGGATGGCTGGCAGATAAGTTTGGCACCAGAACCATGTTTATGATTGCCGTATTTCTGTTTATCATGGGATCTTTGTTTTGCGCTCTTTCAGTTGATTTGAATACGCTTAATATGGCACGTGTTTTACAAGCGGTTGGTGCTTCCATGATGGTGCCAATTGCCCGATTGGCTATTTTGTACCAATATCCAAAAAACGAACTGCTTAAAACAATGAACTTTATAACCTTATTTGGTTTGCTAGGAATGGTTGCGGGTCCAAGTTTAGGAGGTTTTCTCTCAGATAATTTCAGCTGGCATTGGATTTTTTTAATAAATATTCCAATCGGTCTCATCGGAATTTCGATGGCGTATCGTATTATGCCTAACTTTAAGCACGCAGTAGGAAGATTCGATTTTAGAGGATTGGTTTATTTCAGTTTGGCACTAATTTCTATCACTTTGGTTTTAGAACTTATCGGAAACGGACGACCGCATATGATTGTAATTCTAAGTTTATTGTTTCTCTTCGGACTGCTTTCTCTCTTTTATTACATTCATTATAAAAAAACAGAGAAACCCATAATCGATCTGCATCTTCTAAATATTAGAACCTTAAAAATAGGATTGATGGGAAGTTTAATTACTAGACTTGGAATTGGCGGACTACCATTGCTTTTACCGCTTATGCTGCAAACCAGTTTTGGTTACTCGGCATCGGTATCAGGATTATTGCTGTTGCCTTCTGCCTTGTCAAATGTTGCTGTTAAGCCTTTTATGGTATCTATTATAAAGTTTTTTGGCTACAGAACAGTATTGATAAGTAACACCATTTTGCTGGGAATTGTTTTGATTATTCTCGGATTTGTAACGAAAGAAACACCCATTGGATACTATATTTTACTGATGATATTCTACGGAATTTTTACCTCTGTACAAATGTCTGCTATGAATACCATTACACTTTCAGATTTAGATCAAGATACAGCGAGCGGCGGAAATACCATGTTGGTTATTATGCAACAGCTTTCAGTAAGTTTTGGAGTTTCTGTAGCGAGTCTTGCGCTTTCTTTATTTCAGGATGGAATTTTCGATTTAGACGCTTCAAAAGCATTTCAATATACTTTTATTGCATTGGCTGTTTTTACCATCTTTTCAAGCTTTACTTTTTCAAAATTAAGTAAAACAGATGGTGGAGGGTATATGTAATTTTGTTTCGCATAAGCAAGTTTTTGAATTCAAAAAAAATAGACAACATTTCTAGTAAATCTAACTTGTTTTGGATTAAGTTATTTGTTCTTCAAATGGCTTTTGCATAATTTTACATACTATGTATGAAATATTCCAAAAGTATCTAGAAGAAAAAACTGAACTGACTCCTACAGAATCGGAACGTATCCAATCATTTGCTATAATTAAAAAACTTCGTAAAAGACAATATCTGCTTCAAGAAGGAGATGTCTGGAAATACGATGCTTTTATCACAAAAGGCTGTGTTCGAACTTATACCGTTGATGAAAGAGGCAGTGAGCATGTAAATAGTTTCAGTATCGAAAATTGGTGGACAGGAGATCGCGAGAGTTTAATGATGCAGCAACCGTCTCGTTTTAATATTGATGCTATTGAAGATACCGAGCTTGTTCTTTTTACGCATGAGAATTTTGAATTGCTATGCAAAGAAATTCCAGCTTTTAATAATATGGTAAATGCTATTCTGCAAAGAAGTTTTATTGCCGCTCAAAATAGAATTCAGGCTTCACTTACTTTAACGGCCGAAGAAAAGTATTTGAACTTTATAAGTAAGTATCCAGGTTTTGCTTCGAGAATTCCTCAAACCATGATTGCTTCCTATTTGGGTATGACACCAGAAACGCTAAGCCGTATTCGAAAACAAACAGCAAAGAAATAAATGTACAAGGAGCTTTTAAAGCTCCTTTTTTTATGCCCTCTTCCAACTCTTGATCTATATCAAGTTTTTACTTATTTCTAATCAATGTACAGGTTTTGCATTCATCGCAACTTTGTAATGTTCAAAAGAAACAAACATTATAAACATTTAAATATTAGAAATCATGTCAAAAACAATTTTCATTACAGGAACAAGTACAGGCTTTGGAAAATTAACAGCTGTAACATTAGCAAACGCAGGTCATTCTGTAATTGCAGGAATGCGAAATACCAATGATAAAAATGCCGCTGCTGCGAAAGAATTGCAGGCAATAGAAAACATTGAAGTAGTAGATATCGATGTTACAGATGATACATCAGTTACTAAAGCAATCGAAAAAGTATTGATTAAATACGGAAAAATTGACGTTTTAATCAATAACGCAGCGGTAAGCGGTTTTGGTTTGCTTGAAGGATATTCTATCGATCAGGTTCGTAAAATGTTTGACGTAAACGTTTACAGCGTACTTCGCATGTATCAAGCAGTGCTTCCTTCTATGAGAAAAGAAAGAAACGGACTCGTAATTAACATTACAACTGGAGCCAGCGCACACACACTTCCATTTATGGTTCCGTATATCGCATCAAAACTGGTGGTTGAAAGTTTTACAGAAGGATTGCAAGACGAACTTGCTGGTTATGGAATTGAAAACGTAAGTATTCAGCCTGGGGTTTATCCAACAGAAATGAATAACGGATCTAAAGCGGGTATTCATGCTGATAAAACACAAATTATAGAAGAATATGGAGATGCAGCAACCGAAAAATTCAACGCCTTAGGCACAGCATTATTTGGAAAAATGGCTCAGTTTGATATGAATCCGCAAACCATTGCTGATGGTATTTTAGAATTGGTAAACATGAAAAAAGGAGAGAGACCGCTTCGTTTTCCGCTAGACGCCATTGCTCAAGGAACCGATAAAGAATTTATAGAAGCGCGTGCCAATATTAAAGCAAAATGGGTAGCAGCTTACACCAATTAATTTTCCCCTTTAAAAATACATTTTAATAATTTACTTAAGATTCAAATAATCATGAAAACAACTCATAAAAAATCAAATAAAAAAGTGCAAACTTCAGCCGCTGCAATGCTTAATTTATTAATACTCTTTTCAGCTTCAGAAAAAACAGCTGCACAAACTAGTGCAGGAATTGTTGGAATTGATCACGTCGGAATCAATGTCCCTGATCTTAATAAAGCTGTTACATTTTTTAATGATGTACTTGGTTTTACGCCCGTAACTCAATTAGGACCAATTCCGCTTGACGATGATTGGAAAAAACTAAATCACATTAATCCAAATACTGGAGCTGTTACTATAAAAATGATCAATGCAGGAAACGGAGCAAGTATAGAAGTGTTTGAATATGATGACAATAAAGGAAGCAAAACACACCCCAACACAGATGATATTGGAGCATCTCATATCGCATTTTATGTAAAAGATATTAATGCATCTGTACAATATTTAAAAAGTAAAGGCGTAAAAATAATAGGAGAACCTTTTACAATGCCTTCTGGAGATACAGCAGGAGAAACTTGGGTTTATTTTGAAACGCCTTGGGGATCTAAAATGGAATTGGTTTCGTATCCTAATGGAAAAGGATATGAAAAAACGAATCCAAAAACGCTATTATGGTCTCCAAAAAATGAAATAGTAAAAAAAGTTTCTGCAGATGATTTCGATTCTAAAAAGAACACGGCAATAGTAGAAAACCATCTTAAAATTTGGAATGAAAAAGAAGAGTTGAAACGCAAAGCTTTATTAAATCAGGTTTATGCGACTAATGTAGAAATGGTCGATCGTCATTTTATTGCTGAAGGAATTGAAGATATCAGTAAATTTATCGTAGAACTTCAAACTAAAAACCCTGATTTTAGATTTACAGCAAAATCTGTCGAAACCAATCATAATATAGTTCGTTTGTATTGGCAGTTTGGTTCAAAAACAAAACCATCTGTGATAAGCGGTATGGACTTGTTTGTGATCGAAAATGGTAAAGTTCAGAAACTGTATGTTTTTGTTGACCAAAAAGAATAACTTTTAATTGATTTTGAAAGTTTTAAAAAGCCAGACAATAAGTTCTGGCTTTTTAAATTTCTATTAAATGGTTTTTAAAACACCACCATCTGCTCTTAGAGAAGCTCCATTTGTTGCCAAAGAAAGAGGGCTTGCAAGATAAGTGGCAAGCGATGCAATTTCTGATGGATTTATAAAACGCTGCAATAAAGAATGCGGATTGGTTTGCTGTACAATGCTATTTTTTATTTGCTCCACTTCGATATTCTGCAGAGATGCTATGTGCTCTATAACAGCCGCAACTCCATCAGAATAAGTTGGTCCGCCTAGAATGGTATTTACGGTTACTTCTGTTCCCATGGTTAGTTTAGATAAGCCATTGCTCACAGCAGTCATTGCGGCTTTAGTCATTCCATAATGAATCATATTTCCAGGAATATTGACTCCAGATTCACTGCTTATAAAAATAATTCTTCCTGATTTCTTCTCCAGCATCTGTGGTAAAAGTTTCTTAGAAAGACGAACAGAACTCATCACATTAATTTCAAATATTTTATACCAATCTTCATCTTCAATTTCTTCAAAGTTTTTTAGATCAAATTGACCAACATTATTAATTAGAATATCGATGTTATTTAATTGACCAAGTAGCGCGTCTATTTCCTCTTTTTTGCTAAAATCTGCTGCAATTCCAGACACTTTGCAGTTTGGAAATTCGGTTTTCAATTTTTGAACCGCCAGATTTGTTTTTTCTTCACCTCTTCCGTTGATAATTACTTCTGCTTTTTCATTTAATAATTGTTGCGCAATTGCAAAACCAATTCCTTGAGTTGATCCGCTGATGAAAGCTTTTTTACCTTCTAATTTTAAATCCATTTTTTATTATTTATTTTTGTAATGATTGATACATAAATAGTCAAAAAAATTAGCTGATGACAGCTAATTGCATTTCGATCTGATCTTTTAATATTTTCTTGTCAGGATACATTCTGCGGAGCGTATTAAGTCCGCACCAAAACGTGATGAGGTATTTTCCTAGAATCTCAGGAGCAATTTTAGATTGTATGTTTCCTTTTGCTTGTTCCGTTTTTATGGTTGCTGTAAACATCTGTTCGACTTCTTTTAAAATCTGTACAGCATTGGCTTCAAGATCTTCATCTATATAAGTCATTTCGACAACGGTATTGGCGATAATACATCCCTTCAAATGTTCATTTGTGTCAGCTTCTGCAATACTTCTAAAAAAATCTTTAATTAATTTTAAAGGCGAATCACTTTTAGCCAATTCATTTTTAAAAGCATCAAAAGCTAGTCTGCGTTCTTCAATAGCTTTTTTAAAAACTTCTTTTTTACCGCCTTTAAAAGTATTGTAGAAACTTCCGGCTCCGGCTCCAGTTGCTTTTTGTAAATCACTTAGAGAGGTTGCACTGTAGCCTTTCTGCCAAAAAACTTCCTGAGCCTTTTTTATGATGTTAGAATCTTCATATATGGTTGGTCTGCCTCTCATTTGATTTTATTTTGTAATGATCGATACAAAATTATATAAAAATAATTATGCTGCCAATTTTTTTTTAATGTAATCCTTTAAGAAGATTTTTTAAGAACTAAAAACAACGCAGCTGCGATACCTAATCCCATAATTGCAGTTTTAGCAAAATTAGAATCTGTTTTTGAAGGAGGATTCCCGTAGACTCTTAAAGGTTTTTTAGAATTAGTAAGCACATTTCCAGGATTGTTCTCCTTATTTTGATTAAGTTTCATTTTTAGACGAAGCGCTGTCGATGCGGTATTGCTAATTAATTTTGGAAATAATTTATAGGTATTAGTAATTGCCGCCGCTTTAAAATCAGGAAACAAATCTTTTTTAGGATGTTTTGCCAAATAAACCATTTTGGCAGCAGTTTCCCGTGGATCTGAAGCAATAAAAGGAATTTTTATATCAAAACCCGAATACTTGGCAGAATGAAGATTTCCTGTAGAATTTTGTAACTGAGGATATAGATTGCAAACATGAATATTTCTGCGGTTAGAAATTTCTCCCTGCAAACATTCCATCATGCCTTTAATGCCAAATTTAGATGCAGAATATACGGCGCTGTAAGGTGCGGGCATAAAGCCACCAATTGATACATTATTAATTAAAATACCGTGATTCTGATCTTTAAAAATTTTGATTGCATTGTAAGCACCATGCATGTAACCAAATAAATTGGTTTTTATAACCTGCTGATGAATTTCTAACGGAATTTCTTCAAATTTTCCGCTTGCCATCACTCCGGCATTATTGACCCAGATATCGATTTTACCGCTCATAGCAAGGGCTTCTGCGGCAACTTTCTCTACATCTTCAGCTATAGACGTATCTGCCGAAACACCCACAACACAAACATTGAATGCTCGGCAAAATTCTACAACTTCATTAATACCTTTCCAACCTCTGGCTGCTAAGACTAAATTGCATCCTTCATGAGCAAAAGCTTCTGCAGCTGCACGGCCAACACCACTGCTTGCACCCGTTATAACAACTGTTTTTCCTTTTAGATCATTCGTATATTTTCCTTCATTTTTCATATCCTAAATATTAAAGTACATAAAAGCGCATTTTACTGCGGTGAGTTACTCAAATTGCTTTTTTAGACAAAATAATAATGCGCTTTTCGTTTGTTCTGCTTGAACTATTTTTTAAGATATATTTTTTCTCAGATGTTCTCGTACTGAATATTCTATTTTTTTGATTTAAAAAAAGCATAGCAAGTAATTTAGCAACGAAATAGCTTTTCCGTCTAATTTGAAATATAAAATTAGAGTAAAATTATTCGGGCGCTGTTATATAATTACGCTTGCTAATTGCTTAATTAATAGATGACAACAGGGTTTTTGGTTTATCTAATCCTTACAAATTTTAGATTGTCGGTTTTGGTTGTAATAGTTAGATCTGCTTTGTGCAAGATGTATTTCCCTTTTAGATAGTTTTTTGTTTTATGCTGCGAGTTATTGTTAGTTTTTAAAGTTAAAGAATCTTTTGTAAACGAGTATTCTCCATTTACAATGCTATCTAGTCGATCTGTTTTATTAATTTGAAAATTATTCATCATTTCAAAATGCAACCTTTCTTTGGTTTGAAGATTTTCCCAAGTTCCGTAAAAATCGTCTTGTGACATGTATTTGGTTTTCATAATACTAAACATGATAAAGAAACCAATAAATACAGCAGGAATATAAACGAATTTTATGACGCTAATCTTGTTCATCCATTTGGGTCTGTCACTGTTTTGAAACAATGGAGGTTCTTCTAAAAAGTATTTTAGAAAAACTTTATAATCAGAAAAGAATACAAACAATGCCATTAGGGTTAATGTTATCGCAATCTCTTTTGCATTAATATCATATGCAAAATCGGTTAGAAGAATATTGACCATAAAAGTTAGGAAAAGAATAATCCCTATTCTTGTCGTTTTTCTAAAAAAGAGAAGGAACGAGCTTACAATCTGTGTAACGGCAATAACAATCGGGTACCAATTGCAGTAGCCATAATAATACCAAGTAAGACGAAAACCATCTAGAGAACCAATAGGCATATCGTACACGCTTGGCTGTGAAACGAATTGAGTTTTTAATATTTTACCGTAAGCATATAAGATTATAATGGTAGCTAGAAAGTATCTGCAAAAGGTGTGTAAAAAAAGATGGATTTTTTGCCAGTTCATATTTTTTGGGATTTTTTTGTTTTACATTATTTGGTATGGGGTAAAAGTATAGTATCCCAAAATCGCAGAATTGTACAAATGGAAACTGTTTAAACAAACAGCCAAATATTTTCTTTTTCTGTATCTATATTTTTGAAAAAGATTTGTGGATTCCTGTTTGTGAGCTCTTTAAAGTTTCGAATAAAATGAGATTGATCGTAAAAATCGTATTGAGACAACTCAGAAAAATTCTTGCTTTGCTTTTGTTTAAGGATGGAGTTTCTAAAACGATGAATTTTTCGGTACTCTGAAGGCGATTTGCCAATATGTTTTGTAAAAAGCTTATTCAAATATTGTCTGCTTATTTGATGTTTAAGAGCAATTTCTTCAATCTTTTCATCTGTTTCAATATCGGCAAGTATTTTTTCAATTAAAGAAAAATCTTTTACCTGTAATTTAGAAAGCAGATAGTCTTCAAGCTCCTGACTTTGTTTGTCTTTAGCTAAATCGAAAATTTCAATCATTTTAGCATTAAAGTCGGGCATAAAAGTAAAATCCAGAATAGTGCTTTCTGAAAAAATACTTTTTGAATCTGATAAAAACTGACTTATTCCTAATGGCTTAAAATAAATCGTAACTTCATTTATAAGCTCTTTGTAATGAATTTTAATGGGTTTGGTATAACGAGAAACTACACATGTCATGATATTTTTATCTGGCGATGATTTTATAATGACTTCGTTATTTTGTATTTCAACATCTAAATCTTCATTGGTGGTTAGAATGCAGAAATTATTAGGAAAGGTGAGATATTGTACAGAGCCCGAATTTTTATCTTTTGAAATAAAGTAATATCCTTCAATATATTTTTTTAAAATTTCATTTTTCGGCTGATAAAAATCCAGATTCATTTGTTCTCTTTGAGGTAATTGGTAAAAGGTTTGTTCTTTTGGAAATAGTATTGACAAAACTACACAAAAAAAGCTGCCTGTATTTAAGTAGTTTCTCTTTTGAAGTAGATATCAACTATTCTTTATCATAAGTGTTTCTTTGCTCTTCCATCTTTCTCTTTACTTTCATCCTCATCAGATCTATTATTTTCTTCATTCAAAACCAGATTAATGCTGTAGCCTGGTTTGGCATTTCTATTAGGGAATGATCCGCTGGAGGTAAATCAATATCTAGATCTTCATATTGTCTTCTGTCATTTTGAAAGTATTGGTCTTCCTGTCCATTCTTTTCCTTTTCATCTTTACTCCTAATAATTGATTTTTAACGGTGCCTTATTTAAGCTGCCTTATTTTTTTAGCGGTAAATTATAATCATTTTTTTTATTGAAAATCAGTTAGTTATTTTATTTTAACCTTTTTTAGCGATGCGTCTTACTTACATTTTATGTATGTATTTATTGTAATTTCTTGTCAACTCTAAAGCTGGTTTATTCTTTTTACCGTTCTTTTATTTTGTATAGCGGTTTATTTTGGTTAAATTGTATATCCAAAAAAAAATTTATGAAACAGTTACCTCTATTATTAATTCTCGGCTGTATTTTTATCTCGTGCGAAAACAAAAAAGAGCAGGAACTGCTCAAGAGAGAAAAGGCTTTAATTTTAAGGGAAGAAGAATTTGAAAAAAAAGAAGCTGATTATAAAGCACTACTGTCTATGCGTGACAGCATCTTTGCATTAAAAGATACGGTCAGTAATGATAATCTATTAATTACAGAATGGCCCGAATCACTTAAAGGTTTAAAAAATAGTAAGATGCTTTGTAGAGAATCAGACTGCAGCCAGTATGTTATAGGGGACCAGCGTAATGAAACGTGGGAATTTGTATCTGATTCCACTGGAATATATACAAATGTCATAAATAATAAAAAACTTGTTCGGGTATTTAAGGCAAAATACCTGAAAGATAAAATAATGCTTGAATTCAGCAGTGACAGTGTTTCTAAAAACAGAGTAAAAATGACTGTTGTACTTGATGATGTAAAAGAAAATATCGTTAAAGGCACACAGACTATTACCGGACAGGATAACTGTTCTGCCAGATTCTCGGTGGAACTTACAACTCCTCAAAAAAAATAATTTATGTTATTAAGTATACAGCACGTCAGCCTTCCTATTGAAGATCCGGTACTAAAATTCCTTATCGAACTCATCATAATTTTATGTATTCCTCTTTTATTGAATAAAATAAAAGTGCCACACCTATTGGGGCTTATTATAGCTGGTGCAGTTATTGGTCCAAATGGATTTAACGTTCTTGCCAGAGATAGCAGTGTAGTGGTAACAGGTACCACAGGTCTGCTTTATATAATGTTTCTTGCTGGTCTGGAGATCGATATGGGGGACTTTAAAAAAAATAAATGGAAGAGTATTACTTTTTCACTCTATACCTTTATTGTGCCATTTGCTCTCGGGCTTATAGGTGGTTATTATATACTCCGCTTTTCGCTTTTAAGCTCAGTATTATTTGCCAGTCTTTTTTCATCACACACCCTTATTGTATATCCGATGGTAAGCAAACTAGGAATCGCTAAGAAGCTGGCTGTAAATGTTACTGTTGGCGGAACTATGATTACAGATGTGCTTTCGCTCCTAGTGTTGGCTGTTGTAGTGGGTATGTCACAGGGAGAAGTCGGAACTTCGTTCTGGGTCACACTGTCTGTTTCGATGCTGGTATTTGCTTTAGTAGTTTTGCTTCTTTTCCCCATAGTAGCTCGGTGGTTTTTTAAGAATGTCGAAGACAAGATTTCTCAGTACATTTTTGTTATTGTAATGATTTATCTTGCTGCTTTATTGGCAGAATTAGCAGGAATAGAAGCTATTATCGGAGCATTTTTTGCTGGTCTTGCCCTAAACAGGCTGATACCGCACACTTCATCACTTATGAACAGGGTAGAATTTGTAGGAAATGCTATTTTCATTCCATTTTTCCTGATCAGCGTTGGTATGCTGATTGATTTTAATGCTTTTATCCAGAGCTGGGAAACGCTAGGAGTAGCTGTAATTATGCTTATAGCTTCAATAGGAGGGAAATATGTGGCTGCTTTTTTAACTAAAAAGACATTTAATTTTACAGATGATGAAGGCAAGCTTATTTTTGGAATGAGCGCAGCTTCAGCAGCGGCAACACTTGCTTCTGTAATGGTAGGATATAATATTATCTTATCTGTAAATGAAGCGGGAGAGCCTGTCAGACTTTTAAACGAACATGTGCTTAATGGCAGCATTCTGCTTATACTAGTTTCGTGTACGGTTTCATCATTTGTGTCAATGGCAAGTGCCCAGAGGATTGCCGATGCAGATAGAGAAGAAACCGCGGCAGGTGAGGGTGATGAAGAAGAGAAAATTCTGCTGGCTGTAAATCATGAGCATACGGTTGAGAAAATGGTTAATCTGGGACTTCTTATAAAAAGCAGAAGTAATATAGACAACCTTTTTGCACTCAATGTGATTAACGAAGATAAAAGTGAATCATCTCAAAAAAATGCAGAAAAACTACTGGGTGCGGCCGTAAATATGGCAGCGGCGGCTGACGTAAAACTAAATCCGATAACTAGGCATGACAATGACGTAATTGCAGGGATTAACAATGTGGTGAAAGAACAAAATATTACGGACCTGATTATCGGTCTTGAAGAAGAAAAAGGATTTTCATCTTCTTTTATATATAATCTTTACAACGGTTATCTGCAGAACAAGCATATAAATTTGATTATCTATCATGCAGTCCAGCCCGTGTCAACTATTAAAAAATATGCTGTGCTGATTCCTGCTAATGCAGAAAAAGAACCGGGATTTTTCCATTCTTTATTAAGAATTTGGAATATCGGAAAAAATTCGGGAGCAAAAATGAGTTTTTACGGAAACGAAAAAACTATTATTGTATTAAAAAGTATCATTAAAAAATCTAATATAGAAGCTGTTTTTAATCCTGTAGCTTCATGGCAGGAAGCCGAACAGACTGCAGGAAGTCTGGAAGAAGACGAAGCACTTATTATTTTAATGGCCGACAGAGGTATGTATTCTTATTTTCCTCAGATGAAAGAAGTGCCTGAAATTTTAAATAAAAAACTCAGCAATAACAACTATATATTAATTTATCCTTTCTCAAAAATTGACAATACCGTTACAGAAAAAAGAGCTGTAAGCAACCTTGATGATTTTGCTGATATCGGGAAAATTATTGGCCGAATTTTTAAGTAAAATTAGTTTCGCTTATATTGAAGGAATTTAGAGATAACCACAAAATGGTTATCTCTCTACTTTGTGTCTTGTAAGAATAAATAGGAGGCAAGATGTAATTTAACTTTAAACCCAAAGTCTGGATTATCAAGTATATTTTAAATAGTCTTTTTTTCCTGGCTTAGTGGCAGAGTTACAGTAAATTCGGCTCCATCATTCTCCTGTCCTGCAGCAGTGATAGTTCCGTTATGTCTTTCGGTTATTTTTCTGCACAAGGCAAGTCCCAGTCCGGTTCCTTCGTAATCGTCTTTGGAATGCAGTCTTTCAAAGGCATTGAATATTCGTTCCGCATATGCACTATCCAGCCCGATACCATTATCTTTAATTACTATCTGGACATGCTTTTTACCCTCATACTCTACAATTTTAGATGTTATTATAACTCTTGGAGGTTCATCTGCTTTAGAAAATTTTAAAGCGTTGTGTATTAGATTGTAAAATAACTGGTGTATTAAAATAGGAGCTCCTTCTATTTCAGGTAGTTCACTTGTAAAAAGGATAGCATCTTTTTCTTGTATGATAAGTTCAAGATCGATTTTTATGTTTTCGATTATTTCATTAAGATTTATTTTCTGAATCTGCTGAATTGATTTGTTGAGAGTCGAATAAGCTAATGTACCTTCTATTAAGGTCTGCATTCTCTCGGCAGACTGATCCACTTTATCACTATATTTTTTTATATTTTCAATTTTTTCAGCTTCAATTTCTTTTTTTAATAAACCGTTAAAAATTTTGATTTTTCGTACAGGTTCTTTTAAGTCATGAGTAACCATATTGGCGAAATGAATTAGATTCTCGTTTGATTCTCTAATCTCTTTAGTGCTTTCTTTGATTTTTTGCTGAAGATCTTTTTCAAACTTTCTCTGATCGCTAATGTCCTGTATAATTCCGATGATGCTAGAAGCATTTCCATTTTGATCTTTTATGATTTTTCCGTTGACTTTTACCCATCTTTCCGATTTATCATCATTTATGATCCTTGCCTCATAAACTATTTTTCCTGTAGTTAATGCGTCCTGATGTGCTTTTTCCCTTATTGGTAAATCCTCTGGGTGCATTCTTTTGAGAAGCATTTCAGTGTCTGATGCTTCATCTACAGACCATAATTCATTAAAATTTCCAGAAGTAACAGTTTCTTTAGTAATTAGATTTATTTCGTAAGTTCCCATTCCAGAAGATTCAACCGCTATGCGGAGTCTTTCATCTGAGCTCTGTATCTTCTGTTTGATGTTATGTAAATCTGTTATATCGGTTCCATTTTTCAACAGACCGTAAATATTTCCATCTTTACCATAAAGAGGTGTAAAACTGTAATTGAAGTAATGCTGCATTACTTTTCCATCAATGATTAAATCGATCAGCTTATCCTTTGCATAAAATGGTATCCCTGTGTTTAATACTTCAAGAGCTTGGGTCATTATCTCGTGTCTAGGTGTTTCAGGAAGTACGTCAAAATACTTGTGTCCAATAACCTCATTTCCTTTTCCCCAAATAGAGATCATCGCAGGATTAGCGAGCTCTATTTTTAGATCAGTTCCAATTAAAACAGCTATAGGAAGAGGTGTGTTGTCCACAATGTTTTTTAACAGCGATACATAATCATACATGGCGGATATTTTTTTGGTGTTTACAAATTTAGAATCAAACAAAGTGGAGAAGTTACATCTACGCCAGTTAATATTTCATAATTTCAATTAAGAAGAAAAACTGCTAATTTATACATTTAGCAGATTTTTATATTTGATATAATGATGATTAGTTTTTAAAGAGAAATTTTGTTCTGTTAGAGTATTGGAATACCCATTAATATTTAAACCTAAACACAAATATACTTTTACGGCTGAATCTTTAATTTCAAATATCTCATTCGAAATATTATAGACAGCTTCAACTGAAACTTTTTTTGCGGAAAGCATATCAATTTCATCTAAAAATGAGAATAACAAATAGGGTAAAATTCAAAGAAAACTCTTTGTTAAAAGCCATTAACAGCATTAAAATTTTCAGTCGCAGTATGAAGGAGAGCTTCCTTCTCATATACTGCGGTATAGAGCATCTTTTTCTGTCGTGCCAGTGTCATAAGGTTATTCAGGCCAGCGTTCAATTTATTGTTCTTTAATGTTCGAAGGATTTCTTGCTGCTCTATTTCTTTTTGATCAAATAGATGAAGTTCTTTAAGCGACTTATAGTATTCAAGTGAGGCATTTTTAAGAGATTCACCTTTTGGAATGCCTTCAGTAGAAAGCTTTTTTATATCATCAATAAGTAAGTCAAACTCTTTACGCTGCTGATCAACAGCTACTAAAGCTCCTTTGTAATCCTCTTTTACTAGACAATTAAGCTTTTTTTCTCCTGGACCTTCTTTTCCAATAGTAATTTCAAAAGCCCTACGTTCCCATTGATTAGTCAACTCCTTAAAATCGGCTGCATTTGAGGATCCACAGGAACTTGTTATTATAAATAAAAATGCTGTTATATAAATGCCAAATCTCATCATAATGATAGTTAATTGATGTTACTTTTAATTCTGAAAATTATTTCTTTAAAAAACTTCAAAATGACTGAAGCAGAAATCTAAACTTTACGATCTTCTGATACTAATTTACATATTATTAAAATCGTATGAAATAAAATAATCTAAATTGAACATCATTTTGTAAAATCTCATTCAAATAAAAAGAGAGAACCCCGAAAAGTTCTCTCTTTTTAAAATTTTCACTTATACTATTTGTTTTACTTGAACCCGCCTGATACTTCTACAGTTTGTCCTGTAATTATTTTTGATTCGTCTGAAGCAAAAAATACGGCCATATTTCCGATATCATCAGGCGTAGCCATTTGGCCTAAAGCGCTCCGTTTTACAGTTCCCAGAATGACATCTGAATCTAAACTGGCTCCTAATTTTGCAATACCCTCTGTAAAAACTCCACCCGGTCTAATAGAATTGACTCTGATGTTCTTCGGCCCTAGTTCTTGTGACAGCGCATAGGTTATAGAATCAACAGCGCCTTTTGAAGCAGCATATACCACAGAGTAAGGTTCTGGTCTAGTGCCGGCAAACGAACTGATGTTGATAATGCTTCCTCCATTTTCATCAAACAAAGGTGCGGCTTCTTTTGATGCTAAAAGAACACCAAGCACATTTATGTCAAATGTTTTTCGATATGATTCTTCTGTAAATGATTCTAGCAATTCAAATTCATAAATACCAGCATTATTTACCAATGCATCCAAACGGCCATACACTTTTATTGTTTCCTGAAAAAGTTGTTTTACATCTGCCAGTATAGATATGTCTCCTTGCACTGCAACAGCGCTACCACCAGATTTGGTTATTTCAGCAACAACTTCTTCTGCGCCTTGTCTGCTTGAACTATAATTTACTACCACTTTGGCTCCAGACGCAGCCATTTGTTTTGCAACACCAGCACCAATTCCTTTAGATGCACCCGTTATTACGACCACTTTGTTTTCTAATATTCTTTTCATTTTTTGTTTATTTATTTTTTGATTTTTATACTGATTTCGGAGCTCCTATAAACATATATTTGTCACGAAGAAATGCTGTGATCCATATTAGGGACAACGGTACCGCCGGATTAAGCATTGAACCATCATGTGATAATTCTGTTGCCATTGCTCCAGCAAAATAGCAGGAAAGCAGGATAAAACCAATGCGCATGGTTTTGGGAAAGATAAACAAGACCGCAAAAGTCATTTCCAATAAACCGAGAGCCGTCGCTGCATGAGGCAGATTGAATTTTACGAGTCCATTAACGGACCACGGAAGCTGGATGGCTTTCATAAGACCGCTTAAAATTACCATCACAGTAGTTAACACGAGAAGCGTGGTTGCCAGATATTTTTTAGTTTTCATCGGTTTTTAATGAAATTAATTAGCAAGTTCTCTAACTTCTATCATGATAAAATGCCCGATACGATTCTTTATCAGCCATTTTTCATTATGGTTTACATATTCGTCCTCATATTTAACGCTGTATTCTGAAAGAATATCTTTTCCTTCCACTTCTCTAATCATTTTTAATTGAGAGAAAGAAATGCCCGAAGCAGTATCTCCATCGATTTTTACTTTATGCTGTCCATTCAATGTAAAGTAAGTTTTTACATGTCCAGCATGCTGATTGAATTCTTTTTCCATGTTTTCTCTTTGCGAAACCGAAGAAACTAAAGCTCCATTCATATAAACTTTATAAGTAACATCTGGAGTAAATAAATCCATTACCTCTGAGATTTTTTTTTCGTCACCTAGAGTAGCGTAATCATCGATTAGGTTTCTTAATTCTTCTTTTGCTTTTAGATTTTCTAGTGTCATGATTTTATTATTTTTAAAATTATTTAGCAAAATTAGAGTACATTTGCTTACAATTTGTTAGTCGTTACCAAAAGGTTAGTGACTTCTAAAATGATAGTTATGTCAGAATCAAAAGAAAAAAAGATCGAAAACAAGGAATTTACGGAAGAATGCAATACTGTACTTATGGCGGTTTCTGATGCATTATATGCCATTGGAGGGAAATGGAAATTGATGATTATCATTGCAATGGCGAGAGGAAATAAAAGATTTACAGAAATTCAAAGACAGGTTACTGGGATTTCTGCAAGGGTTCTTTCGAGTGAGCTTAAAGAATTAGAGCAAAACGGTTTTATACTTAAAAAAGTGGCTGTGGGATATCCTGTAAGTATCGAATATGAACTGCTTCCTTACAGCCAAACTTTGGAAGAAGTTGTGGGAGCTATGACTAAATGGGGGATACAGCATAGGGAAAAAATACGAAATGAAAGTAAAAAACAATAAGCGCAATTAAAAAAGAAAGAGAATTCAATTGAATTCTCTTTCTTTTTTTAAGCTTTTAATCAATATAATCAGTTCAATTTTTAATGAGTTTTTCTCGAAAAGCTAATTCCATAGAATCTTACTGTTTATCGCAATAAGACCTTTTATGGTAATTAAACTTTGATCAGTATCTGAATTAAGAAAAATGTAACCTTGAGAGTTCATCAAGACTAAGGCATCCAGCAGTTTTGCCTGATTTTCCCTTTCAGCAGCGCTATTATTAGTAAATTTCGAAATATTAGGCACTGCTGTCACAAGCTTTGTTAACTCTTCAAAAGTGCAGCCCATGCTATATTTTTCAGCTAGTATCCTAAGGATTTTTACAAAAAAAACAGAAGATGGTTCCATATATAATCGCTTTAATGTTATATACGAAAATTGATTCTTTTTAGATTATTCTTATTACTCCAGTTAAATTGAATTTATACTTTCGGATAAAAATGCCTAAGAATTTGATTTGGCGTTTTAATAACTTCTTTACCGATTGCGTCAAACCATTTTACTTCTTTTACTACTTCTGCACAGCATTCGTTTTTGGAGTTAAAAAAGCAACTTTTAATATTGATTTTATCTTCTATATAACAATGCTTCATTTCAACTAAAAAATGTTCTGTAAACATCAGGTTTTTATGGATGATTAATTCATGATTTCCTTCCTGTAGACCTAAATGCATATAATTAAGCTTTTCTTTGGAAAACCCATTGTGAAACAAAAAATGGTATAACAATCGGACCGTATAAGAGATATATGCGGTATCTTCCATAACCATATAATCATTTACATCTTCTCCGGTAACAACATAATTTTTACAGATCATTTTTAATGTGATTTAAGGTTAAAAAAAGAGACCGGCGTAATAAGTTTACCGGTCTCCAGAATGTTAGTCATGTTTAGTACGCTTGCAAATCTGAATAGATTCGATTCTTAAAAGAATTATTTAACCAATAAGAAATTGTAATTAATCTTTATTTTGTCAGCAATTTTCTTTCTGACAAGACTTGTTATTTCAATATCAAAATCTTCAGGTTTTGCTTCAAATGTGCCAATAGCATTAACACCATTTGGAGCTTTGGAAATTTTTACAATTACAGAGACTGGTTTTGTTTTTCCGTGAATAGTAAGATCTCCTTTTAAGGTGAAATTTTTAGGAGAACTTGTAATTTTTGAACTATCAAAATCTTCAATTTTACCTTTGAAAGTCGCTTTTGGAAATTTTTCAGATTCCATATAATTTTCATTAAAGTGCTCTTCCATCAGCGCTACTTTAAACCGAAAACCTTTTATAAGCACCAAACTGGCAAAATCTCCTGTTGTTTGATCTAGAACTGCTGAGACTGATTTGCTTTCGGCAGCAACTTCTTCGTAAGAAGGCATTGATGCCTGAAACTTTATATTTCCTGTTTTTGTAATCAGTTTTTGTGCGGTTCCTTCGTTATTCGCAATTATAATAAGCAGTAGCGCAAAGAAATTAATAAATGATTTTTTCATAATAATTAATTTTCTTTTAGACCATCGGTGTTCCATTTTACTATTAGATCAATATTAGCCTGAGCCATTCTTCCGCCTTGAGGCATAAGTCCCTGCTGACCGCTTTGAAGTTGGATTCTCCCTAATAAACCAGCACTTTCTACAGCAGCCTTTACCTGAGCAAAAGTAGTAAGTGGTCTAAAAGCTGCAGACCTTCCGCTCGAATGGCAGCTTATACAGTTGGCGTCAATAATAGATTTCACATCTTTACTGTAGGTAACTGCAGTTGTTGGGTTTGTCGGATTCGTTGGATTCGTCGGGTTTGTTGGATTTGTTGGAGTAGTAGGTTGTGGTTCGATATCCTGCATTGTATCAGAATCGCTGCAGCTTGCCAGTACAGCCAGTAAAATTGTAAGTACGATTGTTTTTTTCATGATTTATTGTTTTTAATTGTTAGAAAACTCTGTATAGATTAAAGCCAAAGAAGAAATCTCCTTTACCCCAGTCGCCAGAAGCATTGGTAAGGTATCCGCTCTCACTCATAGATTGTGAATTGGTAAAGATTAATTGAAAAACGTGTCCGCCTGTTTCCACATCAAGACCTACAGACAACGGATTTTTATAAAAGTCAGGTTTGTCAAAATTGTGCATGTATTCTAAATTGACAGATAATCTTTTCGTGATTTTATAGCGGCCGCCACCTCCAAAAGAAAACTGATTGTCCCTTTCGATATCAGGAGTGTAAAGGTTTTTGTGTATAAAAGACGGTACTAATTCTAATGAGAATTTTTCACTGATTTTTCTAGATATTAAAACCTGTTGCACATACGTCAGACGATGTTTAAATTCTAAACCTGGATATTGGTCTTTTTCTAAAAAAGTATTAATATCTGCAACGCTATAACCTACAATGTCCAGCGGAAAATTATCGTTTTGTCGTGCTACTCGATACTTCAATCCGGTTTCATACATTTTGTTTAAAGTATGTCTCGAAAGGCTGACAGATAACCAATCTGTAACACCATAGATTCCTCCAAGTTTTGTGGTTGCATTGTCAAGTCCAAAAAAACTGTCAAAGCCATCTTTTACAGTCCCAAAACGATGCGAAACCACAAAATAAAATTCTTTTTTAGCAGGCATTTTTGTGGTCTGTAAGGTTACCAGCTGTAAAGCTTTAAAAGTAGCTGTAGAATAGCTTTCTTCTGTTTGTGTAGAATCAAGACTCTTCAATAAATCATCCTGAGAATAAGCCATTGTAACTAAAAACAGGCAGAACGGAACTAGAATTTTCTTCATAAATTAATTGTTATTTGTTTGGTTTATTTAACAGTGCATTGGTCTATTTTGACTTCCATAAACAGTTCGTCATATCCAATGCATTTGCCTTTAATCGTCATTTTGCTGTTGGTCATTTTGTCTTTCAATTTTTCTTTAAAAAGGCAGAAGACAGTATTTTCAAGTATAATTACAGAGTCGGTTTCTTTGGTTGCCTTACCTGTTATTTCAATAGTTTTGTTGAGGTATAGTGAATCTGCTTTTTTAGGATCTGCGTTATAATCTTCAAGAAGTTTTTTGGCCGTTACGCTAAAATCTGGCGCTTCAGATGCTATATTACGGGCTTCTTTAAAGACAACTCCATAATAAAAGTAGATGCCAGCAGAAACAATTAGTAGTAATACCGCGGTTACAATTGCTATTTTTTTTCTTTTCATATTTGGTTTGTATTGGTGATAAATAATAATCAGTCAGCGTTTTTTTTTGCCTGATGGCCTTCATCCCGTATTTTTTTTCGATGCTGAATGCCAAAATCCCGTAATGATTTGATAATAGGCTCAAGTGATGAACTGTAATCGGTTAATTGGTATTCGGTTTTAGCGCGGCTTTGATCATCCGTTTTCTTTTCGACAAATCCGTTTAGTTCCAGTTCTTTCAACTCTTCGGCTAAAACTTTGGATGTGATTTTCTGCACTTCTTTTTTAATTTCAGAAAACCGTTTGTTGTCTTCCATAAGCGTCAGGATTATTGGAATTCTCCATTTTCCGTTAATGATGTAAAGAGCATCCATGATGGGCACTATTTCAGATTTGCATTTTGATGCAAATTTGATCTGCCGTTTATTAGATGTTGCATTTTCTTTTGTATTCATACTTAAAACTGTCTGAAATCAAATGATGATTCTATAGTGAAACAGCCTTAGTAAAGATTACCCTACCAAAGAATTGCGATTTTTTGAAAAAAAAAATAAAATGTAGAATAAGAGTTTAATAAAACTCTTGGAGAAAGGATATTAAAATGAACCCATTGGGTGTAATTCATGTTTTTTTATTCAACACATAGAAACATAGATTTTATTTAAAAAAAGGAATTAAAAAGAAACCAGTTTCTAACACATAGCCAACTATGTTTGTTTTAATAAAGTGAAACGCCTTTGTCGGTTTCCTAAATCTATGTTTCTATGTGTTTGAATTAAATTGGATCCAACGAGTTAAAATGAAATTCTAAAACTCAGATTTGGAGTTCTTTGCAGTGAAAAAGTGTCCACTTCTTCGATAGAATTGGTTAAAGAATTAATTCTGTAATATTCACTGATTTCATTTCTTCTGTTTAGGATATTTAAGATTGAGATTCCTATTTTGTATTGAATTCCGCTTTCGGTTTCCCACTTGTAAGTTGAAGAAAGATTAACCTGCGAAAACATATTCAGATTACTGTTGTTTGGTTTGTTGTAAACCAGTACAGGATCAGAAAGATCAATTTGAGATAAATCTGGAGATGTTTTTGGTCTTCCTGAAGTCCATTTTGTTCCTAAAGCAATCTTGAAATTGTTTTTCTCATAAATTGCCGCCCACGATAAAGTGTGTGTCAGCTCAAAGTTGTTGGGAAAACGAGGATATTCATAATTAGTAAAATGATAATTGTTTTCATTGTAAGTATAACTTAACCACGTAAGAAAGTGGTTTATTTTTTTCTGAATTAGCATTTCTGTTCCCCAGATTTCATAATCTCCTGTAGTTCTGACAAATTCCAACTGATTCTGAAAACCTTGGCTAGAGGTTGTTATTCCGGTTACTTTTTTATAAAAGTTTTCGATGTCCAAAAGCCAGTTGTTCTTTTGATAGAACAAATTTAAAGATAGCTGTCTGCTTCTTTGAATAGGAATTGTGCCGTTATTCGAGACAATCCAGCGTCTTTTTTCTATGCCAAAATAATCTTTCTGTAGATCAATAATCTGCTGGGAGTTTTGACTTTTGAGTTCGCCGAGAAGTTCTAAAGTGACACTTTTATTAAGTCCGTAACCCAATTGAATTCTAGGCTCTGCAATATATTTTTTGAATTTTTCGATATAATTAAGCCGCATTCCGCCCTTAAAATATACTCGGGAAATGGTATCATTATATTTTCCTTCTACAATTAAAGCATGAGTTCGTAGTACGTCTTTTACTTTACGATAAAAATCAGGATTCGTTACCTGCTCTAAATTAGTAATGCCAATTTCATTAAATTGATATCCGTCGCTGAAACTAAATTTAGAGTTTAGGATATGATTATTTTCTAAATTAACGCCATTGTTGTTTACGGTATTTTCCTGAATAACAGTCTGGTTTTCGTAAATTGACTTTTGATCGGCTAGAAGTTCGTACGAAGAATTATAAACATTAATTTTGGTCGTGTTGAATTTATTCCAGTTTCTTTTCCATAACAAATTTGCACCGTAGTTCTGTTGGCGTAAAACATTGGTTTGCGATTTGTTTATATTGTATGAAGCAGCACTTTTAGTAACTTCCAGATTATCCTTTATCGTTATTAAATCAAGTGTGATTTGATCTTTGAGCCCTATTTTTTGCGCGAATTTTACAGTAGCGTCATAAAAGCCAAATTTTTTATCACTTTTATAATTAAGATTTTGGTTCTGCGAAAAATCGGTAATGGTAGTATTTTGAAATACTTTATTGAAATATTCTTTATAAGTAGGAGTTTCTACAAAATCGGTAATCGATTTGCGTGCTGAAATTTCGATATAACTTTTTTTAGAAAGATTATATTTTCCATAAACATCAGCATTAATCATGTTGATTCCCGCGCTGAAAGAGTTTTTTTCGGCTTTTTCTGGAGTAGAAGAAATCGCGACTACACTTGAAACGCTTTCTCCATAAAAGGCAGAACTTCCATTTTTATAGATGGAAATGGTATGTCCCAGATTTGGATTGAAAACAGATATCAAACCAAAAAAATGTCCTGTTTGAAACATTCGTATTCCATTCCACAAAAATAAATTCTGATCGTGCGTGCCACCGCGAACGTTGATGCTTGATACACTTTCGTCCAAACTGTTTACCCCCGGAATCTGCTGCATGGTCTGCAACGCGTCGGGTTCAATAAGGCCGGGAAGTATACCAAATTTTTTCGGCTTAATTTCAAGAGATCCATCAGTGTTTTTAGAAATCCCCGAAGCCAAAATGGCATTCGTTTTAATTTCGTGCAATTCTGTAATTTCAGGTTCTAATAGGATTTGAATGCAATCTTTAGTCTTTGTATTTCCTGCCGTAATTCTTTTTGAAGCAAAACCAACATGACTAATTACAAAAGTGTTTTTGTTTTCTTTATTAAACTCAAAATAACCTTCTGAATCAGTTGTAAAGTGACTTTTATTATTTAAACTGATGTTGGCATTTTCGAGAGGCTTTTTATCAATAGAAGATAAAACATAGCCGCAAATCATTTCAGAAATAGTATCCTTTTTATAGATATTGATGAATTTGTTGCCTATATTTTCAAAAGACAAATGGGTTCTTTTTTCGAGATATTCCAATTTTTGTTCTAATGAAAATGATTTCTTGGGAGGATTTAATACGAGACCTTCAATATTATCTTCGGTATAATTAAAGTTTACGCCATGTTGTTCTTCAATATCAATTATTATTTTTTTAAAAGGCACAACTTTTCCTTTGTCTTGAGCAAAAATATTCAGGACAAGAAAAAAGAGAAAAAACAAAAAATGAAATTGTTTGGGGCGGAACATTTATTTTTCGTCAAAAATTATTTTGTTGTTAGAAACTTTTCTAGCTTCTAAATGATAAGTCGTACTAATAATCTGCAAAGCTGTATTAAGATCTTTTGCAGGCAGTTTTCCTGTAAACAGAGAGATAGTATCTTTGGCGTTTAAATCGATTTTAATATTGTATTGCCTTTCAACTTCATCTAAAATAGTTCGTATATTTTCTTTATAGAAACAGATTTGATTATCCATCCATTCTGGCTGTGACGAATTTACAGTCCTTTTTACCTGTTTTCCATTTTCAAATCGAACACTTTGTCCGTGAGTTAATAAAACTTGAATGTTGTTATAATTTACTTTGACACGGCCTTCATAACACACAACATCAAACCTGTTCTTTCTGGCTTTAACGTTAAACTGAGTTCCTAAAACTGTTACTTTTCCAAGATTGGTCTGCACTTGAAATTTTCTGCCCTTTGCAACTTTAAAATAAGCTTCTCCTTTAAGTTCCAAATGTCTGTTGTTGTTCCAATTCCACTTTTTATAGTGTATTTCAGAACCTGAATTTAAAACCACTTCAGAATTATCGGGTAATGAGAAAGTAGTCTTTTTTCCAAAATCGGCAGTTTCGGTTTGAGGCACAAAAACTTTCATCGCAAACGTAATTCCAAGGGCGAGAACAAATATGGCAGCGGCTTTAAATGCCCATTTTTTGTAAAGTGGCACTACTTTTGGCGCTGTTTTTTTCTGGCTTAAAATAGTAGATAACATAGCATTTTCATCCAAATCGCCTGTTTCTAGATGAGCGGTATAGTTTTTTATCTTTTGGTATTTTTCAAAATCGGGGCTTGCCTCAAATGCGGCCAATTCATCCGGAGATAATTCGTCGTTGAGCCATTTTGCCAATAAGCGATCTTTTTTCATTGTATCGTATTATTTAATTAAAACAATTAGAACTAAATTTACCCTACTTTTTATAAGTCAATTTCTTTACGTAAGCTTAACAGAGCCAAATGGATGCGTTTTTCTACTGCCTTTACGCTAATATTGAGCTCTACGGCAATTTCACTATATTTTTTGCCATCAATTCTGTGCATCAAAAAGGCAATGCGCTGTTTTTCGTTTAAGTTTTCGATGGCTTTTAAAAGTTTAGCCTGAAATTGTTTTTCTTCCAGAAGATATTCCGGACTCTCATTGGTCTTATCCAAACCAGTGAAGTTTTTTTCATATTTCAAAACCACTTTCTGGTGTGCAATCTGGTTGAGACTGCTGTTATTTGCGATCGTGTAAAGGTATGATTTTGCTTTTTCTAAAGGTACAGAAGCACAGTTCTGCCAAAGCTTTACAAATGCTTCTTGGGTTATATCTTCTGCTTGTTCTGCGTTTCCAAATTTGTAAAAAAGAAAATTCCGAAGTGCTTTTACATGACTTTTGAAGAAAGACGAAAAAATGATTTCATCACAAGTATTAGATTGGTTTTGATCTGGCATTTAGAGTTTCAATTTTTTCAGCGTAAAAGTATTTGTTTTTAATTTAAGTAGGGTAAAAGTAGAGATGATTGTTTTATAGAAGAATAAAATGCTATTGGTTTTTGATAATTTAGTATAGATGAAAATTATCAAGCCTTGCTGTTAGGTTATTAAAAAACAGTTTCTTTTAAAATTTATTACCTTTGTAAAAATATAAATATGTTCCTTTTGAAAAAATATTTATCACTTGCAGTTTTCCTATTGTTACTGTTTTCCTGTCAAAGTGAAGTAGACGAGCAAAACAATAATTCGCAGGGAACCATTACTACTGTTTCTCCGCTTACAACTTATTTGCAAAGGGTTGCTATGGTTAGAACTGTACAGGATAATATGATTGACGGATCTAGTTATTGTACTATAAAACTCCCTTATACCGTTACAGTAAATAATGAGCAGATTGCAGTAAACGCAATTGCCGATTATCAAAAAGTTTTGGATAATATCAACGCAAGCAATTATGATGATGATATTGTAAAAATAGATTTTCCTGTAACGATGGTATATTATAATTACATCGAAAAACTGATTCCAAATCAGGCAGATTTTGATTCTTTGATTGATTATTGGAATCTCTATCCAGATCTTTTATCCAAAATCAATGGTCTGAATATCAATTATCCGATAACAATCAATAGCTATAACAGCCTCAATCAAGCAGCGAGTTCTCAATTAATAGTAAGCGATCAGGCCTTTTTTAATTTTATCAAAAATTTAAATGAAAGCCAGTATATCTCTCTAAAATATCCTATTACAATTGCAGATTACAATAATCAGACAAAAACGATTTCAAATAATCAGGATTTCGAAAACGCTATTAAATATGCCATAGATTATTGTCCAGAAAATAACCTTGTAACACTAGATTTTGCTGCAACTATTACAAAAGGTTCTTGGGAAATACCCTATTTTTACGATGGTGCCGTAAAGACTTCAAATTACAGCGACTATACATTTGTATTTAAAACCGATCAATCTGTAGTTGCCACCAAAAGTGGAGTTTCAGAAACGGGCCAGTGGGAAAGTTCAGTCCAAAATGGTGTCAGAGAAGTTCAAGTAATTTTCAATGCAGGAGTGCTTTCTAAATTAAATTTCAACTGGAAGCTGTTTGAATTTAATAATTCTCAGATACGATTGCGAGATATAAATACAACAACTAATTATCTCTATTTTCAAAAAAAGTAAATCTCCAAGTCCACTTTTTTGTTTTGCTTAGATGATTTATAAATTGCTAGCTATGTTTGTTTTAAATAAGCGAAACGCCTTTTTTAAGCATCTCAATTCTATGTTTCTATTTGTTTAAAAATAATACTCAGAAGATCACTTTTTTTTCTTTCTTCCCAACCAGATCAGAAGTCCGGTAATGGGTAATGTTGCCGCAAATAAACAAACGATAAAAGCTAAAATTTTGGTTGGATAACCATAGATGCTTCCGGTATGAATTGGGTAAATTAAGCGTCGTACTTTATCGCCATTGCTAAAGGATTCATAAGGTCTTATTTTCAAAAGTTTACCTGTGTATTTGTCAAAATAAGCCATACTTGAAATATTCGGAATAGATTTTTCAAGATTCAATTTAATAACCATTATACTGTTTATGGTATCAGAAGGAATTCTAATCTGTGTATCTCCTTTGTATTTATAAATGTTTTCTGTTTTTGAAAGTATGTTTTGATAGAAAAAAGTTTTATCCAGTTTTGGATCCACTTTTGTCGGATTTTCAACTTTAGCCGAAGGTTTTTTTGCTGTTCCATCTGCCAGTAAATAGATACCGCTTTCAAACCATTTGAAAGACCAGGTCAATCCGGTCAAGGATATGATCAGAAGAAATAGAAAGCTGTAGAAACCAAAATTAGAATGAAAATCCCAATTGACTCTTTTAAAAGAGGCATTCCATTTTATGGTCAATCTCTGCTTTAAGTTTTTTATTTTTTTTGGCCACCATAAAATTAGCCCCGAAAGCAGCATAAAAACAAAAATGAGACAGCTGCAGCCTGTAATAAATTTTCCCACTTCTCCTAGGATCAAATGACGATGCAGATCTAGTACTACAGAGAAAAACCTGCTTTTTTCAGGAATGGTTGCCAGTACTTTTCCTGTATACGGATCTACAGAGAAAATCTGATCTTTTTTATCGGCATCTGTTCCAGAAATAATTACTGTTCTTGCTGGGTCTTGATACGTTTGAATTCGGTCTAATTCTGTAATGCGATATTGTTTCGCAATAGAATTAACGTAAAGGTCAACAGGCATTTTTTGGGTTCCAATATTCGAAACTTTATAAAATTCAGGATTGATAAAAGCGTCGATTTCTTCTTCAAAAACTAAAATGCTTCCAGTAAGGGCTACAATAAATACAATAAGCCCGGACGTAAGTCCGAGCCATAAATGTAAAAAGCCAATATTTTTTTTAAATGTTTTATTCATGTAAAGAGGCTGCGAAAAATATTTTCAAATATAACTAAAGCTTTTTTAAAAGGAGTAGCCAAGAGTTAAAAGCCAGTTAGAAGGCGCTCCAGGGAACAAACGGATATAATCATACCCTCCAACCCAATAAGTTTTGTTTAGGATATTATTAGCGTTCAGCTGAATTTTAAATTTATTGATATTGTAATAAAAAGCAGCATTAAACAAGGTATATCCAGGAAGAGTTTCTGTAGTAGTCTGGCTCATAGTACGCGTTGTTGCAAAATTAGATCCCATTGCAATTCCAAAATCTTTTAAAGCGCCATTTGTAAAATTATAACGAGTCCAGATGTTACCCTGCTGTCTTGGAGTATTTGCTTTTTGTCTTCCAACTTCAACTTCAATCGGACTTTCTGTAATAAAAGCTTCATTATAACTATAAGCGGCAGAAATACTCCAGTTACGCGTAATATTTCCATTCAAATCAATTTCGATACCTTTCGATTCCTCCTCACCAATAGATCTCATTAAATCGGGATTTGACGGATCATTAGCTGGATATAACGTGTTTTTTTGCTGTATTTTGAATAACGCAACAGTCACAAAAAGTTTTTCTTTGAACCAAGATGATTTCCCTCCAAATTCAACCATATTACTTTCTAACGGATTAAATGGACCTCCCGAATTTGGATTTGCCAGAGTAGACGCCGTTTGAGGATTATAACCCTGAACGTAAGTTCCGTATAAGTTGATGTTTGGATTAAGTGTATAAGTAAGACCAAAACGAGGCAAAAACGAATGCTGTTTTACTTTTGTTTCTGTGGCTTTTTTGTAATTTACTTTATCTGAATATTCGTCGTAACGGATACCAATTAAAGCCTGAAAAGCACCAAATTTAATATGGTCCTGAATATAAACTCCATACAATGAATAATAGGTTGGATCAACTTGTCGCGCTACATAAAAATATTTACTCATATCTTTTAATTGCTGCGATGCAAATGGATTAGTCAAATCAAAATGAGCTACGTTGGGCACTGGATTTCCTTTAGAATCCAACAAATAATTCGCTTTATTTGCAGGATTATAAGTTGCGATAAAGCCATTGTTGGCAGCATTTCTGTAACCGCTTGCCGTTAATTGCGATCCGCCTGCCGGAACCTCCTCCTGAGCATAATCAAAACCTGCAATTAAATTATGGTCTAAAGCACCTGTTTTGGCCTCATATTTAAAGAAAGTAGAAAGATTATCAATATAGCGCTTGCGTTTACGCTGAAAAACCTGCATTTCGATTGCGGTTGGAATTGTCGATCCGTCTCCAGCAGAAGCATATTTATTGGCACCACGGTGCTCTAAGAGATCCTCATTATAGCCCGTTCTGATGTAAGATCCTGAAAACGATAAACGGTCTGAAAACTTATGATTTAAAGAGGTCGTAACGATATAGGTTTCCTCTTTTAAATAGTCATTTGTTGAGTTTAGCGAATTTGAAGTTTTTGTAGAATAGAGATTGTCTTCGTAAGTAGACTGTCCACGATCCAAATTTCCATTGGAACTGCTGTAGATCAAATCAAAATTTACGCTTGTTTTATCATTTGGAAGAAAAGAAAGGGAAGGAGCTACAACAATATTCTTGTCATATTGCAAATCCCTAAATGAATTGGCATTTTCGTAACCTAAATTCAAACGGTATAAAAGCGATTTATCTTCTGTCAAAGGCCCTGTAAAATCAGCTAAAGCTCTTAAAGTATTAAAACTTCCAGTAGAAAAACTCACGCTATTTGCTGCCTGATCTAATGGTTTTTTAGTCACACGATTTAAAACCCCTCCAGGAGAAGCATTTCCAAACAAAGCAGATGATGGTCCTTTTAAAACTTCTACACGTTCCAGATAATTTGCTAGAGGCTGTTTCCAAAATCCTGTAGAGGTTCTCATACCATTTAGCAATTGCGTATTGCTTCCTCCGTTTATTCTAAAACCTCGAATGGAAATATCGTCGTAAAAAGTAAACTGGCTTACCCCGCTGAAATTTTTTACCACTTCGCCCACACGAATTGCGCCCTGATCGGCTATTAATTCTTTGGTAGCATAAGAAACGGCCTGAGGCAAATCTTTTAAAGCGATTTCCGTTTTAGCTCCGATAAAAGATTTGGTATTTCTATATGATTTTTCTTTTCTCCCTGTAATTTCTACAGTCTGCAGTGTATTGATGTTTTCTTTTAAAGTAATAGAAATATCAACATTTTCATTTTCATGCAGTTCGACATTTTTTTCTTCCACTATAAATCCCATTGCAGAGATATAGACTGTATAGTTTCCAGAAGCAAGATTTGTAATTTCAAAGTTTCCTTTGTCATCAGAAACAGTATTTTTTTTAAGGCCTTTTATAGATATAGAAGCATAAGAGACAGCTTCGTTATTTTCGGAAACAATTTTTCCAGTAATTTTAGCATTTTGTGCCAAACCAATATTTATAAAGGCGAGCAGTAATAATAATGAGAAAGTTAATTTCATGGCGGTTATTTATTTTTAGTCTGCAAATCTAAAACTATTTAGACTAAATACAAATAAGATTTTTTTAACCTAAATTTTTAAATAATAGATTCATTGCCTGTAACCTGATTTTCTAGTTAACTATATTTTTTTATTTTTATCCTAATTAAAACAAAAGACACTAATTGAATTGATCTCTATTTTAAGTTTTAACTATTTTGTTTTCAGTGTTTAAGATGGTTTAAGATGTAAAGAAACTTTATATTTTGTTTTTATAATCAAAGAAATAATTTTGACAATTAAAATCTTAAAAAAAAACACCAAAAGCAGTTACCTTTTAGTAACTTAATTTTAATAAAATATTTGCCATCATATTAAAAAAACAACCATTTTTTGAATGCCTGCTTTTATTTTAATATACATAAAGTATAGCTATAAGGATGCCAGTTAATTTTTTTTGATCGTTCCAAGTTCGTTATGGCTATTCTTTTTATTGCGTAAAATATTGCAGGAAATTAGCTTACTCAATCATTTCTGTAAAGAATAACAGTATATTTGATTGTTCAATAAATTATTAAAAAACAGGCAATATAAATGTTTGAGCTGGATAGAGAAAAATATTTAGGTAGTACTAAAAATATATTTAATACAAATCAAGGCATATCCGTTGTCGAAACAGAATATAATAATAAAGTTTATGAGGGATGGCACTCTCACAATAATGCACACATAACGCTATTCTTAAAAGGAGGAACAACTGAGAAAAGAAAACACTTCTCTGAAACTGTTGGTTCGGGTTCTTTGTTATTTTACCACAGCGATGAGCTGCATTTAAACCAAAAAACGATTTTTCCTTCACGAAATATTAATTTGGAAATCGAAGAAAATCTTTTCAAAGAACTTGAGATTAATGAAGCTGTAATTGAAAAATCGATTCAGAACAGTGCATTAGCCAAATTTTTAATTCTAAAAATTTTTAAAGAAACCCAGACTCCTGATCCGTTTTCCAGCGATACGATTAAAATGCTGTTTGCCCAATTATCCAATGCTAATGAACATTTAGAGCGATTTGAAAAAAGTCCGTTTTGGGTAAAAAGTTTAAATGAACTGCTGAACGACTGCTGGAATGAAAACCCAAACTTACAGGATCTGGCGCAGGTTTTACAATTAAACCCGATTACAATCTCAAAGCATTTTCCTAAATACTTTGGCTGTACTTTAGGCGAATACATGCGGCGCATTAAAATTAATCGTTCACTATCGCTAGTACAATCCAACGAAATTAATCTGACCGAAATTGCGTTTGAATGCGGATTTGCAGATCAAAGCCATTTTATCAGAACTTTTAAAGCTCAAACCGGATTTTTGCCCAAACAATTTCAAAAATTATAATAGAGGCAAATTTCATTCTATTTTTTGTTTTTAATGCGGGATACTTTTGCCTCATCATTAATTATAAAATAAATCAAATGGAAACCCTTACCAGAAAACAAAAAATATTCAATTTCCCTGTAGTCAAAATTATTCTTGCTTTACTTACTTTTATGGCGGTTGTTATTATCGGTCAGCAGATTGCAGTAAAATTACTATCCCTAACATCGCTTGACAAAGACTACAGAAACCTTTTAAAAGGTCTTTTTGTTTCTTCAGCATGCATTTGCAGCTATATTCTTTTCTTTAAGAAATACGACAAAAGAAGTATAACAGAATTTGCGACAAAAGGACTTGTCAAAAATCTAACAATCGGTATTCTGACAGGTTTTGTTTTGCAGTCGTTTACTATTTTAGTAATGTATCTTAACGGAAATTACAGCGTTGTAAAGATCAACCCTGTATCGTTTATTCTAATTCCTTTTGCCATAATGTTTACAGTGGCCATTATCGAAGAAATATTAGTGCGAGGTATTATATTTAGAATTGTAGAAGAAAAATTAGGGAGTTACATTTCTCTTACTATTTCTTCGGTGTTATTTGGCGTTTTTCACCTAGCAAATCCTCATGGCACATTAATTTCTGGAATATGTATCACAACTGCGGGTTTTATGTTGGGCGCTGCTTTTATTTACAGCCGTAATTTATGGATGCCAATTGCTTTACATTTTGCTTGGAATTTTACGCAGTCTGGTATTTATGGAGCTGTAACATCTGGAAATGAGAAAACAAGCAGCTTGCTGGAAGCAAAAATACAAGGTCCAGAATTTATAACTGGAGGTGAATTTGGCCCAGAAGGATCAATTCAGGCAATACTTTTCTGTGCTCTTGCAACTGTTGTATTGCTGATTTTATGCCAGAAAAATAGAAAAATAATAAAGCCTTATTGGAAAAGAAATTAGAATTTGAAAAGCTATAATCCAGTACCTTGAAATGGAAATGTTAGCAACTTTCTTTTTAAAATAACCAACTATTATAAAAACAATAATTTATACCGGTTATTGTCACCCCTAATTTATCATATCTTTTATGAATAAACTGATTTTGTTATTTTTTACAGCTTTAATTAACAGCATTCTGATGGTATTAAAGCAACAATTATTTTAAATTCTAAGCTACACAGGAAAACCAGAAAAGCATTCATACTCATTACATTATCGAGACTAAGAATTCTTTATAGTATTCCAAACGGCAATAAAGTATAGACCTCCAAAATCAAATGATTCTGGAGGTATTTTTTTCTCTCAAATCCTTTCTACATCAATATATTGTTATTAGAACATCAAAAGTTACCTTTACTTGTACCGCCATTTGACCAGTCAATGGGAGGATGTACTATTAAAATGTTTATATGAATAAATTTGAAACCATTGATTAATAATCTAGTGTTCCAGATAAAAATGACCAGAGAGGAATAAAAAAAAAATAATAAAGCATTGATTTTCAATGTATTTTTGTATATTTTTGTAAGGCATTTTTATATTATTGGTGTTTTTAGAATATATTAGGAATTGTTTTTTGGAGATGCTGCTTATTATATGAGATGCTTTTTATCGCTTTATAGCATTACAATTTTTTAATAGTATAGAATTTTGCCAGTTGGTGCAGATTTTCATTTAAATGAATATATAGGAATGACAATCTTAATTTATATGATCATAGATTAAATCTAAAGCATGTTCCTTCTGTAAACTTTATTCTACGCCCATTTAACAAAAACAATTACAGCATTTTTTTCCTTGCTCCGTTTTTTTTAGTCATTCTGTATTTTTAGTATTCCTATTTTGAATCTGCTATCAGCCAGACCCTATAAAAGCCTTACGATTAAAGCAGTTCGCTTTAATATTCTCTACCGTATTTTACACTCTGAAAGTTAATTTTAAAGACGTTTGTCCAAATTGGTTTTAGATGCCTGATTTATATATCTACGATCTTAACAATTCGATTATTCCAGTAAAAATTTTACGGAGGCATCAGTTTTCGTAAGTTGACTGACATGTCCTTAAGTAAAATATAAAATATGAGTAAAAATATACTTTTCTGTATTGTTCTATTGTCGAATTATATGGGTTATGCGCAGCAAGATGCGCAGTATACGCAATATATGTACAACACGATAAATATAAATCCAGCCTATGCGGGATCCCGTGGAGTATTAAGTATTTTTGGGTTGCATCGGGACCAGTGGGTAGGTTTGGATGGAGCTCCAAAAACAAATTCAGTTTCTGTAAATACACCTATAAACGGCAGCAATATTGGGCTAGGAGTGTCTTTGGTCAATGACAAAATAGGCCCCACAACAGAGAACCAGTTTTCAGTCGATCTTTCTTATACGGTGCCTACTTCAGATACTGGAAAACTCTCATTTGGGATAAAAGGAACGGCAGATATCTTCAATTTAGATGTAAGCAAGCTAAATCCTGCAGATCAGGGCGATCCTCAGTTTCAAAACCTGGATAATGATTTTTCTCCAAATATTGGAGCAGGTATCTACTGGCATTCCCCAAAAGGATATATCGGATTTTCGGTTCCGAATTTTATTCAGACCAACCGTTATGATGATAATGATGTTGCGATCTATAAAGACAAAATCAATTATTATCTAATGGGGGGATATGTTTTTGATTTTTCCCAAGAAGTAAAGTTTAAACCGGCTGTTTTAACCAAAATGGTTGAGGGAGCGCCCCTTCAGCTGGATGTTTCGGCTAATTTCTTATTCTTTGAAAAGCTGACTCTCGGCGTAGCATACAGATGGGATGCAGCGATAAGTGCCATGGCCGGATTCCAGATTACACAGGGGCTCTATATTGGCTATGGCTATGATAATGAGACGACCAGATTAAGAAACTACAATTCAGGTTCGCACGAGATCTTCCTGCGCTATGAATTCTTTTCTAACAAAAGTAGAATTACAACCCCTCGTTTCTTCTAAAAATAAGGCATCATGAAAAATTCTATACTACTTCTCTTTACAATTATAGCTTGTTTTTCATCTGATTTGCATGCACAGCAGACAAAGATCAATTCTGGAAATAAACAGTATGACAGCTACGCCTATGTCGATGCGATAAAGACTTATGAAAAAGTTGCGGCCAAAGGCTACAAATCTGAAGACATGTTTAAAAAACTGGGAAATGCCTATTATTTTAACTCAGATTTCCAGAACGCGGCAAAATGGTATGGCGAATTGTTTGCCATGAATCCAAATCCTGAGCCGGAATACTATTTTAGATACGCGCAATCTTTAAAATCGGCTGGAGATATCGCCAAAGCCAATAAGCTTTTGGAGGAATTCAATGCCGTCTCAAAAAATGACAGCAGAGGAAAGCTCTATAGAGAAGATCTAAACTATCTGGACCAGATTAAAGCAAATTCTGGGAGGTACCAGATAGAAGACGCGGGCATTAACAGCCAATACTCCGATTACGGATCATTTGTCTATAATAACAAAGTTTATTTTGCATCTGCCAGAGATACGGGAAATTTTGTGCAGCGCAAACACAAATGGACAGGAGAATATTTCACCAATATTTATAATGCCGATCTGAACCCCGCAACGGGAACCGCATCAAAAGTGAATAAATTTAAATCGGCTATTAATACCAAATTTCACGAAGCTTCTCCTGTTTTTACAAAAGACGGAAAAACAGTCTATTTTACCAGAAACAACTATATTGACGGCAAAAAAGGCAAGGACGAAAGCAGAGTCACTTTAATCAAGCTTTATAAAGCAGAACTGGGAAAAGACGGCAAATGGACCAACATTGCCGAGTTTCCCTTCAACAGCAATAACTACAGCACAGCCCATCCGGCTTTGAGCCCAGACGAGAAAACGCTGTATTTTGCTTCCGATATGCCGGGATCTTTTGGAGAGTCCGATTTGTATAAAGTAACTATAAATTCAAATGGCGGCTTTGGTCCTCCGCAAAATCTCGGAAACAAGATTAATACAGAAGGAAAAGAAACGTATCCTTATTTAACTTCTGAAAACGAGATTTATTTTTCGTCTGACGGACATCCGGGTCTGGGAGGATTGGATGTTTTTGTCGCCAATATTGACAATAATGGAAAAGTGAGCAACATTCAGAATGTTGGGGCAGATGTCAATTCTCCAAAAGATGATTTCGCTTACATTATTGATACTGAAACCAGAAGAGGGTTTTTCACTTCCAACAAAGATGGCGGACAGGGTTCTGATGACATCTACAGGTTCTTAGAAACCAGAAGGCTTAAATGCATCCAGCAGCTGTACGGAATAATATCAGATGCAGAAACAGGACTTGCACTTCCTGGAGCAAAAGTCACTTTGTATGATGACCAGATGAATCTTAAAAATTCTGCTGTTGCAGATGGTTCCGGATTATACAACTTTGATGTTGAATGCGGAAAAACCTATTTCGTAAGAGCAGAAAAGCCAGAATTTGCTACAAAAGAAGTAAATATAACTATAGACAAGACAAGCGGCAAAACCAATCTTCCGATTGCGCTTGAAAAATCAACCTGTAAGGTTACTGTGGGCGATGATTTAGGAAAATGTTTCGGAATCAAAATGATTTATTTTGATTTGGATAAATCTAACATTAGAACAGAAGCAGCGTTGGATCTGGAAAAAATACTCGCTGTCTTAAACGATAATCCAAGCATGAAGCTGGATATCCGCTCGCATACAGACAGCAGGGCATCGCACCAGTACAACGAAGCCTTATCGGATAGAAGAGCCAAATCGACCATCCAGTGGCTGATTAAAAACGGAATTGCGCCTAACCGATTAACCGGAAAAGGCTATGGCGAAACCGAACTTGTAAATAAATGCGCAGACGGTGTTCCATGTACTGAAGCAGAACATCAAGCCAACAGACGAAGCGAATTTATTATTACGGCTCTGTGATTGCTAAAAAAATAGTATAAAGAAAAAATTTAAAAAAGTAATAAATCGTTTTATTTATAGAATTATAGCATCAAAAAACAAGTCGTTAACCTCCTTTTTTTCTGTTTTTATCAAAACGGCCTTTGCCTTTTGGGGCATAATTGAAGGCAATTCCAGTTTTGAATGATAAAAGCTTAGAAAACTTAAAATGCCTTATAATACAATTTTAAAAACTTCTAGGGGGGTGTTTAATCATCTTATAAGCATGATATTTGCAACTGTAAATGCCGTTTGGATTGGGTAGTTGTTTTTGGGCATATTTACATTTTGGTTTTTTAAATAATTTATTACAAGTGGGGAGATTTTTTATCTTCTCACTTTTTTTATTAATAGCTGTCTAAAAAGAAATATATAATTTGTTAATGTGTTGAAATACAGTATATTTGTATTGTTTTTAAATGCTGTCTATACCCTTTTATACACCAATAAGCATTAAAATTTAAGTAATCAAAGCAGTCTTTGCAATAATTTATAAGCCTGAATTAAGAACAGATATTCGTTAGTACGGCTCCTTTTAGATTTCATATTTTGTCCTTTTTTAAATAAATTATAATTACGAGCTAATTATATTGAATTGTTTTTACCCTGTATTTCTTGTCATGCTGAAAAAAAATCAAACGGGAGCTGTAGAGGCTAAATCGAATATTTTTTTTCATATAAACTACATTGATTATGAAGAATAGCAAATCGATTTACATCACAACAACGGTCATAAGTTTCTTAATTGGTTGGGATGGTTATGCTCAATTTTTAAATAATGGAGATTTCAAAGTAAATAAAAATACAATGGTATCTATTTATTTTGATTACAAAAACACTTCTGTAGGCAATTTCATCAATGATGGAGATGTGCATATTTTTGAAAACTGGGATAATGATGGAATTGTTTCCTACACTAATTCTGAAAACGGAAAAACAAATTTTAGAGGTACAACAGAGCAAATTATAGAAGGTGCAAAACCATCCGATTTTCAGAATGTAGTATTTGAAAATGCTGCTTCAGCCGTTCCATTTCATTTATCGGCTACACTTACAGTAGGTAAACTGGCCGAATTTAATAAAGGAATAATAAATGCTGATGATTATGGCGGTTTAGTAGTTTTTAAAGAAGATGCTTTTCATACCAAAGTGGGAAACCAAAGTTTCGTAGACGGAAAAACAGAAAACAATGTAGATCAGCCGTTTGAGTTTCCAGTTGGTGACGCATTATTTTTCAGACCTGCTTTTTATGAGTCGGCTTCCTCTGCAGGTACAGCGTATACTTCTCAATATTTTTTCAAAAACTCAGGATTTCTCTATCCTCATACCAGTAAAGACGAGAGTATTATAACAATCAATAATGCCGAGTACTGGGAAATAGTTCAAAATCTAGGGACAGAAAAAATTGTTTTAAGTCTGACATTGAGCACTACTACAACACCCTCTATTTTTTTTGATGAAAATCCAGATACAGAACTTGCTATTGTTCGTTGGGATGATACTGCTAAAAAATGGGTTAACGATGGCGGCATGCTTAGTGATTCAGCTACAAATCAGGACTATTCAAAATTGCTAACAGCTCAAGTGGGAGGTTATGGAATTTTTACCATGGCAATAGTTAAAAAAACAACTCCAGAGCCTAGCGATTTGATTATATACAATGCCATTTCGCCAAACGGAGATAATATAAATGACACATTCCATATAAAAGGAATAGATAAATATCCAGATAATACAGTAGAAATTTATAATCGTTGGGGCGTAAAAGTATATAGCGCAGATTCTTATAATGAAAGTGATATTATGTTCAAAGGATATTCTGACGGACGTGCCACTTATAAAAGAGGAGAAAGACTTCCAACAGGAACTTATTTCTATACATTAAAGTATAATAAAAGTGGAAAAAGCATAGAAGCTGCAGGTTATCTCTATGTTGATAATCCTTAACTGTTTAAGACGTTGGAAGATAATATATTAAGTATTAAGAATTAAGTATTAAGTATTAAGTATTAAGTATTAAGTATTAAGAATTAAGTATTAAGAATTAAGTATTAAGTATTAAGTATTAAGTATTAAGTATTAAGTATTAAGTATTAAGTATTAGGAATAAAGAATAAAGAATAAAGAATAAAGAATTAGAATTAAGAATGAAGAATAAAGAATTAAGAATAAAGAATATCTGCTGGTATAGCACTTCGGTCAAATTTAATCTTATACAAAATGAAAGGAAAATTACAATTCAAAAAGGTATTTGTTGTATTCATGCTACTTGGAATAAGTATTTTATCTCATGCTCAGGTGGGTATAGGAACTCTTAATCCCGATAATTCAGCGCAATTAGACATAACTTCGTTAAATAAAGGATTACTCGTTCCTCGATTGCCATTAGTGCAAACTACAAATCAGAGTCCCGTTGCGGGAAATGTTGCCAATAGTTTATTGGTTTACAATACAGCAACTGTAAATGATGTGACTCCAGGATTTTATTACTGGCAAGGCACAAAATGGGTTAGGATAGTTTTGCAAAGCGACCCTGTCATGTTTAATGAAACTTTAACGACGCTAACTTATAATGCCACTACAAATGAATTAACCTACAAAGATGAAAAAGGTATATCCAATCTACTGCAATTAACTGGGCAGACAGGTCCGCAGGGACCAGAAGGCCCGCAAGGTATTCAGGGAGTTCAGGGTAATACCGGAGCAAATGGAGCTGAAGGTCCTCAGGGAATACAAGGCCCGATAGGCCCGCAAGGACCCCAGGGTGGAATTGGTTTAATTGTAGACGGGACTAATACCACGGTAAGCGGCTCAGGTACAGCAACAGATCCTTATAAAGTAGATACCCCATCAATACCGGCAACAACAGTATCAAATACTTCAACCGCAAATAATTTAAACACTACTGTAAATGGTGTTACAGGTACCAATGTAAATATTATAAACTCAAATGTATTAGAGGCCACAAATGGCAATTTAATTTCTACCGTTAATGGTGTAGCTTCGGCACCAGCAATACCAATACTAATTGCAGCGGATAACGGATTAACAGCGGTTAATGGTAATGTGCAATTGGGCGGATCACTGGTTCAGCCCACAACATTAACCACAACGGCAGCCAATTCTTTAGCTATTTCGGGTTTACAAGCAGGAACTGCAACAGATAATATAATAGTGAGCGATCCTGCTACAGGAGTCTTAAAAACAGTAACCGCAACAGCATTAAATACAAATAACTGGAGTATAACAGGAAATGCAGGAACCTCGTCATCAACTAACTTTTTAGGTACAACAGATGATGTTGACTTAATTTTTAAAAGAGATAATATTTTAAGTGGCCAATTAGGACTTAATACCACCTTTGGTGTAGAATCAAATGCTTACGGTACCGATAATTGTGCTTTCGGCAGATTGTCACAAGTAAATAATTCACAAGCGGCATATGTTTATGGAAATGTAAGTATGGGTACTAGATCTCTTTATTTTAATGATACAGGAGTTGCAAACGTATCGATTGGATATTTGTCTCTTTTTAATAACCTTAATGGAAGATATAATACAGCAGTTGGTACTTCAGCTTTACAATATAATCCTTCTGGCGAAGATAATGTTGGAATTGGTTACAGTTCCTTGTATTTGGGAGCAGGAAGTGAAAATATAGGTATTGGATCCTTCAGTTGTAGCACAGGAGGGGTTTTTACTGTAAACAGATCAATTTTTATAGGAAATCGCTCAAGTCCTTTGAGTGATAATGAAACCAATCAAATTGTTATTGGATACAATGCCACAGGAAGAGGTTCTAATACCGTACAAATAGGAAATATAAATATGACCAGTATTGGAGGTCAGGTAGCTTGGTCAAACCCATCAGACCTACGTTTAAAAAAAGATATTGTAACCAGTACGTACGGTTTAAATTTTATAAGCAAACTTCGCCCAGTAACTTATAAGATGAAGAAAGGAACCACAGATTTACAAACTGGATTTATTGCACAGGAAGTAGAAACAGCTGCAAATAGTATTGGGTATGAGTTTAATGGTATTGTAAAACCTAAAAATGACAATGACTTTTACAGTCTTCGTTATTCAGACTTTGTGGTGCCGCTGGTCAAAGCCGTTCAGGAGCAGCAGGCGCAGATTGATAAATTACAGCTTCAAATTAACCAACAGCAAAAAGATATACAGGAACTCAGACAGTTAATAGAAAATAATTCCTCAAAAAAGTAAAAACAAAATAAAACAAGATATTGCCAAAACCGACTATAAGTCGGTTTTTTTTATGATATTATGTAGTGTTATGTTGTTAATAATCAATAAAAAGGGCTATTTAATTAAAAGTCTGTCAGTTAGAATAAAAGAAATGTCCTAATCTATAGGTTTAAAAACTTCTAGTGGTAAAAATAATTTGAAATCTGAAAGAAATTTGCACCATCAAAAATACAATTGAATTTGTGAATTGATTGGGTGTATTAATCTACGTATGAATGATTTTTATATCTAAAAACAATAAAATAAAAATTATAAAAATCATTAAAGTTCATTTTATGAAGAGTAAAATTTTACCATTATTACTGGTGTTAGGTGGTTACAGTGCCTATTCTCAGGTTGGAGTAGGAACCCTTAATCCTAATAAATCTACACAGCTCGAAGTTGTTTCGAACGATAAGGGGGTTTTATTTCCGAGAGTGGCACTGACAAGTTCTACAGATGCAACTACTATTAAAAACGGAAATGTTAACAGCTTACTGGTATTTAATACAGCAACGATTGCTGATATTACACCAGGTTATTACTATTGGTATATTAATAAGTGGCAAAGAATGGCTCTTTCGGAAGAAGCAAATGGAGGTACAGCAGAAGCAGGTGGCGGTAATGGAGCGCCTGGACCACAAGGAACTCCTGGTTATCCGGGTAAAGATATATTGGTCTATACGGATTATCTGACGAATGATGTGTATGTTCAGAATTCAAATGGTACATGGACAAAGATAAATGGTAGAGATGGTAAAGGTATTACTACTACTACAATTGATCCTGCTACCGGAAACCTTATTATTAAATATACAGATGGCACGACAACTGATTTAGGAAACATAAAAGGCGCAACAGGAGCAGTTGGAGCTAAAGGAGCGACGGGTGCAACAGGAGCAACGGGAGCTACAGGGGCAACTGGCGCAGTAGGAGCTACAGGGGCAACAGGCGCAATAGGAGCTACAGGAGCAACGGGAGCAATAGGAGCTACAGGGGCAACTGGCGCAGTAGGAGCTACAGGGGCAACAGGTGCAATAGGAGCTACAGGAGCAACGGGAGCAATAGGAGCTACAGGAGCAACAGGTGCAATTGGAGCTACAGGAGCAATAGGAGCTACAGGAGCAACGGGAGCAATAGGAGCTACAGGGGCAACGGGAGCAATAGGAGCTACAGGGGCAACAGGCGCAATAGGAGCAACTGGAGCAACGGGTGCAGAAGGCGCAACAGGAGCAACTGGCGCAGTTGGAGCTACGGGAGCAACGGGTGCAGAAGGCGCAACAGGAGCAACTGGCGCAGTTGGAGCTACGGGAGCGACGGGAGCGGTAGGAGCAACAGGAGCAACGGGTGCAGAAGGCGCAACAGGAGCGACGGGAGCAGTAGGAGCAACTGGAGCAACGGGTGCAGAAGGCGCAACAGGAGCGACGGGAGCAGTAGGAGCAACTGGAGCAACGGGTGCTGAAGGCGCAACAGGAGCAACTGGCGCAGTTGGAGCTACGGGAGCAACGGGTGCAGAAGGCGCAACAGGAGCAACTGGCGCAGTTGGAGCTACGGGAGCGACGGGAGCGGTAGGAGCAACAGGAGCAACGGGTGCAGAAGGCGCAACAGGAGCGACGGGAGCAGTAGGAGCAACTGGAGCAACGGGTGCTGAAGGCGCAACAGGAGCTACGGGAGCAACTGGAGCTGAAGGCGCAACTGGAGCGACGGGAGCAGTAGGAGCAACTGGAGCAACGGGTGCTGAAGGCGCAACAGGAGCGACGGGAGCAGTTGGAGCTACGGGAGCAACTGGTGCACAAGGCGCAACAGGAGCGACGGGAGCAGTTGGAGCTACGGGAGCAACGGGTGCTGAAGGCGCAACAGGAGCAACGGGAGCAGTAGGAGCTACGGGAGCAACGGGTGCTGAAGGCGCAACAGGAGCAGTAGGAGCTACAGGAGCAACGGGTGCTGAAGGCGCAACAGGAGCGACAGGAGCAGTAGGAGCAACTGGAGCAACGGGTGCTGAAGGCGCAACAGGAGCGACGGGAGCAGTTGGAGCTACGGGAGCAGTTGGAGCAACGGGAGCAACAGGAGCGACGGGAGCAGTTGGAGCAACGGGAGCAACGGGTGCTGAAGGCGCAACAGGAGCGACGGGAGCAGTTGGAGCTACGGGAGCAACGGGTGCAGAAGGCGCAACAGGAGCAACTGGAGCAGTAGGAGCAACAGGAGCAACGGGTGCTGAAGGCGCAACAGGAGCAACTGGAGCAGTAGGAGCAACGGGAGCAACGGGTGCTGAAGGCGCAACAGGAGCGACGGGAGCAGTTGGAGCTACGGGAGCAACGGGTGCTGAAGGCGCAACAGGAGCGACGGGAGCAGTTGGAGCAACTGGAGCAACGGGTGCAGAAGGCGCAACAGGAGCAACAGGAGCAAACGGTATAGGTGGTGTTACAACACAAGGAAAAAATGTTACCGTAACTGGAACAGGAACGGCTGCAGATCCATACATAGTAAATGCTCTTATTCCGCAACAGGTAGAAGAAGAATTTTCATCAACATTATCTCAAACCAAATTTACGCTGGCAAATACACCATCAAATTTAGCTACAATTAAAGTTTATATTAATGGTGTTAAAATTGATAAAAGGGCTTTTACCCTTTCTGGTAATGATTTGTTTTATGTTCCACAATTTAATGGTTGGTACGGGTTAGCAGCAGGGGATAATATCATGATTGATTATGCATATTAATTATGCTGTAAAATAAGATCAGAATATTTTGAAAAAGAGGAAGTGTATACTTTCTCTTTTTTGTTTGTGCAATTTATGAATTAATAGAAATGGCAAAGCTAGATTTAGCTGCCATAAAGCCCGAAAAAATTAGCTTATTTTGATACACTGATGTCTTTTACAGCACTTTAAGGTTTTTTTGTCATCGTAAATTTGCACGTTGTTAAAAGAGAAAATCCAATTGTAAATAAATTTATAAAATGAAAAAAATAATATGTGCATTTTTGCTTGTCTGCAGTGGTTTGACGTTCGCTCAAATGAAGCAAATCGTGACAGCAAATGGAGAAAGAGTAAATATAAATACCAATCCCATTACAAAAGCAAACAATGGTTTGGCCATAGATACTACGGGTACACAACCTAAAATACAGCTTGGCGGAAAATTGATTCAGCCAACTACCATAACAACCACTTCAGCTAATTTGCTCGAAATAAAAGGAGCCAAAACAGGTGCAATTAAAATTACAGATACCAATGAACTCCAAGGCAGAGTATTAATCAGCGATGCAAATGGAGTAGGTACTTGGGAGAAAAATACCGGTGGGCAAAAATCTTTATATACAAAATTTTCTGCATCTCCTGGACTTAATATGCTTGTGGGGGGCAATGGTATAGAAAAAATACCGGGTGTAGGCAGTTTCACCGCATCGGTTACAGGAAAATATCAAATTATATTTCATTCTTTTTTAACCAATACGCAAGCCGCGGGAGTAAAAGCATTTTACTTTGGTGTCTATAAAGGGAGTACAGAACTTTATATGGATGAAACCTATTCGTATATACAAACTTATTTTAATACACACCTCTCACGTGTAATAGATCTGAACGCAGGCGATGTAATAGATTTTGTTCTTTATTCGGCAGGTAGTTCTTTGGCATTGAGCACTTTATCAGAAAGAAATCAGGTTGAGGTGATTTATCTGGGAACCTGATAATTAAGAGACAATAACTAATTATCAGTCAACGATTCAAAAAAAAATAAGTTAAGAATAAAGAAATGAAAAAGATACTATATTTCCTTTTGTTGGTTCAGTTCGGACTAATAACAGCACAAAATAAAACAGTAGTGACCATGTATGGCGAGAAGATTTCTGTTAATATTAATCCTCTTGTTAAGGGAGATAACGGAGTAACAGCCAATGGTACCATACAGTTAGGAGGAGCTTTAATTAAACCTACCACAATAACAACAGCTCCAGCTTCATTATTAGAAATTAATAGCGCTACAGTAGGGGCAATTAAAATTACAGATGGTAATGAAGCAAAAGGCAAAATCTTAGTAAGTAATGCCTCAGGAACAGCAACATGGCAGGTAAATAATGGTACACAAAATTCATTGTATCAGCATTTTATCGTAAATAGTCAGTATGCAATTGTACCCAATACCTTGAATGCGCTTCCAGGTGTAGGGCCTTATACGGCCGCAATAGACGGAAAATACCAGATTATATTTCACAGTTTCTTTTATAACAACTGTGGAGCAGGATGTTACGGCTTTCAGGCTTTTGATTTTAAAATATTTAAAGCAGGCGTCGTAATTGGCGAAGAGAGAAAATACGGCTATACCGAAGATTATTTTAATACCCATTTGTCCCGAATAATAGATCTTAAAGCAGGAGACGTTATCGACTTTCGTATTCTCACTTCTTTTCCGTTTTGGGAGTTAAGAGCATACGAGTCTTTATTTGCCAGAAATTCTGTAGAAGTAATATTTTTAGGAGCATAATACCCAACAGCGATATAGATTTAGAAATGAAGAAAATAATATACATAATAGTATTAGTCCAAAGTGGCTTACTAATGGCGCAAAAGACAGTGGTAACTCCATATGGAGAAAAAATACAGCTAAACCTAAATACCATTAACAATGCAGACAATGGTGTAACGGCTATTCCAGGAGTACTCAGTCCTCAGGCAGACGGGAAGGTGCAATTAGGCGGAGCATTGATAAAACCCACTACAATTACAACAGACGCTGTCAATATTTTAGAAATAAACGGTTCCAAAACGGGAGCGCTTAAAATAACAGATAATAACCAGGCGCTAAATAAGGTTTTAATTAGCGACAATAACGGTACAGCAACTTGGGGAAACAATGTCGGAGTGCAGGATGCGTTATATAAAACATTTCCGTTTTCGGTAACATCAACCCTTACTATGACTGCCAATAATTTTATGGCTATTCCGCTGGCTGCAGGTCAGAACAACAAATACAAAGCAGAAGTTTCAGGCAAATACATGGTTAATTTTCATTCTTATCTGACTAACGGACCTGTTCCGGGCGACCGACAATTGTATTTTGGGGTATATGATTCTAAAAACGGTGCCGAAGTTAGTCTTATGGAAACGTATGAATATACCGGAGCTTTTTTTAATACGCACATGACGCAAATTGTCGAATTAAAAGCAGGTGATGAAATTAATTTTATGATTATGTCCTTTTATCCCTTTATGATCACTCCCGCTGATGCATTTAGAAATTATGTAGAAGTAATTTTTATCGGATTATAAAGCAGGTAATCTCTATGCAATAACCATTTTTTTGCACTGTTTAATATAAGAGGAAGAGACATACTTCCTCTTTTTTTTTTTTGTAAAAATTCGGCTTAACTCCTCGCTTTCATTATTCAATTATAGTTATATAAATCAAAATAAAATCTAAAAGTTATGTTATAATATACCTTAATCTATAACTCAAAAAACTTTTAAGGGTAAAGTAGGATAATTCTTAATCTGAAATTTGTGGCTTCAAATAGAATGTTTGAAAAAGAAACATTTAGTAACCGTAAAAAATTATTTATGAAAAATAGATTACTCCCTTTAGCATTTATTTTAGGTGGTTTTGGAGCTTTTGCTCAGGTTGGTGTAGGAACCCAAAGTCCTAATCGTTCTGCTCAGTTAGAGGTTTTTGCTACAGACAAAGGGATACTTATCCCTAGAGTGGCATTAACAAGTACTACAGATACAAAGACAATTACAAATGGTAATGTAGACAGCTTACTGGTTTTTAATACCGCTACTGCAACAGATATTAAGCCGGGTTATTACTATTGGTTTAATAACAAATGGAACAGAATCCTTATTTCGGGTGATGTAAACAATAATACGGGAAACGTAATTTATGATCCTGTATCAAACGAATTTACTTATATAGACAATAGTGGTAATGTAAAAATAATCAATATTGCTAATCTTATAAAGCTGAATGAAACGCTAACAACATTAGAAAACAAAGGCGGAGGTCTTTATACGTATACCAATGAGGCGGGAGATACGGTTGATATTGAAGTGGTGGGCGATGTAATCAAAAACTTTAGCACTATTACCAATAATAAAGACGTTAAAAAAATTCTGGAGCAGCTGATCAAAGTGACAGGCGGAAACGTAACTTATAATTCAAGCACTGAAAAATTCTATTATAAGGACGCCAATGGAAAAGATCAGGAAATTGACATTCCTAAATTAATACATGACAATGAAACGCTAACAACAATAGAAAATAAAGGCGGAGGTCTTTATAGATATACCAATGAAGCAGGAGATACTGTTGACATTGAAGTGGTGGGTGATGTAATTAAAAACTTCAGTACTATTGCTAATAATACTGATGTTAAAAAAATTCTGGAGCAGCTGATTAAAGTGACAGGCGGAAACGTAACTTATAATTCAAGCACTGAAAAATTCTATTATAAAGATGCGAACGGAAACGATCAGGAAATTGACCTTCCTAAATTAGTGCAGGACAATGAAACTGTAACAAAATTAGAAGGCAAAGGCAAAGGGCTTTACAGATACACCAATGAGGCGGGCGATACTGTTGACATTGAGGTAGTTGGGGATGTAACTTCAAACTTCACTACGATTGTAGCAGATCCTGACGTAAAAAGAATTCTGGAAGAATTGATCAAAGTAACAGGCGGAAACGTAAGCTATAATTCAAGCACTGAAAAATTCTATTATAAAGATGCGAACGGAAACGATCAGGAAATTGACCTTCCTAAATTAGTAAAGGACAATGAAACGCTAACAACATTAGAAGGCAAAGGCAAAGGGGTTTACAGATATACCAATGAGGCGGG